>CAZHRV010000086.1:0-43358 GCA_964535035.1 uncultured Rikenellaceae bacterium
ATAGATTCTACCAGGTTGACAGTGATATATCACGGCAATATTCAGGTACAGGACTGGGACTCTCAATCTGCAAAGCATATGCTGAATTGCTTGGAGGCAGGATCTGGCTTTCCTCAGTACCAAATGAAGGGAGTATCTTCAATTTCACCATCCCATATAAAAAGAAAGAAGGGTGATAATTTATTACACCCTTCTTTATTAAATCTCGTTTTAAATGCCCGATAATAAGGCGTATTTAATCATGAATGATATTACATCAGTATCTGTCTTGCATATTTCACACAAGTTTTAACTTCCTTCACAGCATCAGACCATGGTTTTACCGGATATTCGAGTTCAATGTCGCAATAGATGGGCCATTTATTTTCCTTGATCAGTAAAAGGATATCCTCAAGGGGAACCTCTCCCTGTCCCCAAACCTGGTTGGTATTATCAGGATTGGTCTTCGGACCGGTCTTATCCTTTATATGAATACTGAATATCCTGTCGTGATATTTTTCAATAATCTCATTAGGATGAATGCCTGTTGATCCAAAAAAATGACCTGCATCAAAATTTATCATTACTGCCGGTGAGACCTCAAGAAACGGATCATAGCTGAAACCCGGTTCATCTGCAAATTGCATATGATTGTGGAATACTGCATACATTCCGTGCTTTTCGGCAAAAGGAGCCAGTCTTTTGACAGCCTCTTCGCCGATCTCTTCAGTAACACCTTTGGCGCCCATAGCTTTTGCAGCGTTAAAAGCGTAATCTATTTCCTCGTCCGACCAGCGGGCAGGAGAAAACTTAACGATATGAATACTGATTCCTGCATCGTCAAACATTTTGCGTACCTCTTCAAATTTTGACATTGGTAAAGACAGACGCCATTCTTTCAGCTCCTGGTTGTATTTTTCTATTTTGGCTCTCATTTCCTCTGTCATCTCGAATCTCCTCCGGGGAGGGCCTGGGGGCTGAGCTCCGGCAGGTGGTGCACCAGGGCCGGGAACAGCAGCAGGTGCAGAAGCTTCCGCGGGAGGAGGTGGAGGAGGAGGTGGAGGTGCCTCTGCAACAGGTTGTGCCGGGGGACGCTGTCTGAACATATTCATCATTGGATTCTCTGGTGCTCCAAGATACTCTTCCAGGTCATTGCTCATCAGCTCGATGGAAGTAACACCGGTCTCTTTGCAATAGTTAAGGATATTCTCAATACCTCCGGGCATGCTGCGCCAGCTGTAGGTGATAACACCTATCTGAACGCCGCCGAACTTCGATCCGCTTTCTTTGGGAGCATTCTTGCAGGAGTAAACCATTGGCACAATCAGGAGTGCTGCAATGATTATTTTACTCCCAATGAATTTCGGAACAGGGAGTCTTCTTTTCGATTTATTATTTTCCATAAGTCAATTGTTATTAGTTAATTAATTATCAGATAATGTCAGTTTTATAAAGTCCAACCGCTGCGATATTCATAATGGAAAAGGTTGTTGGCTTCGGGAAGATTCGAAATCTTCATGTTTTCTGCATCATATTCGAGAGTTACATTATCTCTTTGATGCAGGACTGCAATATTTGTCAGAAGCATGATCTCGGTAACTTTAGCAGCAATTGAGAAGTCATTGCATGATTTCTTCCCGTTTTTGATAGCATCGATCCAGTCCTCGAATATATTACCTGTACGTGGGATCCATGGGTCCGGACCTTTAAAGTCTCTGTCAGCAGGGATAAGTTCGGGTATTGCTCCGTGGCTTCCATGGGCGATGATGCCCTTGTCGCCATAATACGTTGCATCTCTCATCGGACGGCCGGCCTCCAGTTCATCGGGACGTGGCGGCCTCAAGCCGCCATCACACCATGTAACCTTTACAGGCGGCAGATAACCGCGGGCAGGAAATTCATAGGTAACAAGCTCGCACAGAGGCATGTAATCAGTACTATAAGGTGAACTTGTAGCCTGGATCTTTGTTGGCATACCCAGGTTAAGCGCCCAGACAGGAGCATCAAAGATATGAGCTCCCATGTCGCCCATGGCACCTGTACCATAATCCCATAATCCTCTCCAGTTAAAATGGAATGCTTCGGGATTATAGGGTTTCTCAGGTGCAGGACCAAGCCATACATCGTAATTAACATTCTTAGGAAGTGTCACTCCCTCAGGTCGTTTCATATCACCCTGGGGCCAGAAACCCATTGGACGGTTCGTTGACAGTTGTACCTCTCTGACACGGCCGATGACGTCGCCCTGTATCCATTCAACAGTTCTTCTTGTACCTTCTGTGGCATGGCCCTGGTTCCCCATCTGCGATACCACACCGGTCTCTTTTGCAATCCCGGCAAGTGTACGGCATTCAAAAATTGTTTTGGCGAGAGGTTTTTCAACATAAACATGCTTCCCTGCACGCATGAAAGCTGCTGCAATAGAGGCATGATTATGATCAGGAGTTCCGACAACAATAGCATCTATTGATTTTTCCTTATCAAGCATTTCACGCCAGTCGCTGTATATCCTGGCCTTAGGGTATCCTTTGAAGATGTGTCCGGCGTAATTTGGATCCACATCGCATAAAGCATAAATATTGGCAAGCTTGATTACGTTACCAGCTCCTGCGGCTCCCATCTGTACGATAGCATTTGCATCGGGTTGTCCGCCGGGACGTCTTCCCTGAGCTTGCATGCGTTTCATCGTCTCCGCCATCCTGGCTTCCATGGCGGCAATCTGTTCCCTGGTCATAGGAGTTCCATTCGTATTCCTCCTTGGCCTTTCTATCGGGACATCAGGAGAGCAGATCTGCTGGATGTCACCACCGCCCTGGCTGCCAACACCTATTCCGGCAACATTTATCAGGTCGCTCGGAGCAGTATAGCCCTTACCGCCCAGTACGGAGCGGGGAATAACAGTAAAAGCAGCAGCGACAGCTGCTGTGGTTCCCAAAAAACTACGCCTGGAGAGACCTGGTTTTTTTTGGTTTTTCTTTTGAAGATTTTCCTTACTCATTGCATGAAGATTTTTGTATAGATTGATATTTTAAATTGAAAGAATAATCAATAATAGATGAATTAAAGATAACAGATTTTAAAAAAAAAGTGATAATGTTTGTTTGTTTTTAAAATAAGATCTGCTTAAAACATAAAGTGATTAAACTAATTCCCATACTGGTAGAATGCCATTCCGGTTTATAAGGCAGATAAATTATTTGTGAACTTATCTCATGAGGAACAATCAACTTTGGAACATTCTTATCATTTTGATAATACCTGTCCTGTGGTTTCATGCAAAAATGAAAAGGACATCTCAGGCACTCCTGATATTCAAATCACAAGTTCAGTAATAACAGTAAACATCACAAAATCAATGCTAAAAGATAATGTGTTAAATTTATAAATTTACTGTTCACCTTAAACCGAAACAGGGTGCTAACTTACACCGGATTTTGCACTAATGGTATTGAATTTAGAAATTATGTAAAATCTGGGCACCAATTCCCAGGGATTGAATAACTTGTACTGTGAAAAGGGAGATATTTGTCAGTCAATATAATAGCTGGAAAAACTTGAGAGCCATGAAGCAAAGATTAAAACTTATAGTAATTGGATTTTTATTATTATTTGGATGTAATTCTCAGCATGATAATAAATTTATTGGTAAATATCCTGATTCTGAGAAATATATTAGATTTCTAAAAGAATTTGAAAGACAACTCTTAGAGAAAGAGGAAAATGGATTTTTTTGAGGATATTCAATAAGTTTCAGCAGCTTACAGCCAATATAAGTAAGCCGGGAGTCAGTGGTTTTCCCAAATTTATTACTTTTATCAGAAGTTATAACGGATTGATAAGTGAGTAGCTTCGAAAACCCAGCCTCCTCATATTGGCAAACCGTTAGCGGCAACATAACAGACTGACTACAAATACAATACATTATGAAGATAAAATCAATCCTACTCATTTTCTTAATTAGCAATTCATCCCTGTCTCTTGCTCAATTTCCTGACATGGTACTTATTCCTGGGGGAGAATTTGTTATGGGGAAAAACTCTTCAAACCAAACCGATTGGCAACCAGAACATAAAGTGACAATTGATTCATTTTACATGGATCAATACGAGGTGACAAATAAACAATACTATGAATTCTGCATAAAAACTAATTATCCTCTTCCCGAGTTTTGGGGTTCAGCTCAATTTAAATGCAGTCTTGATTTCCCAGATTATCCGGTTGTTGGAATTAGTTTCAATGATGCTATTAAATATGCAATTTGGATTGGTAAGAGACTTCCCTCTGAAGCAGAATGGGAATATGCTGCCAGAGGTGGCCTTCAAGTCTGCCTTTATCCATGGGGTAATCAAATCGATTCCACTTATGCAAATTATGGTAAAAAATACAAAACAACTTTAAAGGTCGGATCTTTTAAACCAAATGCCTATGGATTATATAATATGAGTGGGAATGTATGGGAATGGACTATGGATAATTATAGTGACGATTACTATTCAATTTCACCAAGTCAAAATCCTATTGGACCTACTTCCGGAAGATTTAAGGTAATCCGTGGAGGCAGCTGGCACTCAGGTGCAATGTGTAATCAAGTCTATTACCGTAATGGACTACCTGCCTCATGGGTTGACTTTGCTGTTGGATTTAGATGCGTAAAAAGTGTTAAATAAAAACAATGTCTTTATTAAAAAAGTAATAAAAGCTTCCGCTAACACCTATTAATTTTATTAGCGGGCCGTTAACTGCAACTCGCTGCTAATGAACCTAATGCCCTGTATAATAAAAAACTGAAGAGACAAGCATAATACCATATAATAACCCGACAACCATTTTCTTTATACTTTTTTTGTTAAAGTGACAGGATCTTTGTAGCAGCATATGAAATTATTAAACACTTTGGTGGTTTACTGAGAGTAAATCTTGCTGATGATAGAGATACAATTACGTCCTATCCGGGCATCAAAATAGCAGTGCAGAAGAAGAAATATAAGGTTCCATTAAAGCATGATCCAGATTATTACCTGGTTGATCATATATTCATCAAAAAGTACTTTACTAAAGGTATTGAATATAACTTTGATAAGTTCAAACTAGCCCATTTTCTGCCAAGTGCTTGATTGAATACTAAAATTAAAAAACATTTAATTGTAATAATACTCTCCATTTATTGAGGCTTAGCGACCTATTACCAAGAGAATCAGAATATTAATTGTATTTATTCGATAAAAAATATTGCAAAATACTTGACTCGTATTATAATTGTCTCGTATATTTAATACTGCAATACAAAATTTGCCCCCGCAAGTTTTTTCGATGTTTGTAAGTGTCTAACTAATTCTAATTGTTATGGCATTCTACTATTCACTTGATAGGTCTAAACCTTTTGATAGAAGGATTGCTGAGCGATTACTTCTATTAAAAAAAGGGATAATCTTTTATCAAACTATCTATTAATGCTAAATCTAGGATTTATGAAAACATTTAATTTTTTGTTTGGTTGTTATTTAATCTCTTTATTATTATCAACACAAAGTTGTGATTTAAAGGATGATAAAGAAATTGCACCTGGTATAACCATTTATAAAACAAATGGTGATTATTTTAAAATCGGTACTATTGGAATAAAGGATAACCAAATATTCAGAAAACCATCCTTTACACTTGACACATTCAAATTCTTTTATCGTGATCAAGACACAATTTACAAATATCGAGCAAAACTGATTTATGGTTATGTCTTGGATTGTGAGTCAGATGAGAATTATGATGTGTTTTTAAATCTAAATTTCAAACAATGGATGTTATTAGAAAAAACATGTGAAAGAACAACCTTACCTGATGACACACTTAGGAATCATATACTTGATGAAAATCCGTACATAGAATTTTACAGAGATAACGCAGTTCCCAGAAAATTTAGCCCATTAGTCGAAGATGTTGATACGGCTGAAATTAATCAAATAATTAGAGATGGTAAACTTGAACAATTCTTTACTCGTTTAAAATAATCAAAAATGAAAAAACTTTTCTATTTAATTCTAGTTTTATTACTAACTGAGTTAGTGATTTTTTCCCAGAAAGTTGATCCTTCAACTGCTAGAAAAGTAGCAATAGCAAACTTTCATAAGTACAATTTAACAGGAAACGCTGAGATATCTGAAATTGTTTTTCTTGGATTAAATAATGATACCTCAATATATGTTTTTAAGTTTGCGGAAAAAGGTTTTGTAATTGTTTCTGGCTATTACGCCGCCCCTCCAGTATTAGGGCAGTGTTATACTGATGTATTTGATACAATAAGGATGCCTCCCGGATTATTATTTCTATTGGACAAATATCAATATGAAATGTCTAAAATTAAAGAAGTCAAATTGAAACCAATAAAAGAAATTGAGAATAAATGGAATGAAATATTGTCTGGGGAAATCAATTCCTCTAAAAGTTATACTGTTGGTACCTATATGGTTCAGACTACATGGGGTCAAGGATATGGTTATGATTTAATTAACAGACATATAGTTAGTTATTACACTCCCAAAATCCCTTATTTCACACTCCCCGGGAAGTTTGTACCTTACCAAATAAATAGCTAATAACCCTGATATTGTTTCAGTATAGTATCAGTAACACTATCAATAAAAAAGCGCATTCAGCCATATTATCACTGTTTGCGCTTTTATTTTATAGTAAGTCTGGCTGAATAACTATTGTTGCAACCATGTTGCAACCCTTTAAAATAAAAAGAGCTAAGGTTTTCTTAACTCTCTGATAATTAACTGTGGGCGATTACGGATTCGAACCGCAGACCCTCTGCTTGTAAGGCAGATGCTCTGAACCAGCTGAGCTAATCGCCCGAATTTATTTTTCGCATCAAATTAAGGCAGATGCGGCGCCTGTCCCGATCTATCGGGGAACCAGCTGAGCCCTGCCTGCCGGCAGGCAGGTAATCGCCCGAATAAGAGGCTGCAAATATAGGTGACATTTTGATTTCTGCAAAAAAATGTTGCAAAATAAAAGTACACGAAGATTCTTACGGCAGCAGATAATTATCAGGATATAAGAATATTCTTTCATCCTCTTTATTTTTATCATGCTAAAACTATTGTTTATACTCGTATACCGTTAGTTCATCAAAAATTGTATTCATTATAAACATATAACTCCATTTATATGCAACTAAGATGCAATTTTGCCTAGTCATATTTACGAAAAATAGAAAGCAACTAAAGAGGGATATGATAAATCTTGTTAATATGTTGAAAATACGCAAAAATGTTATTTCACAGGTGAATAAATATTTATTACATTGGCAATTGTAAAAAGTTGGGCTATCGAATATTTAGCTTAAAAAGGAATATTATAACCCGATAGTGCCATATTGTATTGATATAGAGAATATTAAGTAGATAATTATAAGAATTTTACCTTTATTATATGGAATGTCAAAATCCATTTTTCAAATTTTTTAAGATCGTGCTTTCACTTTTTGCGAGTTCTTTAATGAAAATTTGTATTCACAGACCGTGCTATTTGGCACCAGTTTTTTCTGATTTGAGTATCTTAAGAAGGCGGATCGTTATAGCATTTTTTATCTTCTCAACCTCAATGGTTGCATTTGGACAGGTTAATGGTGATTATCAGACCAGGGCAACAGGAGACTGGAACGACAATAATACATGGCAGGTTTACAGTGGCGGATGGGCTGATTGTACTGCGGGTGATTATCCGGGAGCTGCTCCAGGTGCCGGTACTGTCTATATTACCGGTAATTACACTGTTTCTGTTACTGCTGATGTGCCAGAGGATATTCTTTCTTTGGAATTTATTGGAGCAAGTGAGACTAACCTGGTTCAATTTTCAGGTGCATATAATATAAATATTACGGGAGCGATAACAATCAATCCTCCAACCGGTGGAACCAATGATAATGGAATATATGTTAATTCAGGAATTGTTACCTGTGCTTCTTTAACCAGCTCTAATTCAGCCAGCGATAGTCGTGACTGTAAAGTAGGGATTTCAACAGGTACGCTTACTATAAACGGTAATATCGCAATGGGAAACAATGTAAATCGCAATGATATTACCTTTTCCGATGCAGGTATACTAAACGTTACCGGTAATTTAATCACGGGTCGGCTTACATGTGTAGCTAACAGTAATATTAATATTGGGGGTGCATTAACACCAGCTGCTTTTACTGTAAGCACATCTAATGTTAACTACAACGGCGCGGATCAAAATATTTCTTCATATACTTATTACAATCTCTCCACCTCGGGTAGTGGAATAAAAACGTTACCAAATGGGAATGTTACAGTTAGCGGTAGTCTGGATGTTTCAAATTCAACTCTTGCCTTTACTGCATCCGCAGCCAGAACTCTTATCGTAACTGAAGATCTCTCCGGGAATGGTACAATCGACATGAGCCCAGGTAACTTTACTCATTCATTAAATTTGGGTGGAGCATCAAATTCTATTGGAACACTTACTACTGCAGCTGCATTAAGTTATGTAAATTACAATGGTGCCGGTGACCAGATAATTTTTTCAAGTCCGAATTACAGGTATCTAAGGATATATAATGCAGGTAATAAAACTCTTGGAGGAGATGTTACAGTAGGAGGGTCTATACGATTTTTAGGAGGGAAAATTGTCCTGGGAGCATTTGATCTCACTTTGACCAGCACAAATGCTGTGATTGGTTATAGCTCCGCCAGGTATATTGTGGCTGAAGGGCTGGGACAATTTAAAAAAGTGTTTTATGCAGGGGCAACCGGGTGGTATTACCTGCCTGTTGGTGATGCTGTAAATTATTCTCCTGTTCGGATAACTTATGTGGCAAATTCAGTTCAGCGTACCATTGGAGTAAGGATTACCGATTTGCAGCATCCTAATGATGGGACTGTAGATGATTTTATTTCAAGGTACTGGTCCTTCACTGATGATCAGGCTGGGACCTATACATACAGCTCCACATTTACATATATAACTCCTGATGACCTGACAGGAATTCATGGAAACTTGAGAGTTAACCGATGGGATGGTTCAATCTGGACCCAATATAATACCTCAGGAGGATCACCCACTATTACAGTAACCGGAGTAACTGAAACAACTGCTCCATTGAATAACAGTGAGTTTACCGGACGTGTTAATCCTCCTGAAACATACCGGTGGAATCAGACTGGAGCTGTTGCTGACTGGACAGTCCCGGCAAACTGGACACCTGCCAGGTTATCTCCCCAGACCAACGATATCCTGATATTTGATGGTAATGGCACCACAACAGCTAATAATATACCAAATGAGACAATTGAGAGATTAGTTATCTCAAACACCTCAGATGTTACCTTGGAGGCAGCGGCAGTCAGAACTTTGACGATTAACGATATTACAGGTACAGAGCTCGATATAGATGCAGGGAATTCACTTACTATCGGGACTAATTTGAACTTAACACTTGCAGCCGGATCTTCAGCTTCGATTGATGGAACACTTACAATAAATCCCGGCAGAGTATATACGACCAATGCCGCCGGGACTGTTACAACTGTTTCAGGGACTATTCTTAATCAGGGGACTGTTACTACATCTGCAACCGGTTTGGTATTTAATGCCGGTAGTATATACGATCACAATCTTGACGGGGGTATTGTTCCTACAGCCACGTGGGATGTTGCATCGAACTGTAACCTCACAGGGCTCGCAGCTGCCAGACCCGGTGGATTAAACCAGACTTTTGGCAATTTCAATTATAACAGCCCCTATATTATACCTTTAGCTGGCAATTTAACTGTAACAGGTAATCTCGATATTTCTGCCGGTGGGATAAATGGTCAGACCCGGACAATAAATCTAACCGGAGATTTAACAGGCACAGGTGATCTTTCGTTTACAAGTGGCCGCTTAAACATTACCGGAGATTACACCAATTCGGGTATTTTTACATATGGGACCACCAGTACGGTTGATTATAATGGCACAGCTCAACAGGTAAAAAGTACAGATTATTATAGCCTGATTATTTCAGGTGGTGATGTGAAGACACTTTTAGGTGCTGTTCAGGTAAATGGTACTCTAACCTTAACATCAGGTGTATTACAACTTAATGCCTTTCATTTAACTCTTAACAATACTATTGCTATTGGTGGATCTCCTTTTAGCCTCACCAATATGATTGAGACGAACGATGCCGGTCGTCTTATCCGCTCTGCCAATGCAACAAATCAAAGTTTTAATGGTACATATCCTGTTGGCAGCGGAGGCTTTTACAATCCTTTTATTATTTCGGGGTTACCTAATTCTGTGGCTGCAGCAAGAAGTCTATCTGTTGGAGCTGTCCCTGTAAATCTATTTGTTGTTACTAATAGTATAAATAAATATTGGGATATATCATCCATTAATTTAACTACTGCCGCCGGTACAATTCTCTCATTTGAATATAATGCAGGAGAAATAGTGGGTGATCCTCTATTATTTCAACCCTATACTGACGGTTCTGGCAGCTGGGCTCTGGCAACCGGACCATCATTTCCTGGTTCCAATCCAGCAACATCTACAGGTAGTGCTACAATTACCGGCTTCTGGACTGTTGGATCACCCAGCACATTCTATTCTTATCAATCCGGATTCTGGGATCAGGCAAGTACATGGACTTTTGATCCTGGTGGTACAACTGGTCCCGGTACCCTTGTCCCCGGAGATAACGATAAAGTTGTAATCCTGTCAGGAAGAACTGTTACATTACAGGCTGATGATTTCACCCAAAATCTTGATATTACAATCAATGACGGAGGAATTCTTGATCAGTCAATTTTTGGTTTTTTCAGTACCCTGACAGCACTAAGGGGGAGCGGTTTTCTTATGCTATCCTCATCACTTTTCCCTACTGCCACAATAAATACATTTGTTACCACTGACGGAGGTACAACTGAATACAATTATAGTGGACCAATGTCGGCAACACAGTCAACATATTATCATCTTTCTATCAGTTCAGCAGGCACAGTCACTCAGGTAAATAACGTGATACTGAATGGTAACCTGCATATTAAACAGGGGATCTTTCAAATTAATGATGCTACGCCAAGAAGGCTTCAACTTGTTATTAATGGAAATGTTACAGTAGATAATTTAGCTTCAATTGGTATAGGAACCGGGAATACCAGATCTAATCCTGGTCCTGTTCCTGCTATTACAGGAAGCACAGGTGGATTTTTGAATTACTATGAAAACAATTCTCACAGGATCCAGGTTTATGGTGATTTTATAAATGATGGTATTGTAAGGTTTTCAAACCTCTTGAATCCTGTATACAATTCATTTCCCGGAACGGGATTTGCGTCAGTCTATTTTCAGGGTGCAAATAATAATATATTAACGTGTAACGGTCAGACAGATTTTTACAACCTGATAGTTGATAAAGGTATTGATCAGACTTTTACGCTTACAGTTAATTCTTCCGATTATTCTAATTTCAGATTATTTGGTGCTAATACTTCTGACGGAAGTGTAACTTTACCTGTCAGCCCTGCCGGAAATCCTAATTTGAAAAAAGCACTTTGGATTAAGAACGGAACACTTGTTCTACAAGGACTCGTAGCAATACCATCACTTTCTGAGGGCGCAACTGCAGGAGCTTATCCAAGTCATTTCTTTATACCAGTTAATGGTGCCATGAAACTTGATGGGGCAGGTGTGATAGTATTATCGACGGCTGATGATTATACTGAGGTAAATGCAGCATATGGTTTGGCAGGGGGATCAAATGCAGCCTATGGTATTAATACTACAGGAGGGTATAGCGGTATATCAATTCTGGGTAAGCTTGAGGTCAATAATGGATACTTGTCGACACGTGAATCGTCAGGATTTCTTTATTGGAGCTATGGTCCCGGGCAGTTAATTATAAATGGAGGGAAGGTCGATGCCAAACAATTTCATGATCCTCAACCGGGAGCTGTTGGATTAATATCCTTTGTTCAAAATAGTGGTGATTTTATAATTAGAGGTCGTTTCAGGAACAATATCAGTTATGCAGTTCCGGCAGATCTTGCAAATGCAACTATTAACACAACCAGGATTTCCAATAGTATAGATCCTGCAGCGGGAACAGGTTCGTTTAGTATTAATAGTAATCTTGCTAATGCATATACGATAACAGGTGGCACAATATCAATATATGATGTATGTAATACTACAGCAACTCCTCTTGCTTTTCTTGTCAATTGTCCTGTTTCCAATATAAATGTTACCGGAGGAACTCTCCAGATAATACCAACGACAGGAACAGTTCTGCCCGATGCGAATTATCTTATAAACAGTACCGCGCAGGTTGGGAATCTTATAATTAATCGGGTAAGCGGTGCTACTTCCGTACAACTGAATACTAATCCATTGGTCGCGCTAAGTGACCTTACTATTACTTCAGGATCTCTTATTGCCAATAATATGGATGTTACGGTTGGAGGTAATTTCTTAATTGCCTCCGGAACAACATATACTGCCGGAACGAATCTTACAACATTTAATGGGACAGGTAACCAGACGTTTACTGTAAACCTTGCTGCCCCGCTTTCATTAAATAAGGTTACTATTGACAAACCTTCAGGGATTGCTTTGAACTTTGCAGGTAGTCAGACTATTATAAATATTGCCAGTGATTTCAGCCTGGTTCTTGGAACGTTGAATGATAATGGTAATACTATAAATATTGCAGGAAATGTATATAACTCCGGTACTCATTCGGGAGCAGGTAGAATAGTACTAAACGGTACCTTAACACAAAGTATAGATGGCAATGGTATCTTTAACCACTTTGAGTTGAATAATACCAATGCAGCAGCTGCCCCTGTTTCACTGGCAGCTAATTGTACTATAAATGGATCTCTTACATTTTCACAGAACAAACTTTTCAATATTAATACGTTTAACTTAAGACTTAATTCAGGTGCCGTTATAAATAATGGAGGCACATTACGATATATCCAATCTGCAGGAAATGCAGGAGACGGAGGGCTTACCAAAGTCTATTCCTCACCGGTCCCCTTTGATTTCCCTGTCGGCGTTGTAAATTATACTCCTGCCACTATAGGACTGAGTGTCGCTCCAACAGCTTACGGTTCAATTACTGTGATCCCGGTTAATTTTGCACATCCAAATGTAACCACTCCAGGAAGAAGTCTTAGCTATTTCTGGAGAACAAAGTCCACGGGATTTACACTTGGCGCTGCTACTGTAACTCACGGGTATACTTATAATCAGGCAAATGTTGTAACAGGAGCAGGTATAACTGAAGATGAATATATTGCTGCCCGTTTTGAAATCTCAACAAGCTCATGGACAAGTGGAACAGCAGCTGATGTTGATGAAGCACTAAACATTGTTGGAGAACCTGGGACTGGCAGTTTTCTTGAGAATGTTACATTTATCGATGGGGATTACACTGCAGGAGATAATAATCCTACAAATCCGTTTGGGATCCCACAGATATTTTATAGCAGGATCAATGGGGCAGGAGCTGGTAGCGGACTTTGGAGTAGTGTGAATACCTGGTCGACCGATCCTGTATTAAAACATACAGGTGCAGCAGCAGTTACAGTGCCGGGAATCAATGATATTGTCATAATTGGTGCATTAGACTCGGTTTATCTGGCTACAGATGTATCCTGGCCGTATACTACACCAAATGTCGACCCAAGAAGTTGTGCCAGTTTACAGATTGAAGCTGGTTCCGCACTTGATATAGGTTACAACCCTGCTTCCACCTTTGGAATGGTGCTAAGTCATCCAGGCGGTAATGGAAATTTCAGATTCACGACTTCATCTACCAGTGGAAATACTTATATCTTCCCTGCCGGCGATTTTAGCGACTTTAATGTAAATCTTGGAACAACTGAAATATACTCAACTAATCCGGGTGCAGGTACAACTTACTGGTTGCCAAATGGTACCATGTCCTATGGTAATTTGATACTTTCTCCTCTGGGGGGTTCGAATATTATTTTCCCTAATAACGATCTGACAATCTTTGGAAACCTGGTCACCAGGGGTCAGAATGCCGACTCATGGTTTTGTCCAACATGGAACGGGAACTATCCCACTGCACCTGTCGTCAGGGTACCAAAAACTATCACAATAAACGGAGATTTGGATATTCAGGGTGGAGCTCTTATATGGTATGGAAACGGAGCAATTGCTCAAGATATAGTTGTCTATGGAGATGTTATAATTAGTACATTATCTGCATTAGATGTCTGGAGTGGCGCTACCAGCCAGACCATTGCTATTGGTGGAAGCCTTATTAATAATGCTGATGGACTTACCCATGGTCTGACTACCAGGTCAAAGGCCGATTTTACACTTCTTCCACTGACATTTTTTGGCTCTTCCTCAGCCAGTATTACAAGTACAGTCGGGACACCTTTAACTGTTTTCCAGTATGTAACAATTGATAAAGGATCATCCCAGGCAACTACCCTTACATGTGATATTGCCGGAACATTAACCACTCTTACCAATAACTGGTTAACATTACAAAATGGTACTTTCAGATATATGAGAACAGATCCAAGTACTGATTTTACCATCTCAACAACCACTCCTTTTTCAATCCCTGCAACTGCGGGGCTCTATATTGATCTGCCAAGTAATGTTGGTAACAGGAATATCCTGATCGGAAATGCGAATAATAATAATGGTGATTTGTTATTAAGTGGAAAACTTACCCTGATAAATGGCAATATTTATGTAGGTCGAACCCCTGGAACCGATAACAACAATAACGATATAGAATACACAACCAGTGGTGCCTCTGCGATTGACATCCAGGGCGGTTACTTACAAGTTAATGGTCAGGTACGTCGTGATCCATTAAATGCTGGTGGCATTTTAAAATATTCCCAAAGCGGAGGTGTGGTCAAGATAAATGGACAGGCTTCAAATGGAACAAATGCCAAACTCGAAGTGGTTAACATTGGCAGCGACTTTACAATGTCCGGTGGTACGCTGACTATTGTCAGGGGTAATGGAGCCATAACAACTCCCTCTTCTCCTTTCGGAGATTTGTACCTAAGGCCCCAGACAGGTTCGGTTACCGGAGGAACGATAGATTTCTCCCATACAGGAATAAATATAGAGCAGAACTATTATTTAGATGCCACTATTCCTCTTTTTAATATTACAATTTCCGGAGTAAGCGCTGCTCGCTATTCTGCTGTCAGGCTTTTAATCAGCCCACTGACAGTTGATGGTAATATGACAATTAACACCAATAGTGTATTAAATTCAAATAACATCAATGTAACCTTTAATGGAAATCTAATAAATACTCCCGGTGTAGCAGGGTATTTTGCAGGTACAAATCTTACTACATTCAGTGCATTAAGTGGCGGACCTTATGCAGGAGTACAAACTATTACCGGGGCCACTGATTTCTACGATCTGGTTGTTAATCCAGGTGTTTCAGTAACTCTGAACAACGCATCCACTATTAACAGAAACCTTACCCTCAGCACAGGTACTTATATTCTTGGAGGAAATCCTGTAACTTTATTAGGGGATTTAACAAATGACGCCAGTTACACTGATGACAACAGTGTCGGAAGCGGAATAATCCTAAACGGAACTGCTCTTCAGCATATTACAGGTTTTGGTGCTTACGCAAGGTTGACATTGAATAATGCAACAGGAGCCGGGATTGAGAATAATATCACAATCCAGGAAGACCTGACTATGACCCTGGGAATTCTTGACATCAAGAAGAACCTGGTGACACTTGGCGTAAACAGCCTTATACAGGGAGCACCTTTTGGCGCCACAAAAATGATTACCTCCGATGGAGTATTCAGCAATGTGGGCCTTAGAAAATTCTTTAATCCGGGTGCAACAACTTTCCTTTATCCTATAGGAACATCGGGCAAATATACTCCTGCGCAGCTGACTATTACGGCGAGTTCAACAGTTGGTTATGTTCGAATAAATAATATAAGCAGCACACATCCTGCAGTAATTGATCCGGCAAATGCCCTCGACTATTACTGGGAAGTCCAGAGTTCAGGAATCACGGGATTTTCCGGAAACCTTATCCTTAATTACCTGCAAGGGGATGTTGTTGGAGATGAGCCTAACTACAAAGCTGCACGTCTGATTGTCCCAGGAACTAGCTGGAGTAAAACACTCGGGTGTGATCCTGCGTTAAATACCATTACATTTAATTATATTACATCAAATAACCTAAGTGGCGAGTATACTGCCGGTATTGACGCAGCTTTCCCTGCAAATGTTCCTCAATATACAAGTAATGCGGATGGTAACTGGACAAACCCGGCAATCTGGACACAAACGGGAGGAGATCCTTATGTTCTCGGCGCAGGCGGTCCCAACGGCTTTATTGTAATTGTTAATCATGAAGTTACATTGGATGCCAATTATTGTTCGGCGTACCGGATAACAATAAATAATAAACTAAAGGTCACTGCGACCTTCTACGGTCATAATCTTGGAACGGTAAATGGAAGTGGAACCTTGTATCTTGAAAATGGTTCGTTCCCCGCAGGTGTTTATACATCGTTTCTTGGCTGTTCAAATTTCGGAACTGTAGAGTATGGAGGTACAGGTACATACACGATTATTGCAGACCTTTACGACGACATACGTAATGTTATTTTTTCAGGTACAGGAACACGTGTATTACCAAACAAAGATCTTACGATCTGCAATCAACTCAAAATTGACGGACCAACTCTCGATAATAGTATCTATAATAAGAAACTTATTATCAAGGGCACAATGGAACGCTATAATACAGGAGCTTTAAAGAGCGGGAACGGAGCAGGAGCAACCGTCTCCTTTGCGGGTACAGGATTACAGACTATTGGAGGAGCATTTGGCGATTTCATAGGCACTAATGCGTTCAATAATCTTGAAATTAATAATAGTGCAGGACTTACAATAGATGATCCGGGAGCAATTGAAGTAAAGGGTAAATTGTTACTTACTAACGGACTGATTAATACAGGTTCCACCAGAACCCTTACTATTACTAACGTTGCAAATAATTGTGTTGTTCCTGCAGGAGGAAGTTCAAGCTCTTTTGTTAATGGTCCATTGATTAAGAAAATCAGCCAATATGACAACTTCCTGTTCCCATTAGGTATATCAGGAACACCTAATTTACTTGGGAATAAAATAAAACTATCATCAACACAAACAGGACCTTTGTTATGGTCAGCTGAATATAAAAGTCCTAACGGTACATCAGGTAGCTTTACAGCTCCGTTGGTGGGTGTTAGCAATCTGGAGTATTATACAGTAAAAGTAGGTGCAGGTAGTCAGACTATATTGAACTTGAACTGGACTCCTTCAAGTGATGTAAATCCGATTATAACTGGAGGCATGTCGAACATAAGGTTGGCAAAGTATGATACAGGAACAAGTAAATGGATTGAAATACCGACAACATCCTCCGGAAATGATTCCAATGGTACAGCAACTTCTGTTGGAGTAGTAACATCTACAGGATCAGATGATTATACTTTGGGATCTATAACTGATCTGAAACCAAGGGCCAAACTATCGCCCACAGGCCCGATATGTGGTGCAACCGGTATTCCTGTTACATTTACAGCTCCATACGCGATCCCGTTTGATTATACACTTAATTATAAAATAGACGGAGTTCCACAGATACCAGTTACAATAACTCCAGGAGATATACCTTACTCACTGCCTACACCAACTCCCGGTGTATATCAGCTTACAGATTTCAAATATAATAGTGGAGCTTCAACAGGGGTAGTGGATCCTGGAACAGTAACGGCATATGCTGAACCTACTACTGCAGATGCCGGCCCGGATCAAACTTTATGTGGTATTACTACAGCTACCCTTGACGGAAATACGCCGCTTGTATTTACATTTAAGTCATGGAGTATAGTTTCCGGTACAGGAGGTACCTTGCTTGATCCAACTAATCCTGTTGGGGATTTTATCGGTTTGAATGGATCCTCCTATATATTACGCTGGACAATTCAAAATGGTACCTGCGAATCAATAGATGATGTAATCATTAATTTCACCATATTACCTGATCCACCTGCTGCTTCTGCCACTCAGGACTTTTGTGGATCAGCTACAATAGCAGATCTTGTGGCTACACCACCGGTTGGTTGTACTGTTGATTGGTGGAGTGCAGCTTCCGGAGGTGTACTCTTACCTCCTGCGACCGTTTTAATATCAGGTACAACATATTATGCAGAATCTAATGGAGGTGCTGGTTGTGTTAGTGCCTCAAGAACAGCTGTCCTGGTTACCATCAACCCTGTACCTATACCTGGATTAATTGGGCCAAATATAGTTTGCGATGGTTCAACTGGAAATGTTTATACAACTGAAGCTGACAAGTTTAACTATAGTTGGGTAGTTGTAGGTGGATTTATTACATCGGGTGGTCTGGGAACTGATAACACAGCCACAGTAACATGGAACACGCCCGGACCTCAAAGTATTAGCGTGAATTATGAATTACCAGTGGGCTGTAGTGCAGCTTCGCCGACGGTTTATAATGTTACCGTAAATGATGAACCAACGATCACTTTAGGAGGCAATCCCTCAGTATGTTCTGGCATCACGAGTGCAAATCTTACATATAGTGCCACTACCGGAAGTCCCAATCAATACAGCATTGATTATGATGCAGCAGCAGAAGCAGTCGGTTTTGTGGATGTTCCCATTACTACAGTTTTACCTGGCAGCCCTATAAGTCTGATCGTACCCGGAGCTGCGGTTGTTGGTACCTATAATGGTAACCTCTCTGTTAAAAATAGCATTACTGGTTGTGTTAGTGGGACTTACGGCATAACTGTTACTATAATTGCAAATAATACAGCCAGTGCACCGTCTTCAACCCCGACGTTATGTATCAATACAGCTCTTACGGCTATAACGCATACCACAACAGGCGCAACGGGAATAGGAGCGCCGACGGGCTTACCGGCAGGAGTAGCAGCATCCTGGCTGGCAGATGTTATCACCATCAGTGGTACTCCGACAGAGAGTGGTACATTTAATTACAGTATACCATTAACGGGAGGTTGCGGGACAGTAAATGCAACAGGAACGATAATCGTCACCCCTGATGCAGACATAACTTCAGTCACAGCAGGCACCACGCCACAGTGTATCGGAGGCACCACGACCTATACGGCTAACGGTGTAGTCCTTGGCGGCGGCACCGGTGCCTGGAGCAGCGATGATCTATTGGTTGCTACGGTAGATCCTGTCACAGGTGTTGTCACCGCAATAGGTGCAGGCACCTGTAACATTACTTATACTATCACGGGAGGATGTAACGGCACCCCCAGTGCTTCACAGCCATATACCGTCACCCCTGATGCCAGTATTACTTCAGTCACCGCAGGTACCACTCCACAGTGTATCGGAGGCACCACTACCTATACGGCTAACGGTGTAGTCCTTGGCGGCGGCACCGGCGCCTGGAGCAGCGATGATATTTTGGTAGCGACAGTCAATCCCTTAACGGGTCTTGTCACTGCCGTAGGTGCAGGCACCTGTAACATTACTTATACTATCACGGGAGGATGTAACGGCACACCCAGTGCTTCACAGCCATATACCGTCACCCCGGAAAATACAACAAGTGGACCATCGTCCACTCCGACTCTTTGTATCAATACTGTACTAACCGATATTACCCATACCACTACAGGAGCAACGGGTATAGGAGCTGCAGTAGGTTTACCGGCAGGAGTAACAGCATCCTGGCTGGCAGATGTTATCACTATCAGCGGTACGCCGACAGAGAGTGGCACCTTTAATTACAGTATACCATTAACGGGAGGTTGCGGCACCGTCAATGCTATCGGTACAATCATTGTCAATCCAATTCCAACTGTTACAATCACTGATCCTGCAGCTGTATGTGCACCATCAACAGTTGATCTGACAGATGCAGCAATTACTGCAGGATCGACTGCCGGTTTGACTTTTACCTACTGGACAGATGCACTTGCAACAGTTGTATACCCAACAGAGACAGCAGCAACTGATGGTACCTATTATATTAAAGGTACAGATGGGTCTGGATGTTATGATATTCAGCCTGTTACAGTGATAATAAATCCCGTTCCTACACTTGTTATTACAGATCCTGCAGCTGTATGTTCACCATCAACAGTTGATCTTACGGATCCAGCAGTTACAGCAGGTTCTGATGCAGGCCTGACATTTACCTACTGGACAGATGCAGCTGCAACAATATCTTACACTACAGAGACAGCGGCTACAACAGGCACCTATTATATTAAAGGTACTGACGGATCTGGCTGTTATGATATTCAACCTGTGATTGTAATAGTTAATGCTGTACCAACAGTTACAAGTACTCAAACCGATGTGCTATGCTATGGTGAATCCACAGGTGCAATTGATATTACAGTAGCAGGAGGAACTGGTCCATATACTTATGCATGGACAGGTACAGGAGTTACTGCCACCTCGGAAGACCAGACTGATCTTGCAGCAGGGCTATACTCTGTTATAGTGACAGATGGCAACAGTTGTTCATCTGCTTCATTACCGCTTACAATAACTGAACCTGTTTCTGCAGTAAATGGTAGTATAACTTCCCAGACAGATGTATCTGTCTTTGGTGGTAATGATGGTAATGTTACGGTAGCTGGTTCAGGAGGCACTCCTCCTTATCAGTATTCACTTGATGGAGGTACATTCCAGATTTCCGGTACTTTTGGAACCCTCACTGCCGGCTCTTATACTGTTACGGTTGAGGACGCTAACTTCTGTACCTTCGATGTGACAGTAACAATAACTGAACCTGTTACTGCACTTTCAGGCAATATCATCTCACTGACGGATGTAGATTGTTTTGGTTCTGCTACAGGTAGTGTAACAGTTGATGGCTCCGGGGGTGTAACACCTTATGAATTCAGTCTTGATGGAGGAGCATATCAGTCATCAGGTACGTTTGGCACTTTAGCAGAAGGAATATACACTGTAACAATCAGAGATGCAGCACTTACTACATTTGATATACCTGTTACTATAACAGAACCTGCTTCAGCACTGTCTGTTGCTACAACGCAGACAGATAATGTGTGCTATGGCGGTACATCAGGTACAGCAACAGCAACGGCAAGCGGCGGAACATCTCCATATGATTATTCATGGGATACCACACCTGTCCAATCGTCAGCCACGGCAACCGGTCTGATTACCGGAACATATACTGTCACAGTGACTGATGCCAACGGTTGTATAAATTATGCCAATGTTACTATCAGTGAACCTTCAGAAATTACAATTAGTATCTCTCAGGTAAATGTACTCTGTAACGGTGGCGCTGATGGAACAGCAACAGCATCAGCAGTTGGAGGCTCAGGATCCAATACATACTCATGGGATACATCACCTGTCCAGACAAATGCAACAGCAACAGGACTGGTAGCGGGTACCTATACTGTTACAGTAACTGATGTTAAGGGCTGTACAAATACTGAAACAGTACAAATTACAGAACCCACAGCTCTTGCTCTGGATGCAACGCCTACCAATTCTTCCTGCCCTGATACAGAAGATGGAGAGATAGCACTTGCTATTACAGGGGGAACATCTCCGTACATCGTAATATGGGCAGATGGTATTACCACTCAGAACAGAACCAATTTGCTTCCTGGTACCGATAGCGTTGTTGTTACTGATGCTAATGGATGTGCCGAGTCACTGAGCATAGATGTTGGTTATGATATATCTTTCAACTGTCTCGTGATACCGGATATTATTACTCCGAATCATGATGGTTATAATGATGAGTGGATAATTACGAATATCGATATGTATCCTGATGCGGAAGTACGTGTCTTTAACAGATGGGGAAGAATGATTTACCGTGAAAGAAATATTCTGTCAAATCCATGGGATGGTACGTTTAAAGGAAAACTTGTTCCAACCGATTCTTATCATTATATTTTGGACCTGAATGACGGATCACAACCAAGATCAGGTGTAATAAGTGTTATTAGGGAGGAATAAAAAAGTATATTTGAAGGATTTTTATGAAACATAGAAAAATTATACAAATACTGATCGTCCTAGTTATTATGTCAGTACCTGCTTACTCACAGCAGGTACCGATGTATAGTCAGTATATTATGAACGGTTTCCTCATTAATCCTTCATTTGCAGGAAGGGATGGGTATACAACAGTGAATCTTACAGTCAGAGAACAATGGGTAGGAATGGATCAGGCTCCGGGAACCTATGCTGCAAGCCTTCAGACACGTATTTTAAAAAACAGCTATATATCCAAGGCTACTTCAGTACGAAAGAAACTTGTACTCCCCACTAAAGGAGGCAAGGTCGGACTGGGTGGCTATATCTTTAATGATCAGAACGGTATTATGCGCCGTACAGGACTACAGTTTGCCTATGCATATCATATCCAGTTGGGACGGACAGGAGCTTATCCGAATAATCTTGCCTTCGGCCTTGCCCTCACAGCATACCAGTTTGCAATAAATACTGAAGGATTGATCTATGATCCGGATGATCCCTTGCTTAATAACTATGACAGATCAGTTTTTATACCCGATTTTAACTTTGGCACAAGTTTTACAACATCAAAATATTATGTAGGATTTGCAATGACAAACATGTTCAGGGGCCGGCTTCTTTTTGCAGATACTACTGACACAAAGAGAACAGAACTCGGGCATTACTTCCTTACAGGAGGGATAAAATTCGATCTTCATCCCGACTGGACCATTGAACCGTCTGCTTTCATTAAATCATCCGACATGTTCTTTAAATCAATTCAGATGGATCTTACAGCAAGGATCTATTACAAGGAAGACTATTGGGCAGGACTCTCATGGAGAACAAATGACGCGATAATTCTTATGACGGGATTGAGATATGACAGGTTCTACTTTGCATATGCCATTGACTTCACTTTGACAGAAATAAGAAAACAAAGCTTCGGAACTCATGAACTGACGCTGGCGGTAAAATTTGGAGAAAGTGCCAGGAGGTATCGCTGGATTAGTGCGTATTGATACTTTTAGAAAATAAATAATATGTCTATCGGTATCGTAAAAAGAATTACCGGTACCCTTTCGCTGCTACTTCTGTTTCTCATCAAAGGATATCCTCAGGATGCTGCTCCTCATTCTGTGAGACTAATGTTCTATAATGTTGAGAATCTGTTTGATATATATGATGATACTCTAACTGAAGATGAGGAATTCCTGCCTGAGGGCTTGAGAAGATGGAATTATCAAAGATATAACAGGAAAGTCAATTCCCTTTTTAAGACAATTTTGGCTGCCGGTGAGTGGGAGCCGCCTGCCATAGCAGCATTTTGTGAGATAGAGAATAGGAAAGTGCTTGAGGATCTGGTTTATAGTACAAATTTATCGAAATATAAATATGATATTGTGCATGAAGATTCTCCCGATGAAAGGGGTATAGATGTCTGCCTTATTTTTAGAAAAGAGCTGGCAGAGATCATTGATTACTCTTATCTGAAAACTTCGGTGGTAACCGGAGATGAATTCCGGACTAGAGATGTTCTTTATGCCAGGTTCCTTATTAACAATGATACTATACATCTTTTTGTAAATCACTGGCCTTCAAGAAGGGGAGGGGTGCTTGCAGGGGAAGCTCAGCGTATTAAAATTGCTGAAATGGTCAGAAAAAAGGTGGATTCGATATTTATTTCATCACACAGGAATGCACAAATCATCATCCTGGGCGATTTCAATGCTACCCCTGAAGACAGGGTGATGAGCATACTGGCAGGTCAGGAAGATAATGGCAGCTCACTGGTAAATTTGTCGGAGAATCTTCCTGATGGAGTTGGCACATACCGTTATATGGGAACCTGGGAAAAAATAGATCAGGTCATTGTATCAGATATGCTTGTTAACAGAAATGCAAAAGTATTCACTGAGCCTGGTTTATTACAGGTTTTCCGGCCCGACTTTCTTCTGAAGAAAGATTTGAAATATCCGGGATTAAGACCCTTTTCTACATATTCAGGGTACAGGTACCAGGGAGGATACAGCGATCATCTTCCCGTCTTACTGGACCTTAAATTAAGATAGATCAGGCGGATCGCAGGGCGTCAAACCTATCTCTTTCCCCTTTTCTATCATAAATTCCCTGGCAGCTTTATGTTCATTGGGGATAATACCATCAAGGATAGCTTCTCTTATGGCATTTTTTATAATTCCGACCTTTTTACCAGGTTTTATGCCGAAGGTGCGTATGATCTCACTTCCGTCTACAGGGGGCTGGAAGTTTCTCAAAGCATCTTTCTCTTCAATCTCCCTTAACTTTTTCCTGACATACCTGAAATTTTCAAGGTGCCTTGTTTTTTTTGCCTCGTTCTTCGATGTGATGTCAGCTTCACATAACATCATCAGATCATCGATATCATCACCGGCTTCAAAAAGGAGCCGTCTGACTGCTGAATCAGTTACCTCTTCCTGCGACAACGCTATCGGCCTGAGATGAAGATCAACCAGTTTCTGAACATATCTCATCTTCTCATTCAAAGGCAGTTTGAGTTTTCTGAAAATATCAGGGATCATTTTTGAACCTAAATATTCATGTCCATGGAATGACCACCCGGTTCCGGGAGAATACTTTTTTGTAACAGGTTTAGCAACATCATGAAGGAGAGCTGCCCACCTTAGCCATTGATTATCTGATACTCTGGCGATGTTATCAAGTACTTTCACTGAATGATGAAAATTATCTTTGTGAGCTTTACCTTCTTTAATATCAACACCCTTCAGATTATCAAGTTCAGGAAAAATTATTGCGAGAAGGCCTGCTCTCTCAAGCAGGACAAAACCTGTTGAAGGATGATCGCACATAATTATTTTATTCATCTCTGTAATGATCCTCTCCCGGGAGACTATCCTTATACGCTCCGCATTACGTTTTATTGAGTTAAAAGTATTCTTCTCAATTGTGAAATGAAGCTGGGTTGCGAACCGTATAGCCCGCATCATTCTTAACGGATCATCAGAAAATGTTTTGTCAGGATCGAGCGGAGTGCGGATTATTTTTTTCTCCAGATCATCTTTACCACCAAAGGGATCAAGAAATTTACCATATGTCTCTTTATTAAGGCTGACAGCCAGTGCATTGATCGTAAAATCCCTTCTTTTCTGATCATCTTCAAGTGTCCCGTCTTCAACTATAGGTTTCCTGGATCCTCTCCTGTAAGACTCTTTCCGGGCCCCTACAAACTCGATATCGTAATCATTCCACCTGAACATTGCAGTTCCGAAATTTTTGTATACACCTACCTTGATTTTAGGATCTATTCTCCTGGCAACCTTTCTGGTAATTTCAATTCCGTTTCCGATTACTACAATGTCAATATCCCTCTCCGGATGCTCCCTCTTTAAAAGGTAATCCCTTACCCAGCCTCCGATCACAAATGCCTTAACCTCTTCAACGGTTACCACATCTGAAAGAGTCTTGAATATCCCGTCATTCAGACATATATTCATATATAGATATGACAATTTGTTAATAAACCATGACAAAGTTACAATTTAAATGTAATTTTATCTAAAATACGGGCATCGCTCATATATGGCATTATAGTTGACCTGTATAAAACAATTATAGTCCAAAGGTGTTTAATATAAAAAATACGATATGATAGAACATTTGACAAAAGAGACCTTCCTGAGTAAAGTATTCAATTTTGAAAAGAATAAAGAGTGGAAATTTGAAGGAGAAAAACCCTGTATAATCGATTTCTATGCTGACTGGTGCGGACCATGTAAAATAGTCGCTCCGATACTTGAAGAATTAGCCACCGATTTCGATGGGAAACTGGATGTTTATAAGGTGAATACCGAGCAGGAGCAGGAGCTGGCCGCTGTATTCGGAATAAGGAGCATTCCCTCATTCCTTTTTGTTCCGGCCGAAGGCAATCCTCAGATGGCCATGGGTGCTTTACCCAGGGATACATTCATTAAAGCATTCAAAGATGTCCTTGGTGTAGAAAAATAAACAGTTCGTCAAAAAAAACCAGCCAGGAGTTAAAATATACTGATTCCTGCGAAACATTTTAATCCTTAAATACGTTAAATTATATAACAGCAGTAACGGAAGGTTACAGGATTTTTTTCATGGATTTAGGTTTAGGGTAGTGGTAAATCAGGACTTCGGTCCTGATTTATTTTAAACCAGATCCTTGAAGATGCTGTTGATCTCTTCTTCCGTTGTTCGAAGCTTCTTCTGGCATTGTCTTATAAGTTCCGATGCACGCTTTACCTCTTCCGATAGTTTGTCAACGTCAAGAACTCCTTTTTCAATGTTATTAAGTATCTTCTCTATTTCAGATACTGCTTCGTTAAATGAAAATACCTTTTTTGCCATAGCTTTATTCTTCTTTCTTGTTTCTTTTATCTTGTTTCTTTTCAATAACTTTACTTTTTATTTTTCCATCGCTGAATGTGGTCTCAATAATAGTCTCAACATCAACATCTTTTGCGCTTTTGATAATCGTACCGTTCAGCGAAGTTATAGTATACCCTCTTTTCAGAACACTTTCAGGATCCAGGATATTTAACCTGTTACCCAGTCCATCGTTTCTTTCATGGATCTTATGTATATGACTAATCGTTTTACTAATCAGCTCGTTCCTTTTGTTTTCGACCAATGTGCTCTTTCTGGTCGAAAAATAGCCTGTGGCAGAGTTGAGTATTGATTTCTGAGTAGCCGGTATCAATCCCGCTTTTGCAATTAACTCCCTGCCAAAATTGATCATTTCAATTATCCTGTTCGAGAGCTCCTCCTTCTGGTTGGAGACCATTAATCTTGCTACAGGTATGAGCTTCATTCTGAATGTCTCAAGCATGCTGCGGTTCTCTTCAATTATCATTCGCGAGAAGTCAGATATCTCATTACCCATCTCCTCAAGCTGGGTTTCGGTACCGGCAATACATTCTATAAGATGATCAGCTACTGCTGTTGGTGTCTTAAGCGACCTGAAGGCAACCATATCAGAAACCGAAAGATCTTTTTCATGCCCTATACCTGTTATTACCGGCAGCGGGAACTGGGTAATGTGATATGCAATATTATAGCTGTCAAACCAGCTCAGGTCACTCTGTGAACCTCCTCCCCTTATAATTACAACAGTATCAAACATTTCCATGTAACCTGCTATTCTGTCAAGAGAGTTTATAACGCTCTGTTCCGTTTGCTTACCCTGCATTGTTGTCTCAAACAGAGCTGTATAAAATACATATCCATAAGAGTTGGTGGTAAGGTGATTTATAAAATCGGAATAACCCGCTGCACTTTTTGAAGAGATTACGGCAATTCTCTGCGGAATAACCGGAAAGGGTAGTCCCTTATTCATTGTAAATACTCCTTCATCTTCAAGCTTTTTTATGACCATCTGGCGCTTCAAAGCCATCTCACCTATTGTGAATGAAGGATCAATATCCGAGATTATAAGACTCAATCCATAAAGCTCATGATATTCTATCTTTATCCTGACAAGGACTTTCATTCCCTCCTTAAGATCTTCTCCTGTAACATTTTCAAAGAATGACTTCAGAAATATGTATCGCTTGTTCCAGATAATCGCTCTTACGCGTGCCCTTGCATTTTTTTCGTCAGGATGTTTTTCAATAAGTTCAAGATAGCAATGTCCGGCATAATTCTCCTTAATCTCCGATATTTCAGCTATAACCCAGTACATGTCAGGCAGAGCCATATGTAGGGCGTCTCTGATGATAAGCTGCAATTCGGTTAAGGAGAGTTTTTCAGTCATGATCAGTTGCTGAGTTTGATGATCTTATTGGTAAAGATACCATTATCTTATCTCCCCGGTTTTCTCAGGGTCAGCGACATTTACACTATTTTTTTCGAGATCGTCAATTAATTTTGTTGCATCAAGTTCCATCTGGTTGTCATCTGTATAGCCTGCAACATAATTATTTTTATACTTTATGGTTCCGTCCGTATTATAAAAAAACCAGATCCCTTCCCGCAGGTTGTCCTTATAAAATCCGGAGATCTCTAAGATCCCGTCTTCATACCACACATCAAATTTCCCATTTCGCAGGTCATCTGAAAAGTATGATTTAAGCATTAATTTCCCGTTCGGATGAAACTTCAGCCATTCACCCTCGCGTTTGTCATTAACAAAATTTAGTTTTTCTGCAACAATACCGTCAGGATAATACTTAAGTGACTCACCATTTCTCAGATTTTTCAAATATTCCTCTTCACAGATCATGTACCCGTCACTTGATGCTGAATAGAATTTCCATTTTCCCTCTTTCATCTGGTTTTCATATCTTCCTTTTGATGATATGAAACCATTGTAGTGATAGATTGTTGCATCTGCTATATTTCCGTCATCACTGTAAATAAGAACCGATCTCAGGGAATTATTTTCATAATATCTCTTGAACTCGCCAACAGGATGATCGTCTTTAAACATTCCTTCATATAACATACTGCCGTTTGGATACTGTTTCATCCAGTATCCCTGCTTTCTTCCCTGCTGGTCAGTCTTATTTATTTCTGTCCCTGTCTGGCAGGTTGCAGCTACAGAAAATGTTAATAAAGAGATTATTGTGAAGATTTTAATGTTCATGTAAATGAAACGCAAAATATTACCTAAAAGTACAAAAAGCATTTTCAGAAAAAAAATAACCGCAAAGTTCACAAAGTGTGGCAGAGTCCGCAAAGAATTCATTTATTAATTCTGCTTTGCGTTCTTTGTGTATCCTTTGTGTGCTTTGCGGTTAAATAATTTCTGTTTTTATTATAAGTTTATTTTACCTCTTCAAAGTCAACATCAGTCACTTCATCATCACCTGATTTTGAACTGTCTCCGGCCTGTTCTGGTCCGGGCTGTTCTGGTCCGGGTTGGGAAGCCTCCTGTCCTGAAGCCTGCGCATTCTTGTACATCTCTTCGGAGGCTGACTGCCATACTGCATTCAGTTCAGCCAGTGCTTTGTCGATAGCTTCAACATCCTGGTTCTTATGAGCCTCTTTGAGTTTTGCCAGGGCATCTTCGATAGCTGGTTTCTTATCAGCGGGGACCTTGTCTCCAAATTCCTTAAGCTGTTTTTCAGTTGTGAATATCATACTGTCAGCAGCATTGATCTTATCAACCTTCTCCTTTGTTTGTTTATCGGCTTCTGCGTTTGCCTGAGCCTCGTCCCGCATTCTCTTGATTTCATCGTCACTCAAGCCGGAAGATGCTTCTATTCTTATTCTCTGCTCTTTACCGGTACCGCGATCTTTGGCTGTCACATGCAAAATGCCATTGGCATCAATGTCAAATGTCACCTCGATCTGGGGGATACCCCGTGGTGCGGGCGGAATGCCATCCAGATGAAAACGTCCGATTGTTTTATTTCCTGAAGCTATTGGCCGTTCACCCTGTAGCACATGTATTTCAACAGAAGGTTGTCCATCGGCTGCAGTTGTGAAGACTTCTGTCTTTTTAGTGGGTATGGTTGTATTAGCTTCTATCAGCCTGGTCATAACACCACCCATAGTTTCAATACCTAACGAAAGAGGTGTTACATCGAGGAGTAAAACATCCTTAACCTCTCCTGTCAGCACGCCACCCTGGATTGCTGCACCTACAGCGACAACCTCATCAGGATTAACTCCTTTGGAAGGTACCCTGTTAAAGAATTTCTCAACAAGCTGCTGAATTGCAGGAATACGTGTTGAACCGCCAACAAGTAATACCTCATCGATATCAGATGCTTTATAACCTGAATCATCAAGAGCTTTCTGGCATGGTTGGAGACATGACTGGAAAAGTTTGTCGCATATTTTTTCAAAATTAGCACGTGTCAATGTTTTGACAAGATGTTTTGGAATTCCGTCAACCGGCATAATATAGGGAAGGTTTATTTCCGTGGAGGTTGTGCTTGAAAGCTCAATCTTAGCCTTTTCAGCTGACTCTTTCAGGCGCTGAAGTGCCATCGGATCTTTCCTTAAGTCAATACCTTCATCCTTCAGAAACTCTTCAGCCATCCAGTCAATGATAAGGTGATCGAAGTCATCGCCGCCAAGGTGAGTGTCGCCGTTTGTTGATTTAACCTCAAAAACACCATCTCCCAGTTCAAGGATAGAAATATCGAAAGTACCTCCCCCAAGGTCAAAAACGGCAATCCTGAGATCCTGCGACTTTTTGTCAAGTCCGTAGGCCAGTGAAGCTGCAGTAGGTTCGTTAATGATCCTTTTTACATTAAGTCCGGCTATCTCTCCGGCCTCTTTGGTTGCCTGGCGTTGTGAATCGCTGAAATATGCAGGAACAGTTATGACAGCATCAGTAACCTCTGTTCCAAGATAATCTTCAGCTGTCTTTTTCATTTTCTGAAGTATCATCGCCGATATCTCCTGGGGAGAATAGAGCCTGTTCTCAATCTTTACCCTCGGAGTGTTATTATCGCCCTTAATAACATTATAGGTTACTCTTTTTATCTCCTTATCAAGTTTGTCATATGTTTCACCCATGAACCTCTTTATGGAGTATACAGTGTTTTTGGCGTTGGTGATAGCCTGCCTTTTTGCAGGATCGCCTACCTTACGTTCGCCTTTATCGACAAAGGCAACAATTGAAGGGGTGGTTCTTTTTCCCTCGCTGTTTGGAATTACAACAGGTTCATTGCCTTCCATAACAGAGACACATGAGTTTGTAGTTCCCAGATCTATACCAATTATCTTTCCCATTTTATAATTATTTACAATGTTTCTATTTTGATATACTTTTTATGCAATGATTATGCCATTCGGTTTATATGACAAAACGACAGTGATACTTTTCCAAACTGACAGTATTAAAAGAAATTAATACCTTTGTGATCTGTAAAAACATATTTAGAATTATGTCGGTACACAAGACTGTAAAAAAGGTTACTACTCATGTACTTAATGAGATGAAGCTTAAAGGTGAGAAGATCGCAATGCTCACAGCTTATGATTATTCTATTGCGAGGATACTTGACGAGGCAGAGATTGATGTCATCCTTGTTGGCGATTCAGCATCGAATGTGATGGCCGGATTTGATACAACCCTGCCGATTACACTTGATAACATGATCTATCATGCTGCATCTGTTGTAAGAGCCGTGAAAAGAGCTCTGGTGGTTGTTGATCTGCCATTCGGAACATATCAGGGCAATTCGAAGGAAGCGCTGATCTCTTCAATAAGGATCATGAAAGAAACTGGCGCATCGGCAGTGAAGCTTGAAGGAGGGCAGCAGATTCAGGAATCGATTGAGAGGATCCTGTCAGCTGGTATTCCTGTAATGGGGCACCTTGGACTTACACCTCAGGCTATTCATAAATTCGGGACATATGTTGTGAGGGCAAAAGAAGAGGAGGAGGCAATCCGTCTGATGGATGATGCCAAGCTTCTCGAAAAGTTAGGATGTTTTGCTATAGTGCTTGAAAAGATACCGGCAAAACTGGCTGAGGAGGTTACAAGCCATCTCAGAATACCGGTGATCGGCATTGGTGCCGGGCCAAAAACAGACGGACAGGTACTTGTCCTTCACGATATGCTGGGGATAACACAGGAGTTCTCGCCCAGATTTTTGCGGCGATACCATAACCTTTATGCAGAAATAAAAGGCGCTGTCCAAAATTATATCAATGATGTGAGAACACTTCAGTTTCCAAATGAGAAGGAACAGTACTAATCATGCCTTACATACTTTACGAAGACAATCATATCATTGCGCTAAACAAAAGATCATCTGACCTTTCTCAGGGAGACAAAACAGGAGATACAGCTCTTGATACAGAAGTAAAAAAATATATCGCTAAGAAATACAACAAGCCTGGCGCTGTATTTATCGGTATCGTACACAGACTCGACCGGCCGGTGAGCGGTGTCTTATTATATGCACGTACAACAAAAGCCCTTAAAAGGCTTAATGAAATGTTCCGGATCGGGAAGGTCAAGAAAATCTATCTTGCAATAGTAAAGGAGAGACCTCCTGAAGATGAGGCAACTGTTACCCATTACCTGAAAAAAAACGAGAAACAGAACAAAACATATGTTTATGATACAGAGGTTAAGGGATCAAAGCAGGCCAGCCTCACTTACAAGCTTGCAGGACGTTCAGCACGTTATTATCTTCTTGAAATAGAGCTGCATACAGGTCGCCACCATCAGATAAGAGCTCAGCTGGCAAAGATCGGATGCCCGGTCAGAGGTGATCTGAAATACGGTTATCCCAGGTCAAACCCGGATGGCAGTATAAATCTTATGGCACGACGGTTGGAATTTATTCATCCGGTGAAAAAAGAGAAGATGAAAATAACTGCTCCTTTACCCGGGGATGAAATCTGGAAGGCTTTCAGAAATGCTGATGTATGAAAATGAAAATGAGCCGGAAAAATCCTGGCTCATTTTCGGGAATAAACATGAAAGCCTGATCGGAATTATTTCTTATCTGTCTTTTTCAATTCTTTTTATGGTATGCCGGTTTTGATTCAGATCAAAATTAGTTCATTACCTGTATTATACCGTTAATTTCTGGTTAATAAGCGTTAATGAAAAGTTAAAACCTGTATTAATATAATTGTGATAAGTTAAATTTGCGGCATGAGCAGAAAAAAATTCATAGGACTCATCTTTATGATGCTCTTTTCAATTGTCGGCATCATCTGGGTTCAGTTGATATGGATAAGGAATGCAATAAAAATCCGTAACGATAGTTTCGATGCCTGGGTAAAAGCAAGTATAAATGATGCAGCTCAATCCATAGAATCGTCGAGAAAAATGAGTTTTTTCAACGATTATATGCTTAAGGATCCTTTTGAACAGGAAAATGAAAATGCTGTCATCTCAGGCTATATGAATATTGAAAGTTATTCTATGGGAAGTGACGGTAATTTCAGCCTCAGGATCACAAATCAATCGGTTACCGGTAATCCTGGTGAAAAACCGGTGATTATAACCAGTGATACTACCTATACATCCGATTCGATTGCTTTTGTCGTAACCTCTTCTGATGATCCCGGCACCATAACTTTTGTACAAAGCGGAGATGCTGTTGCAAAGAATGCAGGAACAGTGTATGTGAGGCCGAAAGAATTTATTGAGTGGGTTCGGAGAAGACAGGATGAATTTCAGAATATGAGCGACCAGATGATATCTGAAGTCTATCAATGGGAAAAGACCCTGGAACTTGATAATCAGGCAATTGATTATGCACTAAAACGTTCATTGATGTTTTCAAATATTCAGACGCCCTTTGAATTTGCTGTAATAAAAAACGGTGTGGTAACTGAAGGCACTTTTAAAAAATCAAGCAAGAGTGATTTTCTGAAAAGCACTTATCAGGTGCGTTTATTTCCGGATAATTTAATACGTCAGGATCTGGTACTATCGGTTGTCTTCCCTGAACGCACAAACTACATACTGGGGTCAATGGCAGGAATATTGGGCGGATCGCTGCTTTTTTCTCTCATAATTCTTGCAACATTTGCACTGAGTCTCTTCTTCATCATTCGTCAGAAAAAAATATCGGAGATGAAGTCAGATTTTATCAACAACATGACTCACGAATTTAAAACTCCTATTTCAACCATATCACTTGCTGCAGATACCATAACAAATTCTAAAGTAATCGGTGATGAATCGAGCGTCAGGCATTTCATCAGCATGATAAAAAAGGAAAACAGCAGAATGAACAAGAAGGTGGAAACGATTCTGCAGATTGCATCGCTCGACAAGAAGGAAATAGAATTCAAATTTGAAAAACTCTCTCTTCATTCTGTTATAGAACGTGCAGTAGAGATTATTGAGATACTTCTGTCGCAGAGAAACGGCACCATTAAGCTCAGCCTTAATGCCTCTCAGCCAGATATTTATGGTGATCATGATCACCTTATAAATCTTGTTAACAACCTGCTCGACAATGCAATAAAATATTCAGAAGGTGCCCCTGAAATCCTTGTTGAAACAAAGAATAATGAAAAAGGTATAATCATGTCGGTTGCTGATAAAGGCATTGGTATGAGCAAGAACGTTCAAAACAGGATTTTTGAAAGGTTTTACCGTGAAACCTCCGGTAATGTGCATGATGTAAAAGGATTCGGTCTGGGATTAAATTATGCTCTGGCCATAGTCGAAGCCCATAAGGGAGAAATAAAAGTTGATAGCGAACCGGGAAAAGGAAGCCGGTTTGTTGTATTTTTACCATTTAAACCTGAGAACGGGAAATGAGTATAAAGCCTGTTACGATATTCCTTGTAGAGGATGATCTGAGTTTTGGATCAGTACTTAAATCATACCTTGAGATAAACGACTTTTCAGTAGAATGGGTCGATGACGGAAAATATGCCGTTGATCATTTCAGAAAAGGCCTTTTTGATATCTGTATACTCGATGTTATGCTTCCGCATGTTGACGGATTTACAATTGCAAACGAGATCAGACAGATCAATAATACAGTACCGATAATATTTCTGACAGCAAAAAAGCTGAAGGAAGATGTCCTCACGGGATATGGAGCGGGAGGGGATGATTATATCACAAAGCCATTCGACACCGATATCCTCCTTGCTAAAATACGCGCAATAGTAGCACGCCGTGATTTTCAGGGAGGTACAAAGGATATTTTTGAAATAGGTAAATTCGTATTCAATGCAAAGCTCAGAACACTGACTGCAGGTGATAAGGAAAAGAAACTGTCACCCAAAGAAGCTCAGCTGCTTGAACTTCTTGCAGTTAATCCCAATGAATTGATTAGTAGAGAGATGGCGCTTAAAAAAATATGGGGTAACGATGATTATTTTACAGCCCGCAGCATGGACGTTTATATAACCAAGCTCAGAAAAATGCTGTCAGATGATCCCCGTCTGAATATCAAGAACATACACGGAGCGGGTTTTCAGCTGATTATCAGCGAGGAGTGACCGGAAGGTCATTCCTGCTGAACTGAAGCGGAAGGAGATCACCTCCCTTTTTAATAACACGGATTTTATTTTTACTGCCAAGGATGATCCTGATACTTTTCCCATTCCTTGTTTCCTCTTCAGCTATTACCTGGCGGCAATTACCGCATGGGGAGACAGGTTCTTGTGACAACTCCTGTTCATATATTGCAGCCACAGCTATTACTACCGGATTATCACCGGGATAATTTGAAGATGCTCCCGACAGGGCCGTCCGTTCGGCACATATACCAGAGGGGAAAGCGGCATTTTCAACATTTGTTCCACGTACTATTTTATTGCTCTCAAGCCTTACAGCAGCTCCCACCTTGAATCCTGAGTATGGAGCATAGGCATTTTTTGCTGCTTCTATTGCAGAAAAGAGTAGTTCACGATCTGAAGCTTCAAGCTCCTCAATAGTATCAAATTCCTGAAAAGGAAATGAGATATTAATGGTCCTTATCATAACTCTCTTATTCAGTTTGGATTACAAAAATAGAAAAAAAATTGGAGTGCCTTGAGTTTCGAGTACTTAAAGTTATATTTAAAAAATCAACTTTAGTCACTCTAGTCACTCTGGTCACTTCAATAACTTTTTCCTACTTTTGCCAAAACAAATATAAATGTCCCGGCTACAATATCTCATAATACTATTATTAATTCCGGTATTCTTTAATGCGTGCAGGTCTTCAAGACCGGTTGTCAGTACTTCGGGGGGAGAGGCCAATGCTTCTGCATACGCTGAACGATATAAAAACCTTGCAATAAGTGAAATGAAACGAACCGGCATCCCGGCAAGCATTACGCTGGCCCAGGGAATGATCGAATCGGATTATGGACGCAGTACACTTGCACGGAATGCAAATAATCATTTCGGGATTAAGTGTCATAATGACTGGACAGGACCTGTCATCCGTCATCATGATGACCGCAGGAACGATTGCTTCAGAAAATATTCAAGACCTGAAGATTCTTTTTATGATCATTCCGATTTTCTGACCTCCGGATCGCGTTACAGTTTTCTTTTCGATATTCCTGTTACTGATTATAAGGCTTGGGCACGGGGACTTAAGAAAGCAGGCTATGCCACCAATCAGGATTATGCTAATATGCTTATCAGGAAAATTGAGGAGAGTTCACTTTTTATTTATGACAGGGGATATTCTGAAGCTTCTAAGGAGGAGAGGCAATTACCACAGGCTGACAGGGAAAAGGGAAATATTTTTATCGGAGATAAATTACTTGAGGATCCTTCTTCTGATGACAATAAAACTGCAGTATCCGGTGTTCAGAGAATAATGGAAAATAACCGCATCAAATATATCATTGTACAGGATGGTGAAACCAGGGAAATGATAGAGAAGGAATTTCAGCTGCTGAAGTGGGAGTTATCGCGGTATAATGAACTCGGCAGCGATTTTACACCTGCTACCGGCCAGATTCTGTACCTCCAGCCAAAAAGAGACAGAGCTGAACCGGGCAAAGAAACACATACTGTTAGTGAAGGAGATACAATGTATTCTATATCACAGCAATACGGGATAAAGCTTAAAAAGCTTTACGAACTGAACCGTATAACGGAAGGAGAGGAGCCTGTTACGGGTGTTAAGATCTGGCTGAGAAATATAAGACCGGTTAACTAACAGAAATAGAGTGCCTTGCTATTCGGAAACCTCTGAGAAATTCAACAGTATTCATCCTGTTTTTACCTTCAAGCTGAAGATTAAGAATATTCATAAATCCATCCTTACAGGCAATTTTCAGGAAATATTTCCCATCGGAAATCACATGTCCCGGATTATATCTGTGTTTTTCTGTTTCTGGCTCACTCTCATATATCTTGAACAAAAGGGTTTCGGAGCCCTCTTTCAGGAATGATCTGGCACATGGGTAAGGGGCAAGCCCGCGAATGAAATTATGGATCTTAACAGCTTCTTTTTTCCAGTCGATGATGCAATCATCTGACATGATCTTCGGGGCTGTTTTAAGTACCTCACCCGGTACAATAAACTTTGACTGAAGTTGAGGTTTCAGGTTGTTATTTGCAAGTCCTGCCAGTGTTCTGATCACCAGTCTTGCACCGTTTCTCATCAGCCTGTCGTGAAGATCTCCAGCATTTTCGAACGGGAATATCTGGACCTTTTCTCTCAGCAATATACTGCCTGTATCAATCTTCTCATCTATGAAGAATGTGGTAACGCCGGTTTCTGTTTCCCCATTCATTATTGCATGGTTGATAGGGGCGGCACCCCTGTACTGAGGCAGCAGCGATGCATGAAGGTTGACAGTACCGATCGATGGCAGGCTCCAGACAGCTTCAGGAAGCATGCGGAAGGCTACGACAATAAAAATATCAGCCTTTAATTTTCTTAAAGTATTGATAAATGCCGGATCTTTCAGGTTATCAGGCTGAATGATAGGTAGATAGCTGAATTCAGCAAATTCTTTTACAGCCGATCTGGTCATCTTTCTTCCTCGTCCGGCAGGTTTGTCAGGTGCAGTAACAACACCAACCACATTAAAGCCATTCATTAGCAGCGAACCTAATGTCGCAACTGCAAATTCAGGTGTCCCCATGAATACTATCCTGAGGCTTTTCATAATGGTGAGTTAAGAGAGATAACAAATCTATAAAAAAAATCAATCCTTGACAATATGTTTGGAGCATGTCAGATTATGACCCATTTTATTGGCTTTTGTCTCGAGATAGAACTTATTATAGGGGTTGGGCTCAATTATCAGTGGTATTGTTTCGACGATCTTAATACCATAACCTTCCAGTCCTGCTCTTTTAACCGGGTTGTTGGATATGAGCCTTATTTTCCCCAATCCGAGTTTCATCATTATGCTGGCACCCACTCCATAATCTCTTTCATCCTCAGCAAAGCCGAGTTTAATGTTAGCCTGAACAGTATCCATACCCTCATCCTGCAGGCGATATGCCTTGATCTTATTGAGAAGTCCAATACCTCTGCCTTCCTGGTTAAGGTAAATGACTACTCCTTTTCCTTCATTTTCAACCATTTCCATTGCTTTATGAAGTTGAGGTCCGCAGTCACATCTCAATGAGCCGAAGATGTCACCTGTAAAGCAGGAAGAATGAACACGGACCAGCACAGGCTCATCTTTTTTCAATGAGCCTTTTACCAGTGCACAATGTTCCAGTCCGTTGCTTGACTGGCGGAATGGAATGAACTCGAAATCACCAAATTTGGTTGGCAGCTTTACCTGCTCGCCTCTTTCTACTATAGAATCTCTTTCAAGTTTGTATTTAATAAGGTCGCGTATTGTGATTATTTTGATGCCGAATTTTTTTCGCAGCTTCACCAGGTCTTTAAGGCGTGCCATAGTACCGTCTTCATTCATAATCTCGACAAGGGCTCCGCCCGGACTAAGCCCGGCAAATCCAGCCAGGTCGACTACAGCTTCGGTATGGCCTGCTCTTCTAAGAACACCTTTTGCTCTTGCCTTCAGTGGAAAGATATGCCCGGGACGACCCAGGTCGGAAGGTTTTGTTGAAGGATCTACCAGCGCTCTTATGGTCAGGGCTCTGTCCCTGGCAGACACACCTGTTGTTGTTTCCTTACTTAAGAGGTCGACAGATACAGTGAATTGTGTTTCGTGCAGTGAAGTATTTATTCCAACCATCAGGTCAAGATCCATCTCCTCGCATCTCTCCTCGGGCAGTGCAACACAGATAAGACCTCGCCCGTGCCTGGCCATGAAGTTAACAGTCTCCGGAGTAATAAGTTCTGCAGCACATATAAAATCTCCCTCATTTTCACGGTCTTCATCATCAACTACAATCAGGAGACGGCCATTCTTAATGTCTTCTATTGCCTCTTCAATCGTATTAAGTTTGTAATTACTCATTCTGTTCTGGTTTATTATCAGGATTAGCGATTTTCCCCGTAATTGCAACCCTGTATATGTAATCCTTGATTTTACGGAAGAATAAAAGGTAAGTATCAATGTTCATTATTACCGAGTCGTTGGATGCTTTATATGTAAGGAATATTCCTATCAGTAAAAGTATGTATGATGATGCCCACATACCTGCGGCACCGCTGATCAGATCCTCCTCCACGAGCTTCTCTCCCGATAATGAGATCACATACCAGATGACAAAGAAAAATATCGATATTACTGCGGGAGTACCCAGTCCACCTTTCCTTATTATTGCACCGAGCGGGGCTCCGATAAAGAAGAAAATTATACATGCAACCGGCAGGGTAAGTTTCTTATGCCAGTCTACTTCATATCGTTTGATGGATCTTATCTCCATCTTCAATGACTCTTCATTATCAGTTAGAAAGACATTTGCATCTTTCAGCATTTCTATGGTCCGCGTGAGCGTCATAGATTTCTCGAATATCGCAAGTGAATCATAAATTGCCTCTGTATCAAAAATTCTGGAGCTTCCCAGACTGATTTCCCGTGTATCGTTTCCTGACCTCTGTTTTTCGATAAAGATCTTTTTGTTGGCAAATTCACTTATCTGAGCGATCTTTTTTGTACTGTATCGTTTTCCAAGGGAATCGATAAAATGAGCAAGCTGCGACATGTTCAGCATCCATGAGTTTGAAGTAAACATGTCATGCCCGCTTCGTTCAAGCTCAAATCCTGAAAGCGCAAGTACAAGAGTTTGTTCTTTAAATGTATCTTTCCTCGAGGGATATCTTTTCTGATCTGTACCCGGATTCCCTTCTTCCATCTCGGAGAAGGAGTAACTATTATAAAGGGTCATTACAAGTGCTGTCTCATCCGGTGTGATCCTGATATAACCCGAATCGGCTACAATCACAGAGGTATTACCCTTTTTGTCGCGGTGATCATATATAATAAGGTTATCCAGACGGTTTGTATAAGGGTCCTTTGAGGTTATTTTTATACTGAATCCATCTATATCGTTATTGAATGAACCAGCCTGAAGGTTTATATCCGGATGTTTACGTCTTATGTCAAGAAGAAGACCCTTGGCCTGCCTGTTTGAATAAGGGAGAACAAAGTTTGAAAAAAGGAATGATACCAGTACAAGAAAGAACATTAATATTATGAGAGGTCTCATTATCCTCTGAAGAGATATCCCTGATGATTTAAGCGCTGTCAGTTCGCTGTATTCGCCCATGTTTCCAAATGTCATTAGTGCTGCAAGGAGAATTGCCAGGGGAAGCGCCATCGGAACAAAAGAAAGGGAAAACTGGAAAAGAAGCTCTGCAATTATGTCTAAATCAAGACCTTTCCCTGCGAGCTCATCGATATACATCCATAGAAACTGCAATAATAAAATGATGAGCACAATGAAGAATGTGAGTATCAGAGGCCCTATAAATGATCTCAGGACAAATATGTCAAGTTTCTTCAACGGATCATGAATTTGATCGCAAAAGTACTTGAATTTTATCGAAAATCATAGCGGTAAAGCGGTATATCGTTAAACCGTTATACCGTTTCAAATCCCCAGCAACCTCTTCAAATCAGTAATCTGTGTATCCCACAGGGAGACGGCATCATCTTTTTCCCCGGGGTCGGCAAAATCTGTTATGATCAGGGCAAGGCTGCCGCTGAGTTCTTCTATATTGATCCTGAATTCAAAATAGTTAGATTCTTCATCATCTGTATCGAGCCATTCGAACCTCACGAATTTATTCTCCTTAAGGGCTGTTAATCTTGCTTTTAAATCTGATTTGTTCCAATAAAACGTAAAAATGTCACCATCAACGGTGACATTGTCAGCGAACCATTCACATAGTCCTTCCGGCGTGCTCAATCTTGAAAACAGAACTTTCGGGGAGCAGTTCATCGGATATTCCAGTTCGTACTTTTCGCTCATTCTGAATAGACTCAATAACTATCCATGCAATATAGAAAAAATAATGAAACATAAAAATATCTTATTGTGAATTAAGCGTAAACTAATTATATTTGCACCCGCAAAACTTGAGAGTAAGGCGAGATAGCTCAGATGGTTAGAGCGCATGATTCATAATCATGAGGTCGGGAGTTCAATTCTCCCTCTCGCTACAAAGCAAAACCCTTCCCGCCAAGCGGGAGGGGCTTTTTAGTGAATGTCTCATGAGCTTGCTCAGTGAGACATGAAAATAAAAAGCCCCGTAAAAGGCGTAAGCCTTAAGGGCTTTGCTTTGTTAAGCTCCCCAAAGGGAATCGCCGACTTCGTCCCGATAAATCGGGATACCATCGGCAAAGTCCGAAGGCAATTCTCCCTCTCGCTACAAAGCAAAACCCTTCCCGCAAAGCGGGAGGGCTTTTTTGTTTCAAAGAAAAGCCCTGCAAAACAGACAAATAAAATTATGAAATAAGAATCAATTAACATAAATTTGATATGTGTATTTAAAGGATAAAACAAGACTGAAGCACTATTTCTATTCTATCCTGACCGGAAGAATTAAAATTACCTGTAACCGCTTTTTATCACGCCTGTAATGAAAATCTTAATACCTTATATTGCTCTTTGTGTGATCCAGACAATGCATCTGGGATTAAAATATCAAAGTGGGGAAAATACTAAATTAAAAGAGGTAGTAGTGATTTCAGTTGACGGTTCAATAAATCCATCGAGTGCCGAATACATTAATTCGGGTATTAAACGTGCACGCGAAAGAAATGCCGAGTGTTTGATTATTAAACTGAATACACCGGGTGGATTATTAAAATCTACCCGAATAATTGTAACCGATATTCTGGACTCTGAAATTCCTGTGGTGGTGTTTGTATATCCGGGCGGATCCCAGGCCGCATCAGCGGGTGTTTTCATAACACTTGCAGGTCATATTGCCGCGATGGCGCCAGGCACTAATATCGGAGCAGCGCATCCTGTAGATTTGCAGGGAGAACAAGATTCCATAATGAATGAAAAAGCCACGAACGATGCTGCAGCATTTATAAGAACAATAAGCGAGAAGCGTGCACGTAATGTCAGATGGGCAGAAGATGCAGTCCGGAAAAGTCTTTCCATTACTGAAACTGAAGCGCTGAAAGAAAGAGTTATTGATACAATCGCAATTTCAGTTCAGGATCTGCTGGAAAAAATAGACGGGAAAGAAATCAGCCTGTATTCCGGTAAAAAAGTACTGGATACTAAAAACGCCGGGGTAATTAATATAGAAATGAACTTCAGGCAAAAAATCCTCGACCTTCTCAGCGATCCGAACATAGCATACATATTACTAATGATTGGCATATACGGTATTATGTTTGAGCTTTATAATCCCGGTGCCGTATTCCCCGGAGTAATAGGAGGAATTAGTATAATTGTAGCTTTCTATTCGCTGCATACACTACCGGTAAATTATGCAGGTTTGGCGTTAATTGTTTTTGCCGTAATTTTATTCATTTTAGAAATTAAAGTTGTAAGCCACGGACTATTAACTATTGGCGGAATTATTTCATTAATCCTTGGATCAATAATGTTAATTAATACGGAGACGACACTGGAAGTGTTTAAAATTTCCTGGCAGGTAATCCTGGTAATAGTAATACTCACCGCTGCTTTCTTCATATTCGCGATAGGTTTTGGTATCAAAGCACAGAGCCGCAAACCTGCGACCGGAACTGAAGGCATTATTGGAGAAATTGGCGAGACTATCAGTGATTTAGTACCCGAAGGACAGGTAAGGATTCACGGAGAGCTCTGGAATGCAGAAAGTATAGATGGTCCTGTCACTAAAGGCACAAAAGTCAAAGTAACTCAAATTTCAAATCTTAAATTAATGGTTCGTAAGATAATATAAGCTAAATTGAAAGGAGATCACTATGGAGCAAATATCCTACACATTATTAATAGCGGGAATTATATTCCTGCTCATTATCCTGGCAAGTGCAATACGGATTCTGCGTGAGTATGAACGCGCTGTAATTTTTCGTTTAGGAAGATTGATTAAAGTAAAGGGCCCCGGTATAATTTTACTCATCCCGGTGGTTGACAGGATGGTAAGGGTGAGTCTGAGAACTGTTGTAATGGATGTTCCAACTCAGGATGTAATTACTAAAGACAACGTTTCCATAAAAGTAAATGCCGTAGTATACTTTCGTGTCATGCAACCTGACAAAGCAATCATCGAAGTTGAAAATTATCTTTTTGCCACTTCACAATTATCGCAAACTACGCTGCGGAGTATATTGGGACAATCGGAACTGGATGAATTGCTTTCCCAGCGCGATAAAATCAATCGTGAGCTGGCAAAAATAATTGATAGCCAAACAGAACCATGGGGAATTAAGGTATCGACCGTCGAAGTAAAGCATATAGACCTGCCCCAGGAGATGCAGCGTGCGATGGCAAAACAAGCAGAGGCTGAAAGAGAACGACGTGCAAAAGTCATACATGCTGAAGGTGAATTCCAGGCAAGTCAGCGGTTATCCGA
>CAZHRV010000087.1:0-3731 GCA_964535035.1 uncultured Rikenellaceae bacterium
ACTGGAAATATTTGAAAGGGCAAGTTTATATTTTTCATAAGCTCCAATAATCGGCTTGAGATCCTTGTATTCCCTGTTCAGCTTTACATACCTCTTCATATCGGAAAGAATATCCGGTTGATTCAGCAATTCACCCACTTCAACAAACCTGGATTTTACACCCTCCAGTTTCTCAAGAATAAGATTACGGGCCATAGATTAAATTTCAGCGTGCGAAGATAAGAAAAAAGGTGAAGAGGGACTAATAAAATAATTATAGTTTAATCGAAGATATAATCTAATATTCAAAAGATCCATAATCAGATCTTATTGTCAGTTTCTTGCTTTCTGAAGCTTCACAATGACCGATTATCTTTGCTTCGAGATTGAAGCCGGAGGCTATGTTGATTATTTCGGCTGCATTTTTTTCTTCAGTGTAAATCTCGAACCTGTGGCCCATATTGAATACCTGGTACATCTCTTTCCATTGAGTTCCGGATTGTTCATGTATGATCCTGAACAGAGGAGGCAAAGGAAAAAGGTTGTCCTTAACAATATGCAGATTATCAATAAAGTGAAGTATTTTAGTCTGACCGCCTCCCGAGCAATGAACCATACCATGGATTTCTGAAGACATTGTTTCAAGTATCTTTTTAATCACAGGTGCATATGTCCGTGTGGGGGAAAGGACAAGTTTACCGGCAGTAATGTTGAGGTCCTCTATTGGGTCCGTAAGCTTTAGTTTTCCGGAATAAAATAGATCATACGACAGTGATGAGTCAAAACTCTCGGGATATTTTGGAGCCAAATAGGGACCAAACAAATCATGCCGGGCTGATGTAAGGCCGTTACTGCCAATACCGCTGTTGTATTCATCTTCATAGGTTGTCTGTCCGTATGAAGCCAGTCCTATAACAATATCTCCCACCCTGATTTTATGATTCGAGATGACTTCGCTTCTTTTCATCCGTGTGGTGACGGTTGAATCAACAACTATTGTTCTTATCAGATCTCCCAGATCAGCTGTCTCCCCTCCTGTTGAATAAATACCGATACCTAGGCTTCTCAGCTTCTGAAGTATCTCTTCAGTGCCATTTATGATTGCTGAAATAATCTCCCCGGGAATCAGTTTTTTATTACGTCCGATGGTTGAAGAAAGCAGTATATTATCATAAGCACCTGTACAGAGCAGGTCATCAAGGTTCATAACGACCGCATCCCGGGCTATACCTTCCCATACCGACATATCACCTGTCTCTTTCCAGTAGATATAAGCAAGTGATGATTTTGTTCCTGCCCCATCGGCATGCATAATGTTACAATAATCAGGATCGTCTCCCAGGAGGTCAGGGACTATCTTGCAGAAGGCTCTGGGATACAGGCCTTTATCAATATTTCTGATTGCTGCATATACATCCTCTTTTGATGATGAAACACCGCGTTTATTGTATTTGGAATCTGAAGACATGGTACTAATTTTTCAGTTCACCGGCGGCTCATAATCGGTTCTCAAAACCCTGAATTCAGTCCTGCGGTTTATCTGGTGAGCTATTTCTTTCTGCTCCTCTGTGGGAAGGCTGTTGATATACTCTTCCGAAAGAGTGATTCCGGTTTTCAGGAATGAGGCCTGGTTTACTACTGAAGCGTCAACAACTTTGGGGCTCGATTCACCATAACCCTTTGCGGAAAGACGATCCGGTTCTATACCTTTCTTAATAAGGTATTCGACAACTGACTGGGCTCTTCTCTGGGAAAGTTCAAAGTTATACTCTTCTGTATCCCTTGAATCGGTATGCGACATCAGTTCAATGGTTACGTTCGGGTTGTCGTTAAGTGTTTCAACAAGCTTGTCGAGGGAAACCATTGACTCCGGTCTCAGGTCGTACTTATTAAAATCATAGAAAATATTCGGTAATTCTATTGGTTTATCAATGGCAGTAATAAGAATTGTAACCATGAACTCGCGACTCTTCTCCTGTCCCTTTGTAGTCTCCTTCTCCTTTCCGTTCAGGTAGCCTCTCTTTGAAGCAAGAAAAATATAATCGACATCCGGTTTCAGGGAGAATTTGAATTCACCTCCTGTTCCTGTTTCTGTCTGAAGGTTTGAACCGTCACTGGCAATAAGTTGTACAGTTGAATTTTCGATTGCACTGCCTGTCTTTTCATTCTTCACCAGCCCGGTAATACTGAATGTTAATGGAGGGAACTCAAAAGCATACAGATCGTCATTCCCTCTTCCTTTACGTGTTGAGCTGAATATCCCTTTTTCATTTTCGTCTTCAAAGGCTATTCCGAAATCATCAGCAGAGCTGTTTACAGGGGCCTTCATATTTTGTACGATCCATGAACCATCAGGCTGAGGGACAGCTTTGAAGATATCAAGTCCTCCCATACCTATTAATCCGTCCGAGGAGAAATAAAGCGTACCGTCGTTTCTTAAAAACGGGAAAAGCTCATTACCTCCGGTATTGATATCCGGTCCCGCATTAATGGGAATTGTCCATTCATTACCTGCTCCGGAACGGGTTGTCACCCATATATCTTTCCCTCCATATCCTCCTGATATGTCGGATACAAAATACATAGTAAGCCCGTCAGCTGATACAGCAGGGTGGGCTGCAACCATAGAATCGGGTAGTATTTCCAGGTTTTTAGGTTCACTCCAGCTGTCGCCTGATTTTTTGGAATACATTATTATGCAGCCTTTTTTTTCTCGTTTTCCCGCTTCACATCTGGTAAAATATAGCTCTTTATAATCATCTGTAAAACAGGGTGTTCCGTCTTCAAATTCACTGTTTATCAATTCTACCGGGACTGGTGAGCTCCATTTCGATTTTTTATCGAGTTTGCTTTCAAAAATATCGGTATATCCCTGTCCTGTCGCACCATGGGTCTTATTCCCGGCAGCATCCTCACGCGAAGAGGTAAAATAGACTACTCCAAAATCATCGCGACCGAAGGATGGGCTGAAGTCTGATTCCTTTGAATTAAGGTCCTTTATCTCATCAATTTTGTAGGCTTCGGGGTTTTCCTGCCACTCAAGTGCCAGTTCGCAGGCACGTATCTCCTGGTCGGCTTTTGCATCGGCAGGAGCAATCTGTTTATATCTCTTTAATTCTTCAATTGCCTGTTTGTATTTACCGTTCTTCTTCAGGGCAACAGCATATTTTAATTGTGCCTCAGGTTTAGTAGCTGCTGACCGTACGGCTAATCTATACCATGTTTCCGCACTTCGGGGATTATTTACCAGCCGGTAACATTCTGCGATCATATATATCAGCTCTGCACGGGCTATCTTATCTGACCTTTTAGTTTTCGAATAGGAGTCTTTGAACAAATCGATAGCTTCATAATATTCACCAGCTTGAAAAGAAGCATAAGCTCTTTCGGCTTTCCTCTTTTGGGCAGGTGATTCCTGCGAGGCAATAATTGACAGTAATATAACAAGGACAAGAAACCTTTTCATTCTACCCATTATATACGGCCATAAAAATAGTCAAATAAATGAGAATGGCGTAAAGTACTAACGATTGTCAGAACCAATTATTATATAAAAAGAATTAGTGGGGATGTTGCATGCAACGTCCCCACTACAATTAAATTAAACTGAAATAAATACTGTCATTTTTTTATCTTGTAAAAAGCAGTTCCCTGTATTTCGGCAGCGGCCATATTTCATTATCGACCATGAGTTCAAGTTTGTCGATATGATAACGTATCTCTTCCAGGTAAGGTTTGACCGTCTTCTCATA
>CAZHRV010000088.1:0-4911 GCA_964535035.1 uncultured Rikenellaceae bacterium
CTGACGGCAGGAGAAGCCTTCGAGGGACTTAATAATGCCGGTATGGCTAAATCCGACCTGCTCGTCATTCTTAACGATAACAACATTGCCATTGATGCGAATGTCGGGGCTCTGAAAGAATATCTCCTCGACATCACAACCAGTAAAACATATAACAGGTTTAAAAACAAAGTCTGGAATATGCTTGGCATATTCGGTAAATTCGGCCCTAAAACCCGTACCCTGGCTGCACAAATCGAAGCCGGATTAAAAAGTACTATACTCGACAGGAGCAACCTTTTTGAGGGAATGAATTTCAGGTATTTTGGGCCGATTGACGGACATGATGTACTGCACCTTACAAGGATTCTGGAAGATCTGAAAAGAATTCCGGGGCCCAAGCTTCTTCATTGCCTCACAATCAAGGGTAAAGGTTTTATACAGGCTGAGAAGAACCAGACAGCCTTTCATGCTCCGGGTAAATTTGATAAGGAGACCGGTGAGATCATCGATATTCCTGACAGAGACAAATTACCGGCATACCAGGAGGTTTTCGGAAAGACTATTCTTGAACTTGCACGCTTGAATGAAAAAATTACAGGTATAACCCCTGCTATGCCTTCGGGCTGCTCATTATGCATCATGATGAAAGAGATGCCTGAAAGGACTTTCGATGTAGGTATTGCTGAACAACATGCGGTAACATTTTCAGCAGGTCTTGCCACACAGGGACTTATCCCCTTCTGCAATATTTATTCATCCTTTATTCAGAGAGCATATGACCAGGTAATTCATGATGTTGCTCTTCAGAATTTACACGTGGTATTTTGTATTGACCGCGGAGGACTTGTCGGGTCAGATGGCGCTACACACCATGGTTTTTTTGATATCGCTTTTATGCGTACCATACCGAATATGGTAGTAAGTGCTCCTATGGATGCTGTTGAACTTAGAAATATTATGTACACAGCCCAGCTTGAAAAAAATTCATTCCCTTTTTCTATTCGCTATCCCCGAGGGCACAGCCTGATCTCTGACTGGGAAAGACCATTCGAAGAAATTGAGACAGGAAAGGCAAGAAAGCTGAGTGAAGGCAAAGATATTGCAGTTTTAAGCATCGGGCAGCCGGGTAATGATGTTGCGGCAGTAGTTAAAAAGCTTGACAGTGAGTCCATTTCAGTCGCCCACTGGGACATGAGATTTGCAGCTCCTCTGGATAAGGAGGTTCTCCACTTCGTCTTTAAGAAATTTAAAAAAATAATCACTGTTGAAGATGGTGTACTTAAGGGAGGATTTGGCAGTGCTGTTATCGAATTTATGTGTGACAATATTTATAGTGCTGATGTTAAGCGCCTTGGTATTCCCGATTATTTCGTGGAACAGGGAAGCCAGGAAGAGCTTTACAGTGAGTGCGGGTATGACGCGGAGGGTATAGAACGGGCAATCAAAGAAATGTTGAAGGTGACACTGTTCTGACCTATGCAAAAACCCGGATCGGAGGAGATCTTCCGCTGGGATTTCCGCTTGCAGAGGGTACCCTGCTGAAAGAAGGATATATCTGTCTGCAAGCCGGGAGTCACCCTGTGGAGTTCAGGAAGGTGGAGCTGCTGGTCCTTGGATGACCCCCCCATCCCCCCCAAGGGGGGGCTAATACGTAATTTTCCATATAATTTCGTTTAAGGATTATTTGTTATAAATTTGCGAGGCCATTTTAGTAACCAGGATCGCATGATAACATGATCGCACGATCCTCACAGCCCGGATGGCGGAATTGGTAGACGCGCTGGTCTCAAACACCAGTAGCAGCAATGCTGTGTGGGTTCAAGTCCCACTCCGGGTACAAATCTACTAATCGATTGACATAAACTTTGTTTTAGTCAATATCGCCCAGGTAAACCTCCCACACCCTTAATTGCTCATTACCAAATGCCTTAACCTTCCTGATGATATAAACATCGATTAACAACTCCCGGGATCCCATGTCAGAAGTATCCACATTGCTAAACAGAAAGAGGTTCTGATAAAAAGAAAGAGCACCTGTGAAAATAGAATCATTCTGCCGGGTAAAGGGGTTAGTGACATTGATTTTCCCAGGCTGAATCCAGTATGAAATACCTTCAGTCAGGCTGTAAGCAAGTAATAGTTCGAGAGTATTAAGATTTGGTTCAGGGTAAAGTATACTCCAGTTTTTTAATTCAATTTCACCTGGGACAAACAGGTCCCTGACTAATTCTCCTGCATGTTGTCTGAATCTAAAATCAAGTGTTGTATCCGAGATAATTTTCATATAATCGGCAAAACTGTTAAGTTTTTCTTTTGCCGTTATCTCATATGCTCTTAGCAACTGATCAGTCAGCGAGTCGGACATAAAAACATGTTTAACACTATCCGTTAAACTCATTATATTTTGTTCTTCCCTTTTTGCAGCGGCTTCGTCATCTCCGGTGCAGGTTCTGGCAGAGCAAACGAGATAAAGAATAATCAAAATCCATATATATTTTATATATTTCATTCTATATCCGCTTTAATTCTGAAACGCATTATAGCTATCTTACTGTTAATATACCGGCAATCAAGTATTTCTATTTGCCGGAGATCTGAGGTAGGCATCGTAATCTTATCGATAAACTCCCATTTATTATAGAGTGCCATTCCGTTCCCAGTATATTTTTCCGGAAACTGGTAAATAATAGCATCATCTCTAAATATCCCGGCTAGCTGTTCACGCCTTTTCGTCCAGGATTCAACATTTGATTTTGAGAAGTAACCAATCATGAGAGCATAATAATCAGCATGCAGGTTTATCTGTTCGTAGTGGTTAAATTTCCTAATTATCCTTGTTACAGTATCAGTAAGATAATATGGAGCTTTAACTACCATCTTAACCCTGCTTTGATTTGTCCTTACAATTATGCTTCCGTTTTCATCGGACAATAAAGAGACCGGGGATTCATTTTCCATAAGCAATTCCGCCCTGAGGTTATTATCAGTAATGGGTTCCCCGGTATCTGCATCAATGAAATCGAAACTATAATTCTGTGTATTAATCAATTTCATTATGACTAATAACAGAGTCATAACAGAGATGAATACAAGCGGTATTCTTATCAGCCTTATTACAGGTCTCCCTTGCTTCTTTTCCCGGGGCAGGTTAACCATATTCTTATATCTGAAGTCCTGCCAGTTTATGTAACCTGCATACTGACTCAGCAAATCAAGGACATCAATCCTTGGCAATGACGAACTTTCAGCCTTTATATGAGTATAGAACCACTTCTCGCTGATCTGTCCATTAACTTTTATACGCAGATCTTCCTGAAAGTCAGTTATTTCCTGACCTTTCCATTTTGATATATCAGGATCAATGCCCGGGTAAGCTTGCATCATGGTTACTGCTATTTCCTTTTTAAGCTGGCTGAATAGTATTTTTTCTTCCTGATGCAAAATTGATTATGTGTTTGAAACTAAGTATGTAAAATCCTTGTAAAGTTCTTTACAACCAATTTACAAAAGAAATGCAAAATAAACCCTGAAATAGATGATTATTTTGACTGGCAGAAGTTACCATCAGATATTAAAATAACTTAATAATGAAAAGTTCTAATTGCAATTATCGGAGATTGAATGCAGGGATTCTAATCCTGTTGGCCGGTTCCCTTCTCTCATGCGGACAAATGAACGTACCTTCGGAAATGATTGGACAATGGAAAACCGATAAAAACCAAATCACTGTTCGAACCAGTAACGAAAAGACAAGATTTAAATTTACTTCAGATTCAGCCATTATCACGCTAAAAATCAATAATGACCATACTGTTGATGGTTCTATTGGATCTGCAAAGTTCGAAAACGGGAAATTGAAGACGAACTGGCTCCTCCCGGTCAAGATGTCAGGATTGGCATTTACTATCGAATGCGGGAAGATTGGAAAGATTTTCGAAAATGATCCCCTTGATTCCAAGGAAGTCGAACTTTGGTTAGGCCCTGGCCCTGTTAATGGTACCATTGATGCAGAATTACGATCCACCCAGGGTCTTCATTATTTTCCCATGGCAGGGTTTACTTTAACCAAAGAGGAATGAATATCAATAACAAATGATGCGTGAATGGAGAAAATATTTCGGACACCGGAATCACGTTTTGCCAATTTGAAGGATTACCCTTATAAATCTTATTTTGTGAGTATCGGTAATCTTCAATTGCACTATATTGATGAAGGTCCGATTTATGCAGAACCTGTTTTATTGCTTCATGGAGTTCCTGCATGGTCATACCTTTACCGTCACATGATCAAAAAAATTGCGGAAAGCGGTATCCGTGTTGTTGCTCCCGATCTGGTTGGTTTTGGGAAATCAGATAAACCCGGGAAGACGAAATTTCACTCCTATCAATTACATGTTAAATGGATTAGTGATTTCATCAACACACTTAATCTGAAAGATATAATGATGTTTTGCCATGACTGGGGATCCCTGATCGGTTTGAGAATTGCAGCAATGCATCCTGAGTTGTTCAGCGGGATAATTGTCAGCAACGGAATGCTGCCAACAGGCGAGCATAAAATACATTCAATATTTAAATTATGGAAGCTGGCGGCCCGATATAGCCCGTTCATTCCGGTTAATCTTGTGATTGAATCAGGGACACTACGAAAATTGAATGAAGAAGAAAAATGGGCTTATCGTGCTCCATTCCCGTCTTTGAAATATAAAGCCGCCATCCGTGCATTGCCCTCAAGGGTTCCTTCCTCTCCAAATGATCCGGAAGCAGTTATTAATAAAGCGTTGTGGAAATTGCTTGGCAATTGGCATAAACCGTTTTTAACTGTCTTTAGCGATAGTGATCCGATAACACGCGGAGGGGATGAATATATGCAAAAAAGAATCCCGGGGGCAGCAGGACAGGATCATTTAAGGCTTGATGCCGGACACT
>CAZHRV010000089.1:0-9312 GCA_964535035.1 uncultured Rikenellaceae bacterium
CTTGCGGTATGCAGCGCGCAGTGTGCGTAATCTATACTTCCAAATAAGTATTACAATTTAATATTAGCATTGGGATTTTATGCCATTCCATAAATTACTCAACCTGGTATTCCCAAGTATGAGCTTTACTACACGCGAAGAAGTATCAGTAACCTGGTATTCCGTAGGAATTGATGAATGTTTCTTATTTTTATGTTCCTCAATTGCAAGTCTGACAGATTGAAGGACAATATCAGAATCTAATCCGGATAGGATTATCGCTCCGGTATCCTGTGCTTCAGGTCTCTCCATGGAATTTCTCAGAGTTATTGCAGGAAATGCCAGAATTGCTGATTCTTCGCTGATGGTTCCACTATCGGAAATGGTGCAGAGAGCATTTGTCTGTAATTTTACATAATTAAAATACCCAAATGGCTTAAGGAATTTAATCAACTTGTTATTGGTGACTGATGACTGGTGATTAGTTTTAAGCTTTTCCCTTGTGCGGGGGTGGGTGGAGATTATTACAGGCAGTTTATATTCTCCTGCAAGTAAGTTCAGAATCACTAGTATCTTTTGAAGATTTTCTGGATTGTCAACATTTTCTTCACGATGAACGGAAACGAGAAAATAGTGATTGGTGACTGGTGATTGGTGATTTGTGTTTTGTGATTGGTGACTGGTTTGAGGTGTATGTGATGAGCAAAGGTTCAGGCGGGTTAATATGTCTGACTGGTCAATTTTTGGCCTGTAGTAATCTAAAACCTCCTTCATAGGGCTTCCGGTAAGATATATCCTGCGATGTGGTAATCCTTCAGATAACAGGTGTCTGCGTGCATGTTCGGTGTACACCAGGTTAAAATCAGCAATATGATCGATTATTCTTCTGTTAGTCTCCTCCGGAACATTTTCGTCGAAACAACGGTTTCCCGCCTCCATGTGGAATACTGGAATATGCATTCTCTTCGCCATATAAGCAGCCAGGCAACTGTTTGTGTCACCCAGTACCAGTACTGCATCAGGCTTTTCCTGTCTTAAAACCTCTTCTGATTTCTGTATTATATCACCAATAGCAGATCCAAGGGACTTTGTATCAATATTAAATGTGTAATCTGGTTTGCGCAGTTCCAGTTCATTCCAGAAAATTTCATTTAGCTCATAATCGTAATTCTGACCTGTATAAACTATTACGTGATTTACATACTTATCTAACAAGGTCATCGTACGGGAAAGTCTTATTATTTCCGGACGGGTACCAAGGATAGTCATGACTTTTAGTATCGTGACCGGTGATTGGTGATTGGTCACTGGTAGTTTCTTTTTGCTCATATCATCGTCCCTTTTCATACAATTGATTTAATAAGCCCCTGAATCATTCTTGAAATACAATTTAACTCGTCAAGCAATGTTTCGGTTTCTTTAAGATATTTCAGGTTCTTTGCAATTATTAATTGAGTTTCAAGCTCTGCAGCACTTGATAAAGCAATAAACAGAAATTGTTTAAATTCAGTTTTGTTCTTCCTTGCTGCTCCTTCTGCAATATTCGAGGGTATAGATATAGCTGCCCTGCGAATCTGTGATGTCAATCCGTATATCTCTGTTTTTGGAAACTTCTCAGTTTCAATATAAATAATAGTAACAAAATCGATCCCCTTTTTCCAGACATCCAGATCTTTATGCGTTTTAATCATTTCTCTTTTTGTTCTTCCTAATCACCAATTACAAATCACCAATCACACTTCTTCAAAATACGTATCCTGATCCTCCGGATTATATTCTTCATTTATCCAGAAGATTGTATAAACATCTTCATGCCCTACATTCATAATATTATGAGTAAACCAGACCGGCATATCGACAAAGGCAGGTTTTTCTCCGTCAAGATCAAAAGTAAATATTTTATCAGTGCCTATCCTTCGAAACTCAATTCTGGCTTTTCCTCTTACTACTGCAAATCGTTCCACTTTACGGGTGTGAAAATGATTACCGCGAGTTACTCCAGGTCTTGTAGTAGAAAAAGATATTTGTCCTCCACTGTTAAGCTTAACTGTTTCGACAAATAACCCTCGTTCATCTGAGTTAAGATTTAATTGAAATGGGAAAAAATGTTAATGATCAATATAACAGACAAACGTATTGAACAGAGTCAGATTAAAAGCATCCGAAAGATCGGGAAATATACCTTTTTCGAAATAGAGTTCTTTAAAGATCCTCAGAATTGATAATATTTCCGATACATTCTTTTCAAATTGGGCCGGCAAACTTACTGTATCAATTTCCTCCTGTTGAGTTTCCTCTTTTATTTTATTGTAAATAATTTCAACTAAATCCATTACATATAGCAGCTTCATATCTATATCTACATCTACCCTGGGTTCTTCTCCATGAGTTAATTGATGACAGAAAGTTGCAATTACTGAATTATAATATGGTTTACCGAACGGGCCAAAAACATTTGGAATAATTAATCCTGTAAATGAAGCATTATTTATCTTTGCCCATTCTTCAAATGACTCTCTTCCGATTTGCTTAGATTTTCCATATAAATTATCTCTTCCTTCCTGAATACTTGAGGAAAATATTATGTGTGGCTTAGATTCAGTATCTTCACAGGATTCAATCAGCTTTTTTACTAGTCCTATATTTGTTCCGTAGATTAATTTCTGATCATTATGACGATTCAAGGCAGCCAGATGAACTATAGTATCACACTGTTTAACAAAGGAATTCAATTGTGTTTTGTTCTGGAAATATTCATCCTTAAACGGGATAATTATTATTTCGTCTTTTTTTAATGAAAGATAATTATAAAGATGTGTTCCAATAAAACCTGATTGCCCTGTGATTCCAATCTTAATCATATCTGATCAATTGGTTTCTTTTATTATGTCTAATTCCATTAAAAGCTTTTTCATTTTTTCTATATTGAGCCTTTATGTATTATGAGATGTATATTCTTCTGATACAGGCACCATAGACTGCCCTTCAGTAAAATATTTTCCGTAATTCAAATCACGAGTATCCGCAGGTATTCGAAAATACTTACCAAGATCTTCTGCCTTAGCCATTTCTTCTCTGTTCACAAGTGTCTCATAAAGCTTTTCGCCATGTCGGGTCCCTATAACTTTAATCTCTGTTGAAGATGAATAAATTTCTAAAAGAGCTTTTGCAAGTACCTCAATCGTAACTGCTGGCGCTTTCTGGACAAATATATCCCCGTTGGCGGCATTTTGTATAGCAAATAGAACCAAATCAATAGCTTCATCAAGAGTCATAATAAAACGAGTCATCTCAGAATCGGTAATTGTAATTGGTTTCCCTGTTTTAATTTGTTCTATGAATAATGGTATTACAGAACCTCTTGAAGCCATAACATTTCCATATCTTGTCCCAAAGAGTATTGTGTTTTTACCATTGAGATTCCTGGACCTGGCAATCATGACTTTTTCACTTAGTGCTTTTGACATACCCATAGCATTAATAGGGTATACAGCCTTATCAGTGCTTAATATTATTACTTTGGAGACATTATTTTCTATTGCAGAATCAAGAACATTTTCGCATCCTAAAACATTTGTGAGTACTGCTTCGATAGGAAAAAATTCACATGAGGGGACTTGTTTTAATGCAGCAGCATGAAAGACATAATCAACATCTTTCATTGAATAATCGATACTTCGTTTATTTCTAATATCTCCAATATAATATTTTACTCTTGGATCATTATAAATCCGTCGCATATCATCCTGCTTTTTCTCATCGCGGCTGAATATTCTTATTTCCTTGATTTCCGTTTTAAGGAATCTCTTCAGTACAGCATTACCAAATGATCCAGTGCCTCCTGTGATAAGTAAAACTTTGTTTTGCATTTGATATTATACCTTAAATTTTTTCATTATAACTATATTACAGAATAATATATCTGTATTGAATCAAGTCGTTAAGAGAAGAATCTATTAGAACTATAAAGATATAAGATAAAAGGAAAAAGATAAAGCTAATTATAAACTTAATGATTAAAAGATTCTAACCATAAATATTTGCAGAGTGACTACTTTACCTTTTTTGTTTGAAGCTTTTGAGAAATAGAATCTTGCCTTTGAAAAATATGATTTCTAAGTTTATGCGTTCGTGGATCTTCAGAATGAACAAGAAATTATATCTTTGATTTTCAAATAATATCCTGATGAATATCTGCTTCAGAAAGCAGATTATTACTTTGATCCTGTGTTTAATAACAATAAGTCTATTCCCTCAGGATGTCCCCCATCCCGTCAAAAACACCGGAGTATATGAATTCCTCGATGAACTGGCAAACAGCCAGATAACTACAATCAATTCGGCCATAAAACCTTATTCAAGATTGTTCATCGCCAACTGCCTGAAGGAAGCTGAGGAAAAAAAAGATATACTAAGTATCCGGCAGCAGAAGGAATTGGAGTTTTATATGATGGACTTCGGGAAGGAAACTATGGAAGGGTTCAATGGCGCACTCCTCCTTCGCCACCACCTTCACTACCCCGATTAATCGGGGCAGGCTGTTTCGGTGGTCAAAGAAGGCTACGGCGGACTAAGCCGTTAGCAGTAGTAAGCATGAAAAGCTCTTGGATGAATTATTAAAGAAACATAGGGAATATAGTTTGTTCTGTTTCACTGTAGTTTTTGCTTACAAGCCAGTATTGCTTCAGGCCAATACCGGTCGCGTTTTTTTCAAGTTTCTTTAAATCAGCCGGGGATGATTTCAGCTTTACTTCTATGGCAATCTCTTTGTTTAAAACAAAATCTATTTCAGCAGTATTTCTTTTATTGTAAAATGAAAGTTCACCATAATTACTCAACTGATTTGCTACAGCATTTTCAAATAATTGTACGTCATTGACTTTCCCTATTATATTTAAAATACCTGTATCGGAAAAATATACTTTCCTTCCTCCCGCAACGGTTCTGTCAATACTCTTTGAAAATTTAGGCAGAAGCCTTATAAAAAACAGACCCTGTAAAAGTTCCAGATAACTGTAAACCTTTACCCTGTTAATTGCCAGTTCATTTGAAAGTTTTGTTATATCAAGGATATTACCTGTCCTTGGTACCAGCAACAGAATCAAATCCCTTAATTCCCGGATGTCTTTTATATCTGTTAATACTTTTATATCCTTTTCAAAAAATGAAGTGAAAATATTTTCCAGAATTAATTTCTTTGTGTCAGAGTCTGCTGTGGTAACTACTTCGGGAAAACCGCCGTATTCCAGATAAATATGGTAGTCAGTTTCATATTTTTTATACTCAATAAGGGAGCAGGATGATCTGAAATCGATACCATTACCATAGTTGGGTCTGTCAATCCTGTCAGTAAAAAACAGGCACTCATTGAAACTTAAAGGCCGGAGAATAAATAAAAATTTCCTTCCGCTTAATGATTCAGGAAACAGGTTTCGTAAATAATAATTTGAAGATCCCGTTACTACATACTTAACATTGTATTTATCTATGTGATACTTAATGACTTTGGTTATGTCAGGGAAATTTTGTATTTCATCAATAAAAATATATAATCTTTTATTGCCTGCAGTAGCTTCATTCTTAAGCTCTTCATAAATTGAATCATAGTTTATGTTTTCAAATTGTATTAAACTTAGCGGATTTTCAAAATCGAACCACAACTTCGGTCCATCTGTCTTTTCATATAACTGTTTCATCAGTGTCGTCTTCCCAACCTGACGCATTCCGATTATTACCAGGGCATTCTTATGTTTTAAATACTTTGACAGATCATTAAAAAGAAACCGTTTCTTCATAGTTGTAAATAATTTTTTACAAATATACGCCTTTTTGTAAATTATCCAATACACGGACTGTTCTTATTATAAATTACAGGTATGCGGTATGCGGTTCGTGGAGAGTTCCTTTTACTTTGACTTTGTCGAGCTCGTACCGCTAAGCGGTACTCGGTTCTTTTAACGCTAAAAGAACCGAGGCCTGATTTATCAGGCTAAGCTCGCGGCCGCAGAGAGCAAAAGGCGCCGGAATCGAGCCGAAAGCGAACTCGCCGAAGTCAAATGAACGAAGAAAGAACAAATAATAAGTGGGGTATGGGGCAGCGCCCCATTTTACAGAAACTGATTGCAACCGTGCGGCGTGCGCCTTGTACCCTGTACCCTAAATGCCAAATTCACCTGTATCAATCCAATCCATCTCCAGGAGTGACCAGAAGTCGAGCGCCAGACGGTTAAGCACATATTCATACGGGAGCCATCCGTAACCCTTTTCTCCCCAGGCGGCGCCCCAGGAGTTGCGTATTAACAATGCTCCTTTTGTCTCTTTGTCACACTTTGTATTCCTGATCTTCCGGCTGTCATCATAACCCATCGCAATAACTGCATGTCCCCATTGTGCAGATTCTCCCTTACAGGGACAGGGTATGTCGCCCGGCTTATCGGAGTCTTCAAACGACTGAAAACCCCAGAAGCCGAACATGGATGGTATGCCAGCCTCAAGATATTTCTTTACTGAATCAAGAACATCCTGTCTCCCGCTCCCTGCTTTGCTCTCCGTAGCTGTAGCGAAGGAGAGCGGATCATGACAGAAATATTTTACCGACTGGTAATTATCGGCCAGTGAATAGACAAAGCTGCCGGGCTCCTTATCATAGTCCGCGACATTATATGGCCAGTACTTTTCATCAGGCACTCCACATAAAACAAGTGCACCCATCGTATCCCTGAGCCATGCGCCTGTATCGCCGGTGACCTGCATAAGGTTTCTTGTTGCTTTATATAAGAAGAGTCTTGAAGCTTCAATATGCTTTCCAAATGCCCTTCTTTCAAAATACTCGACTATGCCGGCACCTGCATGGGCAGTACATGACCCGAGACTAAGCTGGTCTTCAACCGGGGAGCACCACTCCCTGAGATCAACCATAGTCTGCTGTGTATGATTTTTACCTGTCAGACCCAGTTTCCTGTTAAAGACTTTAATTTCAGTGTGAGTGTTGGTATAATCGCGGAGGTCAGGCAGGGGAGAAAGCCAGCCGGTGCCCACGGTACGTGAAATTCCATCAATGGTTATTTTCCTGTTTAGAATGTTGGGATTCATAACGATATATTAAAAATTGTGGATTGCGGATTGCGGATTAATTCTTATTTAAGCGGAATAATTTCTTTTATGGTTGTTCCGTCGCGGCCGGGGATAATTTCATAAAGCTTAAAGTATGTAACGGAATCTTCCGTTTCAGTTACTCCCGGTCCGGTGAATCCCTGGGCAGCATAAGCGCTCTTTGAAAGCATGGCTGCAACGGCTTCAAGGGTCTCTGAGAACATTGATTCACTGACCACACCGTAAGAGGTAAGCGAACTGTTCGTGAATGTCAGCTTAATATCATTTGAACCTATGCCGGTTTTAAACCCCAGATACTGGGGATTTGCCAGGTCCGGCAGATACACGACAGATGTTTTGACCGTATTGTCCTTCTCTGTCCTGTATTCCACAAGGAGGTAAGGTTTGAGGGTATAATAGCGCAGTCCCGTTCCATTCTTCAGATCAGGATCGGAGTAAAACTTTACCGTGGCACATCCTGTCAGGATGATAAAACTTCCGAAGATAACAATGTTGATGATACACTGTTTAAAGATCTTCCATGTGTGGCTTAACAAGTAAGCCGCCTGGTTTTTTGTTTTAACAATTTCTTTCATGATTATCAGACATATTATGGTTATTATATTTCCCATACAGATCGTACAGGTCAGGAAAAATAGCGGTATGATGAGGATTATTCATCTTCCGTATGCTGTTTATAATGTTTGTGCCAGACTGGCTTTCACAAGGGAAAGATAGGATTTTTTTGTATATTTTTCATTTATTTTATTCAAATAAATGGTACGAGGGGTACGGGGCAAAGAGCAGAGCCGGAGAATATTTTATGGAATTAACAAAATTCAATGTTCAGCGTATTCCCGTAAACGGTTAATCAGTTCGTCAAGGGATACAACATCAATATCTTTCCGGACTGCGTAACCTTCTTCGACAGGTGCAACAATAAAAGTATGTTCCGGCCTGAGATCGTTAATTGCTGTCCAGGTTCCCCTGGAGAGAGAGGGAGATTTTGAAGCTTTACATTCAATGGCAACAAAACTGTTTTGCAAAAAAAACAGGAAATCGAGTTCAGAACCATGACTTGTTCTGTAAAACCGGATATCGGAACCCGTAAAGAGACCCCTGATGTTTGCCAGGACAACTCCTTCCCATAAGCTCCCAAGGACAGGATGTCCGGAAAGATTCTCAAATCTTCTCAATCCGAGAAGAGCCGTGGTGATTCCCGAATCGGTTATATATACCTTTGGTGACTTAATCAGCCGCTTGCCTTTGTTTTCCAGGTGCGGGGGAACAATATCGACCATATAAGTCGACTGCAAAAGATCAATATAGTTCCTTATAGTGGTGTTGCTTACACCCAAAGAATTTCCAAACGCTGAATAATTGACTGTCTGCCCGTTAACATGTGCCAGCATATGCCATAATCTCCTTATTGCAGCAGGTGAAGATCCTGTCCACTGCATAAGGTCTCTTTCGATGAATGTTGAAATGAAATTTTCCTTCCACTCGAAAGATACAGACTCATTTTTTGCCAGAAATGAACCCGGAAATCCTCCATTTACAAGATAATGCTCAATGGATGTGTTATTCCTTATCTCATCCCATAGGAATGGCGTTAATCGTTTATATGCAATTCTTCCTGCAAGCGATTCAGAGCTTTGCCGCAAAAGATCTCTTGATGCCGAACCCAGAATTATAAAGCTGCCATTGGTCTGCCATTCATCGACAAGACTTCTTATCAGCCTGAATATTCCGGGTTTTCTTTGAACCTCATCAAGACATATTATTTTCCCCTTCTGCGAATGAAAAAACCATTCTGCCTCATCAAGTTTCCGCAGATCTGATTCTCTTTCAAGATCGAGGTAAACCATTTCCCTTTCACTTTTCAGTAAATGTCTTACAAGTGTTGATTTACCACATTGCCGGGGTCCGGTTATCGCGGCAACAGGAAAATTCCTGAGTGTTTCACTTATTTCATTTGTCAGGAGCCGGTCAATAAGTTTCATAAACAAATACTCTATCGTGTAAATTTAAACTTATATTTTTAATATACACGGTTATAACAAAAGAATATTATTTATAATTTTTCTTTAAAAAGTTATTAATAAGCAAAAAGTCTTTATTATTGATCACTAGCCGCATACCATATTCAATCAAATTGACCTATTTTTACCTTCAAAAAATCATGAAAATAATCTCCGTTGTCGGTGCCCGCCCAAACTTCATGAAAATCGCTCCCTTTAT
>CAZHRV010000090.1:0-8739 GCA_964535035.1 uncultured Rikenellaceae bacterium
TACGGGACACTTCCTATTGTGAGAGCTACAGGAGGATTAAATGACACTATTGAAAATTATAACCAGGATACCGGTGAAGGTACGGGTTTCAAATTCTGGGAACCCAGTGGCAAGGCCATCTATAATACTGTCAATTGGGCCATGGATACTTATCATGACAGGAAACCTCACTTACAGCAACTTATTAAAAAAGCCATGGAACAAAATTTTTCATGGGAAAAGAGTGTAATAGAATATGTTAACCTTTATAACAGGGCTATAGAAAACAGAATGAAATTATCAGAAAAGTAACTCTAAATCTTTGTATAAAAGCCTTCGTAAATACCTGATCCAAACAGAGCAAAGTCATATTTTACCGGATCGGCCGGGTCGAATTCACGGAGAACTGCTGTTAATTCCTCCACTGCTTTCCAGTCATTTAACTTTCTTTTAAGAAGTCCGAGGCTCCTTGCAGTATTTCCTGAATGAAGATCGAGGGGAATAAAAAGCATTGAAGGATCAATTCTGTTCCATATGCCAAAATCAACACCATGATCATCTTTTCTGACCATCCACCGAAGGAACATATTTAACTTCTTTGCCGCCGAACCTTTGAACGGATCTGAAACATGCCGCTCTGTCCTTTTTTCATGAGGAAGTTCAAAGAATATCCTGTGAAATTCATGCATGGCTGGCTGAAGTGAATCGGCGGTCTGATAGGTCTTGAATATGGTTTCAAGGCCACCCTTGTTTCTGTATATATGTCGCAAGGCTTTCAAGAAATAGATCAAATCAACCGGATTAAAAGTCCTGTGGACAAAACTATTAAACATTTCCATTTCGTCATTGCTTGAATTCATTATGAATTCGTAAGGCGAATGATCAAGCAATTCCATCAATCGGTTAGCATTTCTGAGAATCATCTTTCTGTTTCCCCAGGCGATGGTAGCTGCAAGAAACCCGGCTATCTCAATATCCTGTTTCTTTATAAATTGATGTGGAATACTAATCGGATCAGATTCAATGAAAGAAGGTCTGTTATATAGTTCAACTTTTTCGTCCAGAAACTCTTTCAGATCTGATTTTATTAGTTTCATAATCCAAAAACTTGAAGCATAAAAATAAGGAAATATGTTTGAGCCAAAGAATAATTATTCTATGAATCCTTCATTATAACCATTTTTATATAATAGTTATTTACTAATTTTGACTTTTAAACGGGAAAAGTCAAATATCATGTCGGACGTTGATATTAAAAATATGATTGTCAGAGCCGCCACTGCCTTTTTTTCAAAGTACGGCTTTCATAAAACCACTATGGAGGAGATAGCCAGACATGTTCATAAAGCAAAAGGAGTTTTATATTACTATTTTAAAAGCAAAGAAGAACTTTTTAACGAAGTGTTGAAGCAGGAATTGGGCAATGTTAAAACGGAATTGATCAAAATAACAACCAGCGGTAAGGATCCGCTGACTATACTCAAAAGATATCTTATTGCCCGTTTCAAATTATTAAGTATTGCAATTAATTATCATGAAACGCTTAAAGCTGATTTTTTTGAAAAGTATGATTTCGCAAAAGATGTCAGGGAAGATTTTGTTGAATTTGAGAAAACACAACTTACATATATTCTGACAAAAGGTAAAAAGGAGGGTTTTTTACAGATTAAAAATGTAGAATCTAATGTAAATGTTGCTTTGATGCTGATAAACAGCATAGAACTTCCCTTGTTCTTACAAAACAAATATGCTGAATATGAGAATGTTATTAAAGAACTTGTGTCGATGATATTGAATAGCTTAAAATCAAATAAGACTTAATTTATTTTTTTATCAATATTTGACCAATAAACGATTTTGGTCATATATTTTTTTTATTTTTGTATTGACTATAAAACTATATTAGTCAATTATTATAGTATATAAGAATGAAGAATTTAGGACAATTCATTATCAAATACAGAAACCTGGTTATTGCATTCACAGTTATTCTGACAATCTTTTTTGGGTATTCAATAAAGAATATTAAGGTTGATCCCGAAATAATGCATTACCTGCCCAAAACCGATAAAACAGCAGTATTATTTGAACGAGTCGGAAAGCAATACGGAGGGACTGATATTGTATTGGTTGTTCTTGAAACAGAAAATATTTTCAATAAAAAAACTCTTGAACAAATCAGGCAGATCACGGATTCACTCAAGACCATTACAGAAATTGGTTCAGTAACAAGCCTAACGGATGTTATTGATATTAAATCAAGTGAGGAAGGGATAGAAATTGGCAAGCTTATCGATGATAACAACCTGCCCCAAAACCAGGCACAGCTTGATACCCTGAAGCAGTACATTTTCTCAAAAGAGATGTATAAAGGCAGTCTGATTTCAGAGGATGCCACAGCAACACTGGTTATAGCCAAAATTATCAGTGGTTCTGATAAGAGCCATGCTGTTAAAATGATCCGATCAAAAATTGAAAAAATCGGACTCCCCGAAAATGTAAAAGTATTTTACGGGGGACAGGCAATTTTAACCGATGAAGTAGGAAGCATAGTATTTAAAGATATGTCTTTCCTTGGTCCTGCCGCTTTACTTATGATTGCCATAATAATTTTTATCAATTTCCGGTCAGTAAGGAAATTGCTGATACCTCTTATAACTGTTCTAATAGCCATAATCTGGACATTCGGTATCATTTCATTGCTCCATTTTGAACTGACACTGATCACAAGCATAATACCGGTTATTTTACTTGCTGTTGGCAGTGGATGGCCTATTCATATAATAAACAGGTTAAATGCGGAAACAGATCCTGACAGGAATACAGCGTTGGTTAAAACCTTTCTTTATGTGGCGTTACCTGTATCTGTTGCCGCTACTGCCGCAATGATCGGATTTTTAACATTTATTTTCGGATCTTACCTTACAATGATACAGCAATTCGGAGCATTTTCTGCCCTGGGAATTTTCATAGCCTTACTGCTTTCATTAACATTTACTCCGGCCCTGATTTCTTTTCTTGATAGAGATACAAAGACAACAGGAGTGCAAGATAAATCCAATGAAAAAACTTACCTGGACACATTTTTATTGAAAATAACCGGATTGATCTCGCAGCGTCCGCTTTATATCATTATTCCATGGTCTGTTGTTTTTATTATTTCCCTGATTGGCATAACAAAAATTGAGTTCAAATCAGATATGGCATCATATTTTAAGGAGAATACCGATGTCAGAAAAAGTGAAAAACTCCTGCAGAGGAAATTCTCTGGATCACAAACCGTGTATGTTTCCGTCAGAGGCGATGTCCAATCACCTGAGATGTTAAATACAATGCACCAGATACAGCATTTTATGGAGACATTTCCGTATATAAAAAAGACACAATCTATTGTTGACCTTATAAAAGAAATGAACAACGCAATGGGTGAAGGGGAAAAGATACCTGATGATAAGGCGAAAATAGAGCAATTATGGTTTCTTCTCGATGGTCAGGAAATCATGTCTCAACTGGTAAGCGATTCGCTGAATGAAGGATTGATCCAAGCAAATATGTCATTTAGCGATATGGCAACCACTGTCGGGATTATGAATAGTCTTAAAGATTATGTAAAACAATTCAACTCTCATAAAATACAGATAAGCGGAATGCCAATGATTATTGCTGAAATTCATAAAAGCATTGTAAAAAGTCAGCGACGGAGCTTGGGCATGGCCATTTTGTTTGCATTTATTCTGGTTGCATCAGTATTCAGGTCTGTTAAAAAAGGTTTGTATTCAATTATTCCGATGCTTTCAAGTCTGGTTGTTTTGTATGGATTCATGGGCTGGGTTGGGATTCCTATTGATATAGCAACTGTTCTGGTAGGCAGTATTGGCGTAGGTGTTGGTGATTATGCAATTCATATTTTATCGGGTTATAACTTTTATTACAAACTTACTGGTGACAGTATTTTGGCGTTACAGGATAGTTTAAAAATCAGCGGGAGAGCAGTTATAATAAATTCCATGTCCGTTTCTGCAGGTTTTTTTGTATTAATATTATCAAACCTTATTCCAATGAGGGGATTTGGAATTATAGTCCCTATAACATTATTAAGTTCATCATTGGCAGCAATCACTCTACTTCCAATAATAATAAAGGCTACCGGCAAACCAAATGACCCAAAACTTTTAAACCAAGTCGTTAAAGTACAGGAAGAATCAAAATCTCTGAATTAAAACAAGAAATGGTCAATTTGTAAAAATTAAAGTATATGAAAAGAAAGATTTTATTATTGGCAACACTATCTGCTGTAATCTGTTTGAATTCTGTATTTGCGCAGGATGCTGTTACAATTTTGAAAAAGATGGATGATGTTATGTTTTCACCCAGAGATATGACAGCTAAAATGAAAATTATAATGACAGATAAAAATGGGAAACAGGTGATCCGTGAAGCAACAATACTGCAGAAAGGAACCGACAAACGCATTTTTCGCTTCACATCGCCCGCATCACAGGTTGGCATTGCAATTCTATCATTGCCTGATGATATTATGTATTTGTACTTACCAGCATACGGAAAGGAAAGACGAATTGCCTCAAGCGCAAAAAATCAGAATTTTGCAGGCACAGATTTTTCATATGACGACATGGAATCAAAATCATATTCTGAAAAATACACTCCCAAGTTACTGAGAACAGAAACTAATGTGTTTACTGTGGAGATAACACCTAAAGTACAGTCAGATTATTCTAAAATAATTACAAATATCAATAAAACAGATTATTATCCAGAGTCAATGGAATTTTATGATAAGGGCAATAACAAAATAAAAATGGCACAATATACTTTCAGGAAAATCGGCAACTACTGGAATACTACAGAGGTGGAAATGACAAACCTCAAAACCGGCCGTAAAACAAAGATGCAGATGTCGGATGTAAAGTATGACACAGGTCTGACAGATGATGATTTTACCGTAAGGAAATTGAAACAATAAAAATTCCGATTATGAAGCGGACAAATATTTTGGTGATTTTATTTTTAGTTGCTTCAGTTACAGTCAAAGCTCAGGATAATAATGTAGTTGAACAAAGCTCTGAGAAAAAGCAACTGAAAATATCAGGGGAATTAATTACAGATGAAAGGTTCCTGCTCAAAGATAAACATGATTGGGCTTGGAATGAGAACCGTCTCACCTTAAAATTAGATAAGAAAATTACTGACAGATCAAGATTTTATAGTGAGGTCTGGCTGCGTAATATTGGCTTACCCAACCTTACTTCATCGTCTGATTTGTACAATAAAGGGATAGTCGATCCATTCAATTTAGAAATCAGGGAAGCTAATATTCAGTTGTATGGTTTTCTAACAAAAAATCTTGATTTAAAAATCGGTCGTCAGATAATTGTCTGGGGAACGGCAGACAAGATAAATCCAACTGACAATCTTAATCCACTTGATTTGGAGGATGTTCTGGATTTTGGGCGACGTCGGGGTTCTGATGCAATAAATGCGAATTATTATTTCAAAAATAATTTTTCCTTACAGGTTGTTTATATTCCTTTTTTTCGACCTGCCAATTTACCAATAGGATTATTTGCTAATGTATTAAATCCTCCCATGACCTTACCTTCTGGAATGACTCTGAAAAAATTCTCAGATACTTTGAAAATGCCAAAGAATAATCTAAAAGAAAGTTCCACTGCTGGGCTCAGATTTAAGGGTTCTGTTAAAGGGGTTGATTTTTCTTTAAGTTATATGTGGGGTTATGACGGCTTGCCTGCCAATACAAGAAATATATTTATTCCTGTTGATCTGTTAGGTGGAGTAAACATTAATTCCCAGCTTTCTTTCATGCGGACTCATATTATAGGTGTCGATTTTGTTACAAGCATCGCAGGCATTGGATTTTGGGGAGAAGCCGCTGCATTTATACCTGATAAAAAGTTAATAATGATTAACGATTTATCAGCTTTATATCCACTATCTCCAGTACCAGTAACAAAAGATACCACTATTATAGACAAGCCATATATTAAATTCATCGTTGGCGGTGATTACAACTTTAAAGACGGATCATATCTCAACTTTCAATATCTCCACGGTTTCTTCCATGAAAAAGGAAAAAATAATCTGAATGATTATTTTTTCATGTGCTATGAAAAGAAATTCTTCAACGATAAGTTGAAAATTGCACCGCTCGGAGGTGCATTTATTGTAACTGACTGGAGTAAGATTAAAAACAATTATGCCATTGCATATATACCCCAGGTTTCATATTTTGCCACCGATGATATTGAATTGACGCTTTCAGCAGCAATTTTTGACGGTAAAGGAGACAACCTGTTTGTAAATCTGAAAGACTATGATATGTTCATGTTTAAATTGAAATATATTTTTTGATCATAATTTGATATATGAAACTAAGTGTATGACAAAAATTTACAACTGTTGTAAACAGTATAGGTACTGCTATTCTAAATAATTTAATATCAAGGTTCTATCATAATAAAAGAAGCTGCAATTATTTACAATAACATTGTATGTATATAGAGACAGTTGCTGAATTGAGTAAAGGGAAAAACATTATTGTTATGCTACCTTATTTATCCGTAGGAACATGTTCAGCCTTTTTCCGGCTGCACCTCTGTTAATATCTGCAAAGTGTTTTTCTGTCCTTGCATGATGCGGTAATTCAAAAAATTTTAAGCGAAGATGAGCGAGACCTTCTTGCAGAGATTTGCCGGATTTTATTCCCTCAAGTAAAATATCCTCCATATTGTGATGTGTCGTATATATATTTCTTAGTCCTGTGATGAAATATCTGCAATCGGTTCCGTTGAAGGTCCTGTATACAAACTTATTAAACCTTTCTAAATCTTTTTCACCTGATGAAATAATGAATTCATAAGGTTCATTATACATCAGATCAACCAGGCAGCGGGCGCTTTTTAGTATCAGGTCACGGCGACCCCAGGCAATGGACGCTGAAAGAAATCCAGATATTTCCCTGTCACGTCTTTCTGTAAATAAATGTGGAACTGAAACAGGGTCGCATTCAATAAATGAGGGATTGTTATACTGAAGATATTTCTGCTCAAGAAAAAATTTCATTTCATCGGCAGGAATGTCGTTATATGCCTTTCTATGACTCATTTATAATAAGTCCGTCCTTGATCTGTAAAATGCGATCCGACATATTTGCCAGCTGCCTGTCATGAGTTACAATGAGGATTGTTTGTCCTAAGGTATCACGGAGCCTGAAAAATAGTTTATGTAATTCGTTTTTATTTTCCGAATCAAGATTTCCGGAAGGTTCGTCAGCCAGTATGACTGAGGGATTGTTGACCAGAGCGCGTGCTACAGCTACACGCTGCTGTTCTCCGCCGCTTAGTTCAGAAGGTTTATGTTCAAGTCTGTCAGCCAGATTCAGAAAACTCAACAGTTCTGCGGCTTTTATTTCTGCCTCTGTTTTACTTTTACCTGCAATGTATGCGGGGATACAAACATTTTCAAGCGCTGTGAATTCCGGGAGAAGCTGGTGAAACTGAAAAACAAACCCGATATTGTTATTTCTGAATGAGGCTAGTGTCCGGCCCTTTAAGTGGCTAATATCTGAGCCGTTGTATAATATTTTACCGCTGTCAGGTTTGTCAAGGGTGCCAATTATCTGCAGTAATGTTGTTTTCCCGGCACCGCTTGCGCCTACAATTGCAACAACTTCTTTATCCTTAACCTCAATATCTATCCCTTTCAGGACCTTCAGGTCGCCGTATGACTTGGTTATGCCTGTTGTATTGATCATTATGTATCCTGAGCGGTGCGCTCTGAACCAGTGTCCAGGTCTTTTTCGATCTCTTCTGACACTTCATTCACATCTTTCCTGATATTATCCGCAACCTCATCCATATCTTTCCGGATATTCTCCGACACCTCATTAATGTCATTATTTATATCGGAAGCAACCTCATTCACTTCTTTTGTCAGGTTTTCCGAAAAATCTGTTACATCTTTTGAAATCGTCTGTGTAACATCATTTATATCCTTCCTTATTTCTTTTGTACTTTCTTCAAATTCCCGTTTGATATCGTCTGTTGCCTTTTTGAATTCGCGCATACTTTTCCCGAATCCTTTTGCCAGGTCAGGAAGCTTTTCAGCTCCAAACAGAATAAGGACAACAATAATGATAACAAATATCTCCTGTCCGCTCATTAATCCTGCATATCTGATTTTAAAATACAAAGTTAAAAAAAATGGTTATAATACGATACAAATATTTACTGCCGAAAAAAATACAGGGACATTGCAAACAACGTCCCTGCTAAACAGAATATCAAATATTTATATATTAAAATCTATGCTTTCAGCCCCTTCTTTGAGGAAGTATCGTAAACAACGGTTGTTGCAACGAATATTGAAGAATATGTTCCGACTATTATCCCGATGATCATTGCGAAAAGAAATCCTCTGATAGTGGCTCCCCCGAAGAAGAACATTGCTGACAGAACAAGAATAGAGGTTATACTTGTATTGACCGTACGGCTCAGGGTGTCATTCAATGCCATATTCAGTACTTCATTTGTTGGACGTTTCCGGTGAAGCGGCAAAAATTCCCTTATTCTGTCGAATACCACAACAGTATCGTTTACTGAATATCCGATAACTGTCAGGATAGCGGCAATAAATGACTGGTTTATTTCCATGGAGAAAGGCAGTATACCCCACAGCAGTGAATAAATACCGATAACAATTAAAACATCATGTGCAACTGCA
>CAZHRV010000091.1:0-8349 GCA_964535035.1 uncultured Rikenellaceae bacterium
AAGAAACTGATCATAGCTATTGACGGATACTCATCCTGCGGAAAAAGCACCTTTGCCAGGGCAATAGCAGAAGAACTCAGCTATATTTTTATCGACAGCGGGGCAATGTACAGGTCAGTTACACTCTATTGCCTGAGAAGAAATCTTGTTGGTAAAGGTATATTGGATCTGAAAGGTATCCGGGAGGAGCTGAAGAATATCTATATTGAATTCGTTTATAATCCTGAAAAAGGTGAATATGAAACTTTTCTGAATTCCGAAAATGTTGAGCGAGAGATACGGGGCATAGAGGTTTCCGCACATGTGAGCAGGATAAGTATGATACAGGAAGTACGTTCCCGTATGGTGGAATTGCAGAGACAAATAGGTGCAAATAAAGGGATCGTTATGGATGGAAGAGACATTGGAACTGTTGTATTCCCTGATGCCGAACTTAAAATATTTATGACAGCTTCCGTGGAAATAAGAGCCCGGAGAAGATATGATGAACTGAAAGCCAAGGGTATCAAGGTGGCTTTTGATGAGATCCTTAACAATATTATTGCACGTGATATAACCGATGAGAACAGGGATATCAGCCCCTTAAGGCGGGCTGATGATGCTATATTGCTGGATAACAGCAAAATGACTGTTGAAGAACAAATGAAATGGGTACTGCAGATTATTGAGAAGATATTAAATGATAACAGAGATTGATAAAAGATCAGGTTTCTGTTTCGGAGTGCAAAATGCTGTTGAAGTGGCAGAAAAAGCTCTTCAGAAAGGAGAAAAGATCTATTCTCTTGGTCCTATTGTGCATAATGATAAAGAGGTGGAACGCTTATCCGCTCTCGGTCTGGTAACGATTGACCAGGAGAAATTCAGAATACTTCGGAATTGTAAAGTCCTGATAAGGGCTCACGGAGAACCTCCCGAAACCTATCTGACAGCCGAAAAAAACAATATCACAATAATAGAGGCAACCTGTCCCATAGTTAAGAAACTACAGGCAAAGATCAAGAAGGCATGGATCGAAACCAGAAAAACAAACGGACAGGTTGTAATATTCGGGAAACCGGGTCATGCTGAAGTAGCAGGATTATTGGGACAAACAGAAAATGAAGGGATACTTGTTACAGGTCCGGATGACCTGGGTAAAATAGATACCACCAAACCAGTCAGTCTCTTTTCCCAGACAACAATGCATCTCCGGGATTACCAGAATTTTGCAGATCTTCTGCGTACTGAAATCAGAAAGAAGGGTGTAAGCGATCCTGACAAATTACTCACTATAAACAATACGATATGCGGACAAATTGCAAACAAGGAACCTTATCTTAGAAGTTTTGCCAGGAAACATGATGTCGTGGTTTTTGTCAGCGGCAGAGAGAGTTCAAACGGGAAAATGCTCTACTCAGTATGTAAAAGCATCAACATTGACACCCACTTTGTATCCTCTCCTGATGAAATAGATAATTCATGGTTCTTGGGAAAGAAATCAGCAGGTATTTGCGGAGCAACATCAACACCTAAATGGTTGATAGAACAGGTTTATAATATAATTTCAGCGATATGACATCTTCAAAAGTATGGTTTACTGATCTCCGGACAAAACCATCAAGGAATCTTTTAAAAAAACTGGAAATCCTTGTAGAAAAGGCAGGTATTGAGAAAATTGATTTTCAAAAGAAATTAGTGGCACTAAAGATCCATTTCGGAGAGCCCGGCAACCTGGCATACCTTCGCCCAAATTATGCCGCAAGCATAGTTAAATTACTGAAATCAAAAGGAGCCACTCCTTTCTTAACTGATTGTAATACATTATATCACGGAAGACGCTCAAATGCTCCCGACCATATTGAGGCTGCTTTTGAAAATGGCTATAATTCCCTTGCCACAAATTGTCCGGTCATAATTGCTGATGGTATTAAAGGGATCGATTTTCGTGAAATAGAATTAAATATGGAATATTGTTCCAGTGCTAAAATAGGTACGGCAATTGCTGATGCAGATGTTTTAATTACTTTGACTCATTTTAAAGGGCATGAATTGACAGGTTTCGGAGGTACCCTGAAAAACCTTGGAATGGGATGTGCTTCTGTTGGAGGTAAACTATTTCTTCATTCCGGATCTTCACCTGAGATTTTCGAGAAAAACTGTACCGGGTGCCGGATATGTGAAAAATATTGCGCTCACGATGCAATCCACGTGGAAAAGGATAAAATTGCGCATATAGATTATGTTAAATGTGTTGGCTGCGGACAATGTGTTGCCGTATGCCAATATGATGCTTCAAGAGTTGTGTGGCAGAATTCTTCAGAGACGGCATGCAAAAAAATCTCGGAATATGCTTATGCTGCAGTTAAGGACAAACCATCCTTCCATATCAGTTTCATAATGGATGTCTCGCCCAATTGCGACTGCTGGGATGTAAACGATTATCCAATAGTACCAAATATAGGGATGGCTGCCTCATTCGATCCGGTTGCACTCGATCAGGCCTGTGCTGATCTTGTCAATGCAGCTCCTGCACTCCCCGGAAGCAAGATCTGTGAAAATTATGATCATGGCAGCCTGCAGGGAGAAGATAAATTCAAACTTACTCATCCTGATACTTTCTGGCAGGCCGGACTTGAACATGGCCGTAAGATAGGCCTGGGCAGCACAAATTATGATTTGATCAAAATCTGAATTAGATTTACAATTATTGTTTTTCTGATTATCTTTATTTCATCTCTTTCTGTTAGGAATGAATCTAAAAGTAAAAACTGCGGGGCTATCAGTAATATCAAACAGCGCATTGATATTATTGAAGCTGGTGGCAGGCATTATAAGTGGTTCAGTAAGTATCCTTTCTGAAGCTATTCACTCTTCAATGGACCTTATTGCAGCCATTATTGCTTTATTTTCGGTCAAAGTATCTGATCACCCGCCTGATTCCAATCACCCGTATGGACATGGAAAAGTTGAAAATATTTCAGGAGTTATAGAAGCCTTGCTGATCTTTGTGGCTGCAATCTGGATCATTATCGAAGCAGTTAAAAAACTGACCGGCGAAGAAATCGTGTTCGAATCACTATGGCTTGGTTCGCTGGTAATGATTATTTCCGCAATTGTAAATATCATAGTCTCCAGAAGACTTTATAAGGTGGCCCATGAAACAAATTCAGTAGCTCTTGAAGCAGATGCACTTCATCTTAAAACAGATGTTTATACATCTGCCGGAGTTGCACTAGGATTGATACTTATTCTCCTGACTGACATAAAGTGGCTGGATCCAGTTATTGCCATTTTGGTCGCTCTCTTCATCATTAAAGAATCCTTTGAGCTGTTAAGACGTGCCTTTTGGCCTCTTTTGGATTCATCATGGAATAGAGATGAGATCGAGGTTCTTGAAAAGAAACTTACTGATATGGGAGTAAATTATCATGAACTCAGAACCCGTATTTCAGGCAATTACAGGTTCATAGATATTCATGTTGAAGTACCTGAAAACCAAACCGTTGGAGATGCTCATAAATTTTGTGACATGATCGAGGATGAACTTAATGCCAGCTTTGAAAACCTCGATGTGACAATACATGTGGAACCAAAGTAAATAAAAAACCCGCTGTCGTCATAAAATTATAGGAACTTCAGCGGGAGGAGCCAGAATGATATAAATCCCGGGTCTATAGTAAATTAAAAAACATACCTTATTGAAAGGGCTCCACCATCAGCCCAGAATCCTGAATATCCCCAGAGATTAAAGGATGGTTTCCAGTCGAGCCCTATATTTATCGGCGCTTCTGAGAAGCTATATTCAAGACCCAGTATCCCATCTATTCCAATAACAGTATAGCTTACACCGGGATCTCCCCATGATGCATAATCTCCGTTCCAGAAACCGATGTGTCCACCGAATCCTATGTACCACTTCAATCTTTCTGCATTGAAAGCCTGGTTATGGATTTCATAGAGCCCGGTGACCTCAAATCCTCTCCACCTGGTAGCGAGTAGAAATTCGAGAGCCGACTTCTGGCTGATAAACTGCTTTACAGTCAGACCCTGATTAAAGCCTAATCTTGCTCCAATCCCCGTTTTGTAATCCTGTGCATTAATGATCGAAGCCAGACAAAATAGAATTAAACATGTCATTAAAATTTTTTTCATTGTATAATTATTTATTATTAATAAACTTTCTTGTAAAAATAATCTGTAGTCCTTCAAATAATTCCCGGATCAGGTAAAACTTCAAACTGTTTACTTTTTTTTAGGAGATATTAAATAAACAATCCCTCCGATTCCCATCACGGCTACGCCAATCAGCGGCGACCAGTTGAGATGGTGTCGTTTGTTTGCCATAATGTTAATATCACCAATTTCTGCTACTCTCTCCTTTGTGAAGAAAGTGACAGCAGTAAAAATTGTCAATATTAAACCAAGTATAACGATGCCTATTCCAATTTTTTTCATAATGAATGTTTTTAGTCAGCCTGTTTAAGTGGAAGAATAAAAAATCTTCAATGTTTTTAAGAGAAATAAATATTCTTCTATATCTTACTAACCTTCAGCATGTTAGTTCTTCCATGAAGACTAAGGGGAGTGCTGCCAACATGAATCACAATGTCGCCTTTTTTCAATAGTTTTTTATACTTAAGCATTTCTGTTGATTCATGAATTGCCTTGTCTAAATCTTTGTATGTAGTTAAATAAAATGGTTGCACTCCCCATATAATTGAAATTTTATGTAAAAGATTTTCATTATTGGTAAAAGCATAGATATTGGATTTGGGCCTATGGCTGGATATCTTTAATGCAGTATACCCTGAATGTGTAAATGCAATTATTGCTTTTGCTCTAACTTCTTGTGCTAATTGCGATGCATTAAAGCAAATGGAGTCGGCAAGAAATGCAGGTGCTCCTTCCATAGGTGCATGCTGTTTATAAATAGGGTTTCCCTTATTTTCAGTATAATTAATAATCCTCTGCATACTATTTATAGTTTCAACAGGATATTTACCAACAGAAGTTTCTCCGCTAAGCATCAAAGCATCTGCCCCATCGAGTACAGCATTAGCCACATCATTAGCTTCTGCCCTGGTGGGCCTGAAATTTATCATCATGCTTTCCATCATCTGTGTAGCAACAATCACTGGTTTTGAATGCACAATACATTTTTCGATAATTATTTTTTGTATTACAGGAACTCGATCAAAGGAAACTTCCACCCCCAAGTCACCACGAGCAACCATAATACCATCGGCTAAGTCGATAATCTGATCTATTTCCATAAGGGCTTCAGGTTTTTCAATTTTCGCAATTACACCGGCATGACCTTCTCTCTTCTTTATCAGATTTTTTAGTTCAAGAATATCGGAAGCTTTCCGTACAAACGATAATGCGATCCAGTCAACATCATGGTCCAGTGCAAAAACAGCATTTGAAATATCTTCATCAGAAAGACACGGAAGTGAAACTTTGGTATCAGGCAGGTTTACCCCTTTGTTTGAAGAAAGCGGACCGCCATAAATAACTTTTGCTTTAACGATATCATTTTTATTGGACTCTATAACTTCCAGCTTTAATTTTCCATCATCAATAAGTATTACTTCACCAGAATTAACATCCTTTGGAAATTCCTGATAGCTCATATAAAGATGATCTTTGGTGCCCGAACATTTTTCCGTAACAAAAGATATGACATCACCTTCTTCCAGATTGAGAAGGTCGTTTTCAATTTCGCCCACCCTGAGTTTCGGCCCTTGCAAATCTGCCAGAATTGAAACATTAGTTCCCAATTCCAGGTTTAATTCTGTAATAATGTTTATCAGCTTAAGATGTTCATCCTTTGTAGAATGAGAAAAATTTAACCTGAATACATCAACACCCTCATTAATCATTTGAAGAATAATGCCTTTACTGTTTGATGCAGGACCTAATGTTACTATCACCTTAGTTTGTGAATGCATTTGCCTCATAGTTACCTCTTTTATTTATTTCCCATTTTAAAAGAACTGAAACCAGGTTAATAGTTCAATAATTAAGAAGGACTATAAATCAATGTTTTTAAGGATTCCATAATTGTTTTTTATTGTCTGACAGGCGTCAGCAGTGATTTCATTAGAATTACCTTATTATTCAATTTTTCATTATTGCTGTTTCAAAAATTCAATTTTACTTATAAATCCAAAATGATTATTTCTTCAACTTTGTAGGTACAATCAAAAGCGGTATAGAGCTATGCTGTAAAACTCTTTTCGTTACACTTCCCATAATTATTCTTGATGAGACTTTACGGCTGTGAGAACCCATAACAATTACATCAGCATTCATGGATTTTGCCATTGAAAAACCTACCTCTGCCACTTTTTGTGCTGTTGGATTGTAATCCAGTGCAATCAATACTTTTTCCATTTTATTCGCTTTTTTGTTTGTTTATAAAAAAACGACACCTTGTTATTATCGTATACGTTTTACGCTGTCAACCAGATATTCCGAATCGCCTCGCCATAACAATGCCCCGTTTTTTTATAAATAATGGACAATTACCATTTCCTCCTGCCAGCTAACAAACCCAGCAGGAAACCAATAACTAAACTGATAAGAATTTGTGCCCAGTTTAAATGGGAAATACCCATTGATCCGTTTCCATGCATCATCCCTCTTGCCCAAGATCCCCCGCCAAGTAACAGAAAAGCCACAATTATCACTACAATCGCAATAATATAGATTGCTGTTTTGTTAGTTCCAAATAACCTTTTTGCGCTCATAATTTTTTCCTTATTTTATTTAAGTTAATTCAAACAATACTAAATCTCACATTGTTCAAAATGATATCAGGTATTAAATGCTCCTAAAGTCCATATATCCTCTGCTGTTATCCGAAGATGATAATTTGGGAATGACAAAACAGGAATAAAAGCTTTGTTTATAAAAAGATTAGAAGCAATTTTCATGTTTTTTGTGGTCAGCCAACTTTTTCAAAATGTTCTTTTACAAAAGCATGCATCTGATTTTCCGTTAAATAATCAGTTGTTTCAATTTCAATCTTAATGTTATTAAATTGGTTGTCCTCCTTTAATAAGTTAAACAATTCGGTTTTAGCATTTGTCGGACCAAATAGTATTACTTCTGGATAGTCCTTTATAACAGCACTTAGCCTTTTAAAATAATCTGAAAGCTGATCTTGTTCAGTATTATGTTTCAGACTTTCATCCTTGCCAAAGTTTTGTTTTTCGCCTTGCAAAGAGAGAGACTCTATTGTACTTGATGCAGTTGAATTATTATTTAATACTATCATGTGAGCTATGGTATGATCCATCCAGACACCCAATTTATTTGGAGTTTTCATTTTAAATATTTTTTATCTATTCTTTCTTGTTTGATAATTTTTTATCGAAGACTATCCTGATTAGAATAATTACGCCGGCAAATGCAAGCCATAAATGAACACTTGATGAAGGTTTAAAAATAATTATCCATATAAATATCAATAATCCGGCAATTACATAAAGTAGATTTTTCATGATTTAGAAATTTAATAAAGATTGTCGAATGCTTATTTTATGTTTTCAATTGTCAAGTCTTTAATAGCTTTGCCCAATTCATCCATATCATGATTAAACTCATTTTTAAAAGAAATCCATTAGTTTTGGCCATAATCTTTATAGTTCGCTAGTTTCTTTTTTAAATTGTTGATAGTCACTGATAGAATCCTGTCTGGCTTGGTACAAATCAGTTTTAGAATCTTTCAGATCTTTTTTGGCTTCCTGTACTTTATTTTCTGCATTTTCCACTTTTGTGGCTGATGATTGGCAACCGGAAAGTATTGTTACAGTCAGCAAAAGGATGCTCGCCAGGAATAATAAATGATTTGTTTACTATTCATTTCTATATGATGCATTCTTAACTTACAATCTGTTGAGCCTGTTTTTTTGCAAGTTCATGAGCTTGTTCGACCCATTTATCCTGCTCGATACGACCGGGAATAATTTCAAGTACCTCAGTAATAGTTTCGATATCAGTGTGTGTAAGCTTGCTTATTTGATCAAAAGTATATATGCCAAGCGTATTTAACCGTTCCTCAACCCATAAACCAAGCCCATCAATAAGGGTTAAATTATTAGCCTCGTACTCGTGGGCAATCCCTAGCTTGTCGAAATAAATTCTTCCCTTCCTCTCCCTGATGCGTTTAAGGAGTTCAGTCTTCTTGCCTGCGATCCTGACAAGTTCTTTTGCCTGAAGAATCCATTCATCTCTTTCCATTCTCCCCGGGAAGTATTCAATTGCCTCGGTAACAGCAGCAACATCTTCACTGTTAAAATTACTTATCTGTTTGAACGTATAGATATCCAGCACATTGAGCTTTTCCTTTATCCATCCGCCGAT
>CAZHRV010000092.1:0-12649 GCA_964535035.1 uncultured Rikenellaceae bacterium
GCACCGGTACCTGCACCTTTTTGTATAATTACCTCATTATCTGATTCTACGAGCAGGTTAACCGCTTCCGGTGTAAGAGCTGCCCTTTTTTCATCATCCTTAGAATCGCTTGGGATACCGATGGATAATCTTCTGAACCTGACAGCAGTTTCAAGATGCTCTTCTTTTGGCATAAAAGCACTGTCACCGTAACTCACTTTTCTACTCTTGCCTCTCATGTTCATTTCAGAAATAGTGTTATTTCTCCAAAGTTAAAATAAATTGGGATACAGCAGTAAAATATGCTCGGGTTAAGATACCTCCAGAATACGTTCCTCATTTTTCCCGACATTGATGCGGATTTTTACCGTACCTGCAGGCAATAAGTCCTCTATCAACTCCGGCCATTCCATGAAGCAGTACGACCCTCCATAGAGATATTCTTCAAGGCCGAAATCAAATACCTCCTCAGTATTTTTTATTCTGTAGAAATCAATATGATATAAAGATTCACCTTCAGGCGTCCTGTATTCATTTACCAGTGTGAAAGATGGACTGCTGGTCATATCAGAAGCTCCAAGCAGGTTGCATATTGCTTTTATAATTGTTGTCTTTCCCGCACCCAGCGATCCGTAAAATGCAAAGATCCTGCTGCCGGCTGAGAGTTCAAGCAACCTCCTGCCGGCAAAAGGAAGATCTTTCTTCTGTTTAACTATAATTTCCATTTATTATACGGGTTCCAGAAAAGCAACAGGCAGCATCATTTCCGGCATTGAGATTCCTCCATGTTGAAAGCTGTTCCTGTAATACGTGGCATAGTAATTAAAATTATTCTGGTAGACAAGATAATCCTTGTTCATGGCAAAAATATACCGCGAGCTTATATTTGTCTTTGGCAGGAATGCTTTCCCGGGATCTCTTATCTCAAATACTTCAGAAGGATTATAATCAAGATTTCTTCCCGTCTTATAACGCAGATTAGAAGATGTCTTTTTGTCACCGATCATCTTTATCGGATTTTGAACCCTGATAGTTCCATGATCAGTTGTGATAATTACTTTTACCTGATGCCTGGTCAGTGTTTTCAGCAGATCAAACAGAGAAGAATGGATAAACCATGATCTTACAAGACTCCTGTAGGCTGTCTCATCATCTGTAAGATCCCTTATCACACCAATATCCGTACGGGCATGAGAAAGAACATCAACGAAATTATAAATAAGAATATTGATCTCATTCTCGAGCATTGGCTTAATCCTTTCATTTACCTTTTTTGCTTCAATGTTACTGCTGATCTTATTATATGACCATTTGTATTTCAATCCTTTCCTTGAAAGCTGATTCCTGAACATCTCCTCTTCAAATTTGTTTTTGCCGGCTTCATCATCATCATCGACCCAGAGACGTGGCATAAGTTCGGCAATCTGTGAGGGCATGAGCCCGGCAAAGATGGCATTACGGCTGTACTGGGTTGCAGTTGGCAGAATGCTGAAATAAATATCCTCTTCAACCACCCTGTAATGCCCGGCAAGCTCAGCCGAAATTGTCTTCCAATGATCAAACCTCAAATTGTCAATGAGAATGAAAAATAAAGGTCTGGAATTACTTATATGCGGAAAAACCTTTCTTGTGAAAAGTGAGTGTGACAGGACAGGAAGATCAGCAGTCACGGGATCAAACCATGAAAGGTAGTTTTTTGCAACAAATTTAGAGAAAAGGTTGTTGGCCTCATTTTCCTGCATCTTCAATATTTCTGTCATTCCCGGGTCAGTTGATTTTTCAAGTTCCGATTCCCAGTAGGTGATTTTACGAAAAACCTCTGTCCAATTTTCCCAGCTTCCTGCAGATGATATCATGTCACCGATACGGCTGAATTCCTGCCTGTAATCGGTTGTTGTTTTTTCTGTGACAAGCCTTTTCTGGTCAAGTATCTTCTTTATTGCAAGCAATACCTGTTTGGGTTTAACCGGTTTGATAAGATAATAGGCTATTTCGGAACCGATTGCTTCTTCCATTATATCCTCTTCCTCACTTTTAGTTATCATTACCACGGGGATATCGTTCCTCACTTCCCTGATAAGCCTGAGAGTCTCAATACCGCTTAACCCCGGCATATGTTCATCGAGAAATATGAGATCATAGGAGTTTTGCCGTACAAGATCAATGGTATCATTGCCGTTTGAACAGGTATCTATCTCATACCCTTTATCCTGCAGGAAGAGGATATGGGGTTTAAGAACCTCAATCTCATCATCTGTCCATAGTATTCTTATCCTTCTCATTTTAATAGTTTTCCCTGAAGAAAAGAAGATACCGTTCCGGATTCTTGTCTTCATTCAGAACCCTGAGATTATTGTCATTGATAATGAAAGAATACATTTTGGATCCCGTGGGATTCCTTACCAGCTTTTCAGTTGAAAATGACTTGTAATAATCCATTACATCAGAGTATTTTTGAAATCCCGACACTTTGATCATTATATATTTATTGTCTACCAGCGTTCCTTCAGTTCTGTAATTAAGATTAGTAAAATTATCAATGTTATAGCTTATCACATCGAATGCGGCCTGGTTAATATTGAATTCAGGATTCTCAATTATAAGAATGAAAGAATGATTTGCTGCAGTATCAGCTATAAATAATTCCCTGGCAATTACTTTTTCTTCCTCAACTTTCAGTTCGGGTACTTTCTTGTTAATGAAAGCGGTGATCTCTGCCGCCTTTTTGCTTTCCTCGCTGTCGGGCCACAATTCAATGATTTTATTTAGCTCATCCTTGAGCGTTCTTTCATCGCTGATCCGTGCTATGGAATATGCGCGAAGCAGAAGAAACTTTGGAGCCAGCTGGTCCTGTCTGTATTTTTTCAAAGCATCATCGCAAAGGGCAATTGCATATGTAAAATCTTCTTTATTATATGTATTGTATGCTTCCCGGTAAAGTTGCTCAGCCATCTTCAGGTCTGCAAGCTTCTTCTCATAATAGCCGGGATCGGATATCATTTTTGCAAATTCGGTTTCGGGATATCCTTCTATCAGGCGTTGTTTGTATTTTTCAGAGGCGGAGTTATCAATTTCCTGATTTATCTTATACAGGTTATATAAAGCTTCAGGTACAAGTTCATTTTCAGGATACCTGGCAATAAGATTTTCAAAAGATTCAACAGCTCCCTTAAAATCCCGTATCTTTTCAGCATAGGCTTTTCCGGCATTAAGATATGCATATGCTATACGGTTATCAGAAACAGCCAACAGGGAGTCGGTCAGAGGAAGATCTTTTAAGTAGAATTCAGGATTTTTATAGTCAAGTGTTCCTGTATTTAGTGAATCGAAAACATTTTGTGCTGTTTCACCGCCTTCAGCAGATGCTATGGATGAGGTGGCCCTGGTTTTATTTAACCTGCGCCAGTTATCCTCGAGTCTTCTGTTACCCCACCTGCGCTTGAATTCTGTACGGCCAAATGTAAGGGCAGCCTGGTTATAAAAGTACCACTTACCCTCCTGTTCGATATTATCCTGAAAGCGTCTCTCATTTTCATAGAATTGTCCCAGGTTATACCTGTCGGAATATTGAGAGGTTCTGCCTTCATTTTCGGCTTTGGAAATTTCGCTGATGATCGATGAAATAAAAGCATCTCTCTCAGATTCTGACATTGAAGCAATCCTCTGAAGAGAATCTTCAGTTTCGATGATGTTTAATTGTGATACGACAGTATTGAGGTTTTCCGATTTTAATTTCAGTGCCTGATATTCGAAATGTGCCTTATCGAGAAAAATTACAGTGCTGTCATAGTACCTGCCTGCTTTTAAAAGGTCAGGCTTATTGTAATAATATTCAGCAAGAGTAAGATAAGACCTTCCTTTCTGATTCTGGTTAAGGGATGAGAATAAGACTGATTGCCTGTAAAACTCCAGGGCCTCTTTTTCATTTCCCTCCTTCATGGACAAATTACCAAGTGCAAAATAGATCTGGTCACGAAAATCCTTATTCTTGGAGTCTTTAAGCATCTTCTCCATCTCTTTCCTCATTTCTTCCGGGTCCCCGGTGCTGACATCAAAAACCCCTGCAATATTTATCCTGGCATTGAATTCAACATCATAGGGAGGATTCATTTTAACAACCTTCCGATACAACGATATTGTCCTATAGGCATTTCCGGCCTCTTCATTCAGCTGAGCCAGCAGGTATGTAAGCCTGTATTTTGTTTGTTTCCCCGACACATTATCAATAGCCTTGTCCAAAGGTTCTATAGCTTCAGTAAATTTATGCTGTTTAACAAAGAGATCTGCCATGGTTGTATAATACATGGTTCTCAATGCCCTCGGGAAATCTGCGGAAGTTTCAAGTTCGTTCAGGATACGATACGAATCACTGTACCTCCCTTTCTCATTATGGGTCCTGGCCAGCCAGATTGATGCCTCTTTTCTTATCAAAGGATCATTGGCCTGGGTAATACAATACTCGAAAACTGCAGAAGCCTCATAATACTCATGCTTGTAAAACCGTGCCATTCCGATGAGCAGATAACTGTCATCAACCCACTCATTGTATTCCTTTCGGTTGAACAAATCCTCCTCTTGTGAAGTAATATTGTTTTTATCCTTTACTTCAGGCTTTGCAGTAATTGATTTTAAGGAGATAAGTTTTGAGGCTTTCTGGATTGCCTTTTCCATGTCTGAACTGCAGAGGGATGCAGAGGAGGGATCACTGTATTCGAATACATCCAGCAATTCGGCATAGTCGTCATCATGACCATTTGCAACTTTAAGAAGACCCTCCTTAAAGCTTTCATAACCATTAAAATAGATATTATACCTTGCCGTCATTCCATGGTAAAACCTTGTCGCCCTTGTGTTTTTTTCCACAGAACAATTTACTGCGGCGATTAATAATCCCAGCAACACCAGGTATTTATATGATGCTTTTACTGAAGGCAATAAAATGGTTTTAATACTATAAACTTACCAGGCCCGGGTATAGTATTTCAAAGGTAAATAAAATTAAGGAGGTTGCCTTTTATCAGGCGGAAATGACACTCTTTATTTCGGGTACCTCATTTATTAGTGCCTGCTCGACCCCGGCTTTTAAAGTCATCATGCTATACGGACAACCATGACATGCACCAGTGAGTTTCACCTTAACAGTAAAATCTTCTGATATTTCGACAAGTTCAATATCTCCTCCGTCTGACTGGAGATATGGCCTGATTCTTTCCAGGGCCTTTAACACACGTTCTTGAATATTTCCGGTTTCTGACATGTAATTATAATTTAATTAAGCGGGCACCTTATTTTTATAACAGCCGGCAATTTTACCAATTTTTTCTGTCATAGCAAAATATTCATTGCATGGCTGGCATTAAGAGCCCAGCCAACCATCCTGGCTGATCCACCTGAACCCGGGTAGCGCGCAATTGCCCCGTAAGAAGTGATCCTGCCATGAGGTATCTGCCCGGTTACAAGGTAAACCCTGCTGAAAAAATTATCATTATTCTTTTGTCCCGGCTTTAGCATCTTTTATAATCTTGTTCTTTAAAATTCTGAAAGAGAGATAATTAATTTTCAGTCCATCTTCAAGAAAAAGATTTTCGTAATGTGTTTTGATAGATAGGATTTCGTCATCGGGTTTATCAGCATACAGGTCGTTGCTGGCCAAAATTACAGGAAGGCTGTTTAGTTCAACCAGTATCTTTGTATAGTTGAAGAGATCGGCATTATCCGTTTTTAGATGAATGATCCCTTTGTCCTTCAGGAAATTACGATAATTATTAAGAAACCAGGGACTAGTAAGTCTCCTGTTGGAGTTCCGTTTTCCAGGATGGGGATCGGGGAAGGTGAGCCATATCTCATCAATCTCATCTTCAGTAAAGTAAGAATTAATAAACTCTATCCGTGTACGGAGAAAAGCCACGTTGGACATTTTGTTTTCGGATGCTGTTTTTGCTCCCTTCCACATCCTGGCTCCTTTTATGTCGACACCTATATAATTATTCTGAGGAAATCTGGCAGCAAGACCCACTGTATATTCCCCCTTTCCGCAGCCCAGCTCCAGGATGATCGGATTTAAATTCCGGAAAATTTCCGTTTTCCATTTTCCTTTTATCGGGTGATCTTTAAATGACAGCTCTCCTGTAGCAGGCTCTATTACGTTGTTGAATGTAGCCATCTCTGCCCATTTGGCCAGTTTGTTCTTTCCCACAGTTTAAGATTTACCTTTTGCTTCTTTCAATTCTTAATCCGATATCATAGATGCCCGGAAGATCCCCGATACGCATACCATGTTGTATATTGAAAAGGTATGTGCCTCTGGCCGGGAAAAAGACGTTTGTCCTGTAGGGCAGGTTAAGTTCATGGATATCACCGAATCCTTTGCCGTACCAGTTGCCTTTTTCGTCGGCAAGATAATATTCAAGAGTATCTGTCATAATATTACCATCAGGTGAAAATACAGTTACAAACAGGAATAAGTTGCGGAACGGATAGTCTGATCCGGTTCTGATAGTGAAAAAAACATCGGTAAGCTGAGTCGTATCATCTATCTGCATGCTGAAATCCGGCACATTGGAAAGATCCCATATATTGTCTTGCATGACTACGCTGTCAGTGAATATAACATCACTGTTACATGATGAGAGGAGAAGCAACAACAACAGGGTTGAGCTTTTATTTATTTCTCTTATCATTCAATTTTCTGTTCTTTCTTTTATGGGAGTATTTGCGCTGGTTGTTTTTAGACTTGTCAATATCGAACCTTGTCAGGCTGTTGTTTTTAAGAAGATCTTCCGAAACAGGAGTTGTGTCCCATGATGGTTTTCCGGAAAGTAATCTTTCAGGTTTAATGCCGTTTTTGTTCATAGCCTGTATTTCCTCAACCCTCTGTACCGGCACCGGTATAAGATTAGCAGTCGAGTGCTGGTCTGTTGAATACCAGTAGATACCTTTATGAACCTCCATTTTCTGAAAATATGCTGTGCTGTTGGTTATTTCCAGCGGAATATCTTTTGACGGAAAGTTTTTCTGTGCATCAACATAGCAGTCGACCTCAAAATTGAGGCAGCACTTTAATTTGCCGCATTGTCCGGCAAGTTTCTGCGGATTCAGCGACAGTTCCTGGTATTTTGCGTGGGTGGTTGTTACGGAGGTAAAGTTCGTAATATATGTTGCACAGCAGAGTTCTCTGCCACAGGATCCTATTCCGCCTATTCTGCCGGCCTCCTGGCGGGCACCGATCTGGCGCATCTCTATCCTCACCTTGAATTCTTCGGCAAGCACCTTTATCAGCTGTCTGAAATCGACACGTTCATCAGCTATATAATAGAATATGGCTTTTGTTTTGTCACCCTGGTATTCAACATCCCCGATCTTCATGTTAAGTTTCAGTTCTTCGGCTATCTGCCTGGAGCGAAGCATGGTCGGGATCTCAAGCAATTTTGCTTCTTCCCATTTTTGCATATCGACATCTTTTGCTTTCCGATATACTTTCTTCATATCTTCGAGCGAAGGTATGATTTTAAGCTCTTTAAGCTGTTCGAGGACAAGCCTGCCTGTCATGGATATTCTTCCGATATCATGGCCGGGGGAGCCTTCAACAGCAACCAGGTCACCAATCTCGAACCTGAGATTGTTTACATTCCTGTAAAATCCTTTTCGGGTGTTTTTAAACCTGATTTCAACGATATCATTTTCATCGGGGCATTCCGGAATGTCTTTCAGCCAGTTGAAAGAATCAAGTTTATTACAACCGGGTTTATATTTAATATCAGGCATCCGGATCTCTTCATCCTGCTGCCCTTGTAATTCTTCATTCTCTGTCATAAAGATTCAGTGCTTCAAAATAAACCACAAAAGTAATGAATAAATGCCATAATGTCAATTCCCGGCCCTCGTTTATCGGATCAATCTTGTTGCCTTAAGTGCAAGGTCAAGAAAGATGATCTTTGCATTCCCGTTTGCTTCAATGTGGGAGAAGGCAAGATTAAACTCATCAGTCAGGGGATAGATATTTTTCTGGTTTATAAAAGGGTGGAAATTACCTGAGAAGGAGGCCTCTTCTCCTGCCAGATATACCAGGTCGTTTTTTAACTGATCAAGCGAAAGCATCAGGTTTTCCCTCAGGAGCCTTAAAGAAAAGGAGAGAAAATTCTTCTGGGCCTCCCTGCCTGTTACAGCCATCTCCTCCGACCATCTTATTAATGAAATGATGTCGCGTTTCCATGCAAATCTCATCATGCTTTTAAAGCGGGTAAGTTTATCCAGGGATGAATCCTCATTTTCATATAATTCGACAGCCCTTATGATATTTCCATTTGCCACTCTGGCTATGTCGGCCGCTTTATCTTCACCGACACCCGATCTGGTTTTCAGAAATTCCCTGATTTCATCATCAGTGAATCGGGGGATCTTTACCATCTGGCATCTCGACAATATTGTTGGCAGAAGTTTGTCAGGCTCATCTGAAACCAGGAGAAAAAGTGTTTTCCCGGGTGGCTCCTCGAGTAGCTTTAAAAGCTTGTTGGCAGCAGCCTGATGCATCTTTTCGGGCAGCCAAATTATCATTATCTTGAAATCCGATTCAAAAGTCTTGAGATTAAGCTTTTTTATTATCTCACCTGCCTCAGATGCAAATATCAGTCCCTGGGCATTCTCAACTTCAATGGAATTAAGCCAGCTGTTAAGGGTAAAATATGGAGACTCTCTTACAAATTTCCTCCATTGTTCAATGAAGACATCACTGACAGGTTCCGTATTTTTTTTGTCTTTAATAACAGGAAAGACGAAGTGAAGATCAGGGTGAATCATCTTTTCATATTTGACGCACGATTTGCATGTCCCGCACGAATCACCCGGTGTACGGTTTTCACAGCTGACATATCGTGCATAAGCCAGGGCGAGTGCAAGAGAACCACAACCTTCAGGACCGGTTAATATTTGGGCATGACTGACTCTCTCCTCATGCACCGATTTTATCAGCTTTTCTTTTGTCTCTTTATGTCCTGGTATCTGTGCAAAATTCATAGCCATGACTTTCTTCAAAATTAGTTAATCTTTTTACATAGGTTGTTTCCTTGTTACTATTAATGGAACCGCTCCGCGGTTCATAGTATCAGATTGGGATAGATTAATAATTATCATTAGTGGAACCGCTCCGCGGTTCAGGGTATTTAAGGAGTGTTTATGTATTATCATTAATGGATCCGCTCCGCGGTTCACTAAACTGGCAAGTATTACGTAATGAAGAATCCCGGCGGGATTCCATTATTACTAACACAATCTGTTTCAAGAACATAATAAAACCCCGGGGGGGTTTCATGATGATATATCTTTTGTATGGCAATTTGAAATATCCTATAAATTAGTTCAGAAACCATCAAAGATTATGTTTAAAATTAAGTAGGTTTGCAAATAGAAATAACTATCAAAAATAATATGTAATATGAAAATGATTCAGGACTTCAATTTTAATGGCAAAAAAGCTATCGTAAGAGTCGACTTCAATGTACCTCTCGACAAAGAGACCCTTGCTGTAACCGATGATACCCGCATCAGAGGCGCCTTGCAGACGATCAACAAAATTATAAATGATGGAGGATGCGCCATCCTGATGTCACATCTCGGAAGACCAAAAGGAAGAATGGACAAATTTTCTCTTATACCAGTGCTCCCTGTTCTGGAAAAGCATCTGGGCAAAAAAGTCCTCTTTGCAGATGATTGTCTGGGTGAATCCGCTGTTAAAATGTCGGCGGAACTAAAACCGGGAGAGGTGTTGCTGCTTGAAAATTTGAGGTTCTATCCTGAGGAGGAGGGGAAGCCCGTATTACCTGAAACAGCAACTGATGAAGAAAAGAAAGCAGCAAAAGCAGAGCTGAAGATAAAACAGAAAGAATTTGCCAAGAAGCTTTCAGGTTATGCAGAGATCTATGTGAACGATGCTTTCGGAACAGCTCACAGAGCCCATGGAAGTACAGCAGTTATAGCAGATTTTTATCCTGAGGATAAACGTATGTTTGGCTTCCTTATTAACAGTGAACTGGCTGCCATGGACAGGGTACTTAATAATGCCCGGCATCCGTTTACCGCTATTATGGGGGGCGCAAAAGTATCTGATAAAATAATGCTGATTGAAAACCTGCTTAACAGGGTTGACAACCTTATTATCGGGGGCGGCATGACATACACCTTCATTAAAGCACAGGGAGGCAGCATAGGCAAATCACTTTGCGAGGAGGATAAGCTTGACCTTGCTCTTAAGATCATCGGAAAAGCGAAGGAAAAGAAGGTAAATCTCTACTTGCCGGCTGACAGCCTTAATGCAGATAAATTTGAAAATGATGCAAATACAAATATTACTAAAGCTGATGCTGTACCTGACGGCTGGCTGGGCCTCGATATTGCTGAAAAAACCATACAGCAGTTTTCCTCGGTAATCGAAAACTCAAAGACCATTCTCTGGAACGGCCCGATGGGGGTATTTGAGATGGAAAAATTTTCGAAGGGAACCACAGCAATCGCGAAAGCCATAGCTGCTGCAACCGCTAAAGGAGCATTCAGCCTGATCGGAGGAGGTGATTCTGTCGCAGCAATAAATAAAAACAACCTTTCCGATAAGGTAAGCTATGTTTCAACAGGAGGCGGAGCTATGCTTGAATATATGGAAGGGAAACAACTGCCGGGAATAGTCGCGATAAGAGGCGAATAAAAAATGGTGTAACGGTTTAATGGTATAACGGTAACGGTAAAGAATTTCTGTAATGAGAAGAGAGTGTCTCAAAGGCCACTCTCTTTTTCTTTCAGGTAAACATGGAAATTTCAGTTAACTTTGCATGAAGTATGAGAAACATCTTCCTGATATTGCTGCCTTTGTTGTTAATCCAGCTCTCCTGTAAAAAACAGGAGATCATTCCTGTATCGGGAACTGTAACGATTGATAATACCACCGGATTCAGCCAGACTTATTATGTTTACGGCTTCCTGTTCTCCAGGGCAGAGATAGTATCGACACTTGATAATCCTCCTCCCGATATCACTATTGACAGTGACGGGACAAATCTGTTTTTTCAGACAGATAATTTTAAAGATTCATTCTATAAATTCGGAGAATTCGATAGCGCAGATTCAGCTGAAGAGGCATTCAATAATCTGACGACAGTCAGCGTTACTCAATGGGTTGGGCTGGCATCCCCGGTTGAGCCTGATCAGATCTGGCTTTACAGGTCAGGAAGTGAACATTATGCAAAGATAAGGATCATTGCCACGGTTTCCGGGGAAATAGACAACCGGGACTATGCCAAGTGTACCTTTGAGTGGGCTTACCAGCCTGACGGATCTTTAACTTTCCCGGGTAAATGAAACCTGAAATAACAAGCAGGATCTTTAAAATAAGAGAGAAGAACGATTTCCTCGATACAACCCTTGAAATATTCAAATATCAGGCTGATAATAATCCTGTTTATAAGTTATACCTGGAACTGCTGGGCAGTAAATATAGTGCACCGGAATATCTTGAAGATATACCTTTTTTGCCTGCAGGTTTTTTCAGAAGTCATAAGATACTGACAGGTGATACTCCTGCAGAAATGATTTTCCAGAGCAGCGGTACAACAGGAACAGCGGCAAGCCGCCATTATGTTGCTGATCTTACTCTGTACGAGAAAAGTTTTTTCTCTGCATTCAGACTTTTTTATGGAGATCCCGCTGACTATACCATTTATGCCTTACTGCCCTCGTACACTGAAAGAAATAATTCTTCACTTATCTACATGGTAAGCCATCTTATTAAGGCAACGGGGAGTGCTTTGAGCAGGTTTTACAGGGATGATTACAAAAAATTACTGAAAAATATAAGAGAGGAAAAAGATCAGGGAAAGAAGATATTGATTATAGGTGTCAGTTATGCTCTTCTGAATTTTGCCGAAGCAGGTAATACCGATCTGTCAGGTGTTATTGTTATGGAGACGGGAGGCATGAAAGGAAGGAGAAAAGAGATAATAAGGCCGGAGCTTCATTCCCTGCTGAAAGAAAAATTCAACCTGGAGGCAATTCACTCTGAATACGGAATGACGGAACTCTTAAGTCAGGCTTATTCTGCGGGTGAAGGGATCTTCCGTTGTCCGCCATGGATGAAGATCCTCATCAGGGATCCTCGGGATCCATTATCAATAATTACTGAACCGGGAAGAAGCGGAGGTATCAATATCATTGACCTGGCAAACATCAATTCATGTTCCTTCATAGCCACCGACGATCTTGGAAAGCTTCATGATGACGGAAACTTTGAAGTTCTTGGCCGTTTGGATAACAGCGATATAAGAGGTTGTAATCTCTTGATTGACTGACCGCACGACCTCACGACTTATTCTATATCCCCAGCTTTGTCCTTATTGCCGGCGGTATTGCATCCTTATGTACCATGATAAAGATAGTTTTAGCCTTCACGAAGCTTTCTGACATATTAAGATATCCTCCGAAAGCATTTCTATCTGTTCCCCAGGAATTCTTTGTTTTATAATATTTTGTTCCATTCTGGTCTTTTACAATTCCGGTAAGGTGCATCAGGTGATCATCAGTGGTAGTGAAATTTTCATACCCTTGCTGGCGTATTTCCGGGGTTACATTAATTTCAGGACCCGGGGAGAGAATATCCTCAGTTGATGCCGATCTCTGATCAGCAGCTCTT
>CAZHRV010000093.1:0-1910 GCA_964535035.1 uncultured Rikenellaceae bacterium
ATTCTGGATGAAAAGTGCGCGGAAAGATTATCGGGTCCAGGCACGGTTCCTGCGGACTGTGTATTTATTCCTGCCTGTGGACTCAAATGTATCTGAAAAACAGCCGCGTACGATTCCGTCCGCAAAATAACATTGGAGAATAAATTGATTATCTCACCTTCATGACCAAAAAATCACAAAAAATACATTTTCTCATACAATTTTCCCAGGGCTTGCAGAACACGGATATGCTCTTCACGGATATTTGCGGGGGTTTTTATTTGCCGGTCCTGATCATAGAGCAGGAGCACATCTTCAAAAATCATGAATATCCAACGGATTGTTGGATTGGAAGTCGCTTTGTTTTTCTGGTCCCATATATGGATTTGTTTTTCTTTCAGGCGGGCCCTGATCTTTCTTTCTGCAAGCGAATACACCAGGAGCGACAGGGTCATAACCATGATTAACGCCATAATCCTCTGCGGTTTTTTCAGATATAGACTCTCGGCATAAAACATTGGGTCTTTTAAAAAACGAAAGCCTCGTTCAACGGATACCCCTTGATCTTTATATACTTCAAGGAGTTGATCATTACTCAAACGCTCTTCTGATAATTCATTCGTGGCTAGAACAAACATTCCCTTATTCGCTTTTGCTTTTTCGATTGCCTCCAAATCATCTGCTAATTCTCCGTTTATAAACCAATCGCTATGAGTACTTTGGGTGTTTTTCCCGGGACGTCCTTTTTTTTCAAAATGCTCTTTTTCAAATATTTCCGCTTGTAATTTCTGGTACTTCAGTTTTTTCTGAAAACGTGCCAATTCTTTCTCCGCGTCTTCACGGCAGGCAAAAGCCTGATTTCGGAAATGCTTTAACAATACCTTGTTCTTTTCCTGATATTTTGTAAGGTTTTTCTCAAAAGTAGCTATTTCCCGCTCATATGCTTTCGGTGAGAATACTACTATCCATCGCTGCGGGACCCCTCCATACTCACTGGAAACAGCACAGCAGGCATATCCTTCCCGGTTGGTACTTTGTGTAAATTGATCACGGCCAAGCCTTTGATACAGGTCTTTTACTTCTTTGATGGTTTCCGGAACTCTCGTTACCCAGGAGGACCCCCGGCATTCATTTATATTTCCTTTGGAATAAAACGCCGAATCCATGACTATATAGGGCATTTCTTCTTTATTAAACTGCTTTTGAAACTCTTTCACTGTTTTGGGGAAACTCTTTCGATCACTCGTATTCCCGCTTAATACTTCTATCCAAATCGGTATACTTGATTTGTTTGCAGATATTAGCTGCGCTACTACCTGATTTAATTCCGGGGCATGGTCTTTGGAATATCCTTTGCTTATGTGCACAACATTCTCTTCCAGATCTTCGCTTTCTTCTTCACTGTTATATTTCCCGAAAAAACTGAATGTTGTTGAATCTCCGTGCGCAAACTTGATCTCAATACCTGCTTCTTTTAATATTTGGGTGCTTACATGGAAAAATAATTCAGTAATCCCATACTCATAAAGCGAATCCAGGGCTGTGCCTAAGGACGCATCATTGAGCATTTCGGCTTTTATCCCTTCTCCTATGAGTGATTCCACTGGCCTGTTTACATAATACCGTTTGGTCAAATACACAGCCCTTCCGCTTAATCCCAGTGCGTTCAGGATCATGGCTACCACTGTCTGGCCAATTGATACGGTTCTTCTCGGACCAGGTATTAGAGCGTTTATTTTCTCCGCTAAACCGATCTCTTTACATACTCCAGCTACAATCCCGCTGTGTTGAATTAATTGTGATGAATAATTTGCCATACTTCCCTCCTCCCGGACATAGTATGGCATAGCTTTTACTAGATTAATACTAGACAAATGTTAAGTAATTTTGTCATAAATAATAAATGCTTAAATTTAAGTCATGAAGGTGGG
>CAZHRV010000094.1:0-46093 GCA_964535035.1 uncultured Rikenellaceae bacterium
ATAATATGCTATGAATCTGTCTTTGGGAATTATGTTGCTGATTATGTAAGAAACGGAGCAGAAGCATTGTTTATAATAACAAATGACGGATGGTGGAAGAACACCTGCGGGTATAAACAGCATCTGGAATATGCATCAATAAGAGCAATCGAAACACGAAGACCTGTTGCCAGGGCAGCAAACACAGGTATATCATGCTTTATTGATATTCGCGGTAAACGGACACATGAAACACAATGGTGGACCGAAGCAGTTATAAGGAGTGAAATAAGTTTTGAAACAAACCTTACACCTTACGTCAGGTATGGAGATGTAATAATGAAACTTTCTGCCGTGATAAGCGTATTATTACTGGCTTATGTTTTTATTGTACTCCCAATAAGAAAGAAAAATATGGTTTCCTCATCAAAATAGTGCAACTGTTAAATTATCAATTTGTCTTTATAAACAGGTAAACAATAAAAGTGGACCGGGCAGACAGAAATATTAATGCTCCTCTTATTGAGGAATGTAAAAAAGGAAATATTAAGGCACAATTCAGGCTTTATAACCAGTATTCAAAGGCAATGTTTAATCTTGCATATAGAATGATGAATAACAGGGAAGATGCAGAAGATATACTCCAGGAAACATTCACGGAATGCTTCAGGAATATCGGAACATTCAGGTTTGAATCAACATTCGGAGCATGGCTGAAAAGAATTTTATTAAACCGGTGCATCAATCAGCTCAGGAAGAAAAAGGCCGATCTTGTCTATTACGATAACCTGCCCGCGGCAGCAAGCGAGGAAGAAGAGGAGATAATTTATGATACAGAGAATATATTTAAGGGTATAGAACAGCTTCCAAATGGTTACAGGATAGTACTGACCCTCTATCTGCTTGAGGGTTACGATCATACAGAGATATCACAGATTCTGGGGATATCCGAATCCACTTCAAAATCTCAGTATTCGCGTGCAAAAGAAAAACTAAGAAACATACTGGTAAAAAATATGAACTATGGACAGACTGGAAGAATATATCAGTAAAAACAGGGAGGAACTCGACAGGTACACCCCCTCAGATGAGGTCTGGAGAGGAATAAGGGAAAATATGAACAACCGAAGACGTGATCTCATATTATGGCTTTCAGCTGCAGCCATGATAGTAGTAATACTGACCACGGCTGTCCTTTTCTACGTAGGAAAAGAGAGGGAAAACTACGTGCTGAACAGAAGAGATGCTGATATCCTTCTAATGAAAGCGAATCCCGAACTGATAGAGAGCGAAATATATTATAATAACCTGATTCACGATCTTTATATACAAGCAACTCCTTTATTTACAAGTAATCCTGATATTGAGGAAGAACTTATAAATGACCTGTCACAACTCGACAGCATTTGTGCAGATATAAAAAAGGATCTCAGGGATAATGTTGCCAATCACGAGGTTGTTGAAGCTCTGATAAATAATTACAGGATAAAAATCCGCATCCTGGAAGACATGCTCAACACTTTAAAACAAGATGAAAACAGTGAGGAAAAAACAACAAGCCATGCACTATAGATCATTCTTTACAATACTTATATTATTGTTTTCTGCTGAACTGGTGTCAGCACAGACATATTCTGAGAAGAAAACATATATGAAGAGTCTCCCGGTAAACAGGGAGATGACTCTTGAAATTGACAATAAATACGGGTCAATCCACATTACTTCATGGAATGAGGACTCTGTAATGATAAAAGCGGAAGTGGAAGCATATGCCTCCGATCATAAAAGGCTGAATAAAATGTTCCTCGGAGTTGATGTAAATATAACGGGTTCGAGCTCCCTGGTTCGGGCTCAAACCAGTTTTATACAGAATATTAGCCTGCTTTTTGAAAGTTTCAAGGGATTAACGAGCAAGTTTATTCCATATGAATCAAAGCTTCAGATCAACTATTTTATAAATGCTCCTGAATACATGGATATCAGGATCACAAACAGATATGGTGATGTGTATATGGAAAACAATACAGGGAATCTTACCCTTAACCTTTCAAACGGAGCCTTTAAAGCCAATTCCCTTAATGAAATAAACAGTGCTGAGCTACTGTTTTGTGATGTTACAATAAACAAATTAGTAAAAGCCCGTTTAAATGCATCATTTTCTGAAGTTGAAATAGATGAATCACAGGATCTCAATATCTCATCCATATCTTCAAAATTCAACCTCGAAAGAGCAGGAATAGTGAGAACCGAATCAAGAAGAGATAAGTTTTACATAGGAACAGCAGATTTATTAAAAGGTAACTCCTATTTCACCGATTTCCGGATCGAGGAGCTTCAAAGAGAAATTAACATGGACACAAAATACGGAGACCTGGATGTGGATTTCATTAGCAAAAAAATAGAAATGATAACAATAAATTCAGATTTTACGGATATAAGCCTTACTTTTGACCCCTCAGTCTCCTATAGTCTGGATATCAGAAATTTAAATACGTTCCTGGTGCTGCCTGACGGAGTGGTTAAAGTTGAAGAGAAAACCCTGAATGAGGAGAGAAAGGAATATATAACATATGGCACTGTAGGTCGTAATCCGGGTAATACTAAAGTAATGATAAATGCAACAAGAGGTAATATTTACATAAAATAAATTTAAAGATGCATCTGTTAAACGGATTTTCTGTCCTTATTATAAACCTTTCAGAATTACATGCTCATTATGAAAAGAAAATATATTAGTTTAACATCAGTGATTTTAGCACTGATTATGACATCATGCCTTAAAAGTATTTTTTGTGTAAGGGGCGATGGAATAATGGAGACTGAAACACGAAGAATTACCTCGTTTGATGAGATAGAGAATTCAACATCCTTTGATGTTATTTACAGGAAGGCTGATACACTTGGTATCATCATAAGCGCTGAACAGAATATCATGGATCATATTGAAACAAATGTGTATGATAATTGCCTTGAGATAACAACAAGCCCGGCAACAGTTTGTCTGGATTATACCGAAAGACCTTTAATTACGATCTCATCACCCTCCCTTGAGAAAGTATATAACTCAGGGTCGGGTGCCTTTATTGGTGATAAGCTTTTCGGAGAAACGGTAACAGTAAAAGTTAGCGGATCAGGTGATATTACAATTTCTTCAGCTATTGGCAATAACATTGAGATAAAAATATCAGGTTCAGGAAATATTGAATTAAAGGCTGCTTCGTGTTCAAATTATGACTGTCTTATTACAGGGTCAGGAGATGCTACAGTAAACGGTGATTGTGAAAATGCCCACCTAAAAATAACCGGAAGCGGAAATATATATGCCGGTGACCTCAACACAAACACTGCATCGGTAATCATTTCAGGATCAGGTAATGTATTCATTGCCGTGACAGACTATCTGAACGGATTAATTTCAGGAAGCGGCAATATTTTTATCAGAGGTTATCCGGAGATAGATCAGACAATAACCGGGTCAGGAAGAATAATCAATTATAAATAATTCATATGAAACCTCTATGTTTTTTATACACATACAAGAATGAAGATAATTTCTTAAACATGGAGGTTTTCCCGATAAATCGGGACAGGCTATGTTACCTTTAAAAATAAATTATTTACACATGAAAAAAATCGTTCTATTAATAATAACTGCTGCCCTGATGTTTCAAAATGATGTTTTCAGTCAGTATGCAACGAGACAGGCGGGAGTCAGGACTGGTGTCAGAAGCGGTTTGTTCTTTCAGGTTACTTCCGAAGCTGGTAATGCAGAGATAGGTTATAATGCCATGCTTGGATTTAATAACAGCGGGATCCAGGTAACAGGACTTCGGATAATCTACGAGAAGGCCCTTTCTGATATTTCTCCTGATCTTTATTTTGCCTGGGGTTACGGAGGTCATGCCGGATTCATTGTCACTGACCATATCGGCTATTTTGGAGAGACTTACTATTTTCAGGGGGAAAGGTTTTGCCCTGTCTTTGGCGCTGACGGCTGGCTTGGCGCTGAGTACAGGTTCTATGGTATCCCTTTAATAATAGGGCTTAATATCAAGCCCTTTGTTGAGCTTACCATACCTGCCTTTGTCAGGCTGATGCCAGGTGATATTGGCATATCGGTTTCATATGTTTTCTAAAAATCAAAAGATAAAAAGCTATACAAGATGAAAAAAAGATTCACTATTGCGGCATTACTTATTCTCGTATCGGTGGTAACATTTGCACAGGATCCGGAATTCGAGTACTATAAAAATAAAGAGATAAAAACCCTGCTTGGCAGAAATAGAGCCGGAGGCGGTTATGGCTCATTTACAACAGGATACACAATAATTGATGATAAACATGCTGTACTTTTCGGAGGTCGTTTTTCATGGCTGCCAAGCCGTTCAATGGGTGTAGGAATAGGAGCTACAGGCTTTATCAATGAATTCCATTACGAGCCTTCACTCGATATGGATGTTTTCCTGACCGGAGGCTACGGAGGTATTTATATCGAACCGATTGTCTTCCCGCGATGGCCCGTACATATGTCATTTCCTGTTTTGCTTGGAGCAGGAGGCATATCTTTTGTTTCCAGAGACGGAGAGTTATATGAGAACTTCATTGAGGATTCGAAAGCTTTCCTGCTCATTGAACCTTCAGCAGAACTTGAACTTAACCTTACAAGATACTTCCGGCTTGCTTTCGGTGCATCATACAGAATACCTACACAGTTTGATGTAGGACTTCCGGGGACATATACGATAGATGTTGAGTCGCTAAGATCGATGAGCTATTCGGTTACATTAAAGTTCGGGAAATTCTAGTCATTAAAGATCCTTACTCCTTCGTCGAGCCAGTTTTTGTATTCCTCAACATCAAGGTTTGTGGGCATCGGACTGTTCAGGGGATTCCCTTCGTGATCGGTAATTATATAAAGGGGAAGGGCGTTGGTTTTGTATTTCGATATCTCAATATCCTCATTGACCTTGCCTATTGTCTTTTTAACCTTCCCGTCAACTGAAGATGTTATCCATTCATTCTCAGGAAGCTGTGTTCTGTCATCAGTATAAAGTGAAATGATAACAAAATTATCTCTGAGTCTATGAAGTATCTCCGGGTCGGACCACACTTTTGCTTCCATTACTTTACAATTAGCACAGGCATGTCCTTTAAAATCAATAAGGGCTGGTTTCCCCTGTTCTTTTGCACAAGCTAAGCCCTGTTTGTATTCAAAATATACGGTGAGACCGAGCGGCATGTTAAACAGGTCCCCATACTTTGGTTCCGAACAGAGCTCGCTTGCAGTCGAAATATTAAATACCGGAGATGGAACAGTTTCATTTTCCCTGAGTAGCTGACTTTTATAAAACCATGATGTCTCCTGTGGAGGAAGGAAGCCTGATAAACCTTTCAGCGGGGAACCAAACAGGCCGGTTATCAGGTATAACATAAATGAAAATACTGCAATTATAAGGAAGAGCCTGAAGGTTCCTATGTGTTGAAGATCATTATCGTGCGTAAATTTTATCTTACCCGTCAGGTAAAGGCCAAGCAGGGCAAAAAGAACAATCCAAATACTCAGGAAGATATCTCTTGAAAGGATCCCTATAGAATAGACACTGTCGATAGTCATAAGGAATTTCATGCCGAGGATGAGCATTATAAATCCCAGGACAACTTTTATTGAATTGAGCCATCCTCCTGATTCAGGCATTTTGCTCACTACAGAGGGGAAAAGTGCAAACAGAGTAAAGGGAAGAGCAAATGCGAGACCGAATCCGAACATTCCTAATGTAGGTTTTAATACATCACCACTGGCAGCCTCCACAAGGAGCGCTCCTATTATCGGACCGGTGCAAGAGAAAGAGACAATTACGGTTGTCAGTCCCATGAAAAAGGCTGCCAGCAAACCCCCTTTATCGACTTTTGAATCAGCGCCTGTAACCCATTTGTTTGGAAGAACTATTTCGAAAGCTCCGAAGAATGATATTGCAAAAAGAAGAAATAATGCAAAAAAGATGATATTTGGTATCCAGTGAGTACTCAGCATATTTGCAAAACCTGCTCCTGCACTTGTCAATGAAACGATGATTCCCAGTAAGGAGTAGATCAGGATTATTGATATTCCAAATATTATTGCCTTAAGAACTGACTTTCTCCTGTTCTCCGATCCTTGTGAAAAAAATGCAACAGTCATGGGTATCATTGGGAAAACACATGGTGTCAGTATCCCTGCAAATCCCGCAACAAGTGAAAGGATAAAAAACGCAAGCAGTCCTTTTTTACTATCCGTCTGGATAACAGTATTGGCGGATGTAATTTCCTGTTTTACAGCAGGATCATGAATTATTATTTCAAATGCCACATCTTTTGGAGGCGAACATGTCACATTATTACATGCCATATAATTAACTTCACCTGTAACTGTGAATGAAGGAGAATTGGATGTTATCTGCTGTCTGAATTCGGCTTTATTGCTGAATGATTTTATCCTGAAACCAAAAGCTTCATCAAATAGTTCTTCGGGTTCAACAGCCTCCCATGGTTGTTCGTTAAATGAGAAATCGTTTATTGTATCGAAACGGATTGAGGTTGGTATAGGTCCTCCTTCCGGAATATCCATAGAATAGATGTGGGATCCCTTTTCAATAGCAGCAGTAAAGATCAACTCATAAAGGTTATCTCCCTTTTTCTCATATCCAAAGTCCCATATAACCGGATCAAATATCTGGGCCTTCAGGGGGGCTAATAGCAGGATACTTACAAGAAAAAGCAGCAAATTTCTTTTTTGCATGTTATTGATTATTACTGAATTCAAAAATAGCAAACATATAACAATATGAAAGAAGAAATGTTTATAGAAATCATTTATAATGGGGTGACCATCAAGCCAGATCTATCTCATTGCTGTACCTGTCGAAGAAATGGTATTCAAGCATATGATATGACGTAACAGCCTGTACTTTGAGGTTAATGCTATATTTAAAATCCCATTTAAGACAAACAGAGAATAATCCTTTCTTCAGGAATGCTGCAACGAATGGATGAACATTAAGTACCAGCCTTCTTGTTTTTATTTTTCCGACAATAAAAGCGAGGTTCCTTTCCAGCTCATCTGTAAACAGTATAGTTGGTCTTGTTTTACCTGTGCCCTGGCAGGAGGGGCATTTTTCATTTGTGACAATATTCATTTCCGGCCGCACTCTTTGTCTTGTTATCTGCATTATGCCGAATTTCGTCAGCGGCAGGATATTGTGTTTTGTTCTGTCGCCCGACATCAGTTCCTTTATCTTGTCAAAAAGGATCTGCTTGTTGTCATTTAATTGCATATCGATAAAATCGATAACAATAATCCCACCCATATCTCTCAGCCTAAGCTGCCGTGCGATCTCTTTTGCGGCTTCTATATTGACTTCCAGCGCATTAGACTCCTGGTCGTTACCCGTTCTGGAGCGGTTGCCGCTGTTAACATCAATAACATGCAGAGCCTCTGTATGTTCTATGATAAGATAAGCCCCATGTTTAAAAGAGACTGTTCTGCCAAAAAGAGATTTTATCTGCTTATTGATTCCAAAGTGATCAAATATCGGAAGAGTTTCTTTATAGAGTTTTATTATTTTAGCCTTTTCAGGCGCTATTTCCCTGATATACCTCCGAGTATCATCAGCAAGTGAAGGATCGTTAATATGAATACTGCTAAAAGTAACATTAAGCATGTCACGAAGAATGGTAGTCGTCCTGTTCATCTCTCCGATAAAGAGCCTCGGAGTCTTTATCTCTTTTTTAAGGGAATAAAAAGATGATTCCCATTTTCGAACCAGATCACGCAACTCAGCATCCAGGACAGCAACTTTCTTTCCTTCGGCAGCAGTTCTGACTATAATTCCGTAATTCCTGGGCTTGATGCTCTGAAGAAGTGTTTTGAGCCGGTTCTTTTCTTCTATCGATTCAATTTTTGATGACACTGATACCTTGTCAGAATAGGGTATCAGGACCAGATTTCTGCCGGCAAGGGATATTTCGGATGATAATCTTGGCCCCTTTGTCGAAATAGGCTCTTTGGTAATCTGGACAATTACTGTTTGTCCCTGGGTAAGAACATCATTAATTTTCCCGTCTTTATCGATATCCTGTTCAGGTTTGAACTTATGAACCGGGACAACCCTGCCCTGTCTCTGCAGAGCTGTCAGGTAGTATTTCTGCAGTGTACGGAACTGAGCACCAAGATCAAGGTAATGGAGAAATGCATCGCGATCGTAACCAACATTAATAAAAGCAGCATTCAGGCCGGGCATGATCTTTTTTACCTTCCCCAGGTATATGTCCCCGACTGAAAACTTTATATTTCTTTTTTCCTTGTTTAGCTCGATTAACTGCTTGTCTTCCAACAAAGCCAGAGAAACCTCGGAATCATTTACATCAATAATCAGATCCTTGCTTGTCACTTCCTGTTTTGACCTGAGTTAAAATCTAACCTGCTATTCTCAACTTCCACATAAAATAAACCTAAAGATCACAGGACCTTTAGGTTTAATATATTCTTTCATTACGACCACCCTATGATCTGCTACTTCTTCTTATGTCTGTTCTTCCGTAAACGTTTCTTACGTTTATGGGTGGACATTTTGTGTCGTTTTCTTTTCTTACCGCTTGGCATTGAGAATTACTTCTTAACGTGAGATTTAACCTTGTTGATGAAAGATTTAGCCGGTTTAAAAGCAGGGATGTTGTGAGCAGGAATTATGATCGTGGTATTTTTTGAGATATTCCTTGCAGTTTTCTTTGCTCTTTTTTTAACGATAAAGCTTCCGAAACCCCTGAGGTAAACATTATTACCAGTTACCATTGAATGTTTTATGGTTTCCATTAAAGCTTCTACAGTCTTCTGTACAGTTACCTTTTCAATACCAGTGTTCTTGGCAATTTCATTAACGATGTCTGCTTTAGTCATTTTTCTAGAATTTTAAAATTCAACAAATTATTTTGATTTTTCGTTTTTTCAACCCTGCAAATATAAAAATATTATTTATTTAAATTGAAACAGTTACACAATAATTTTTTTTTTTTGACATTTATTATTGCCTTAATTCCAATGAAATAGAAAAACGACAATCTGTCAGGAGTGTTTCTATAACTTTTGGAAACTCTGTCATGGCCCCTGGTGGTGCAGTATCAACTACCAGGATTTTAATTTCCTTTAATCTGCCCGTGGTTGTCGGTAGTGGTTTTTTTGTTAACTTTGCATTCTATTGTTAGATTAATTTATAACTATTATAACTACATGTCAATCAATAAGGTTTTACTAGTAGGCAATGTCGGGAAGGACCCTGTTGTAAGGTATTTCGACAAAGGTGTTGTAAAAGCAACTTTCCCTCTGGCCACAAGCGAGACATATACCAACCAGCAAGGGGAAACAATTACATCAACAGAATGGCATAATATAGTACTCTGGCGTGCCCTGGCTGAAGTAGCTGAGAAAACAGTCAAAAAGGGAATACAAGTCTATGTGGTCGGGAAAATAAAAACACGATCGTATGTCGATAAAGAGGGAAACAATAAATATATTACCGAAATCCTGGCAGATACCATGATGGTAATTGAAAAGAAACCCACACAGAATAGTTATTCAGGACCTTCAGATGTTTCAAGGGGTGATTCTCAGACAAATCGTGATACCTCTCCGGAAGTTAATGAACCTGATCCAAATTATAATACATCAGGTAACAACCAGGATAAAAGTGCTGTAAATAATAATCAGCCGGAACGGGATGAGCCTTTCAACCAGGGATTCGAGAACTCACAAAATGAGGATGACCTTCCTTTTTAAGATAGTCTAAAGTAAAAGTGATTCAGTTGGAACCTGGATATTCATATTCAGTATTGAAATCTCTTGCAGGGATAATTGTCCACGCTCCCGATTATAAAATAATTATTGGATTCGTGGTGCTGGCAGTCCTTCTTTTCGGATCAGCACTTTTTTCAGCATCAGAAGTTGCCTATTTCTCTTTAAGTCCCGAGGATCTTGAAAAATTCAGAAATGATAACAGGAAAAAAGCACTGACTGTTCTAAGATTATACAGTATCCCGGAGAGACTATTGAGTACAATTCTTATTGCAAACAATACCATTAATGTTACAATTGTACTGCTTGCTGCCTTCATTAGTGCAAGGTTATTTGATGTCAGCGAAAGTCCGGTCATCGGATTCCTGCTCGAAGCTGTCGCTATTACCTTCCTTTTACTTTTCTTCGGGGAGATACTGCCTAAGGTTTATGCATCGAGGAATAATGTAGAGGTAGCACTTATTATGGCATTGCCGCTTTCTGCCGCTGGAAAGATCTTCCATCCCATTGCTTCTCTTCTGATGCACTCCACCTCGCTGGTAAAAAAGAGAGCCGGCAAACGTCAGACAAAACTAAGTATGGATGACCTTTCTGATGCATTGGAGCTTACCTCAGATGATTTAAAGGAGGACGAGAAGATCCTTAAAGGGATCCTTAATTTTGGCAATATCAATGTAAGTGCAATAATGTGCCCCAGAATTGATGTGACAGCCGTTGATATAAGGCTGGAATTCAATGAGGTAATCTCTTTGATAATTAACTCGGGATTCTCAAGGATACCTGCTTATTCAGAGTCATTCGACAATGTGAAAGGGATTTTGTATGCAAAAGACGTACTCCCATATATCAATAATCCCGGCTCTTTCAAGTGGCAGACTCTCCTGCGGCCTCCATATTTTGTACCGGAAACCAAAAAAATCAATGACCTGCTCAAGGAGTTCCAGATGAATAAGATCCATATGGCCATAGTGATAGATGAATATGGAGGAACAGCTGGAATTATAACCCTGGAAGATATCCTTGAAGAGATTGTTGGTGAAATTACCGATGAAAGTGATGATGAGGAGGTTCTCTACAGAAAGATCGATGAAAAAACATACATTTTCGAAGGTAAGATACTGTTGAATGATCTGAATAAGATAGTCGGTTTCGAGGGCGATCCCTTTGAAAAGGTTAGAGGTGAATCGGAGACTCTTGCAGGTCTTATCCTCGAACTTACAGGTGAAATTCCAAAAAAAGGACAGGTTGTTAACTACGAGGGATTTACATTCATTATTGAATCAGCCGACAGGAGAAGAATAAAAGAGATCCGTGTCGGTATTAAAGATGAAGAGGCCGCTGATGAGTACGAATAAATTACTGATCATATTCTTATTTCTGAATATTATAACAGGGTGCCGCAATGTAGCTGTTCCCAGACCAAAAGGTTACTTCAGAATAGATCTGCCTGCCAGGGAATATACTGTTTACCATGACACTGTGCTGAGCGATGGCTATCTGCCTCTCCGTTTTGAATATCCGCGCTATGGACAAATATCATTTGAGGCAGATGAATACTCCGAACCAGGCTGGTTCAATATAGATTTCCCTTTATATAAAGCCAAAATATATCTTACATACAGAGATATAAATAATGACCTCGAAGATCTTATGGAACAGACTTACAAAATGAATGTTAAAAATCATATAAGCAAGGCTGATGCCATAAAGGAGCAGATGTTTATTGACCCGGAAAATAAGGTTTACGGGATTCTGTACGACCTGAAGGGAAACACTGCCACAGCAGTACAATTCTTCGTTACCGATAGTGTAAAGCATTTTTTCAGGGGATCACTTTACTTTTTAGCTGAACCAAATTCTGATTCGCTGGCACCTTTAAATGAATTTTTCAGGGAGGATATCATTCACCTGATTGAAACCCTGAAATGGGATGAAAAGTGATATATTGTTGATTATTAATGGGCTGTATTACAAAACATTATCTTAATGAATCGTCTGTGCTCGGAGTATGGAAGATAGAAGAGGATGTGAATACTCTTCTGGAGATGGTAACACTCGATAATGACGATAAAAAAAAGTACAAGGGCTTTACCAGCAACTCCCGGAGGCTTGAATTCCTCAGCGTAAGAGCTCTTCTTGCAGAACTCCTCGGAAAGGATGCACGAATAGTATATAATAAAAACAATAAGCCCTTTCTTAAAGACGGATCAAGATTCATCAGTATTTCACATTCGCATAAACTAACGGCGATATTATGCAGTACCAACGAAAAGGTGGGGATAGACCTTGAATACATGAGTTCAAATATTGGATCCATTGCATTTAAATTCATCAACAGACATGAGAAAGTGACCAGAGAGAAAGATAACCGGAATTATCATCTCTATCTTCACTGGTGTGCGAAAGAAGCTCTTTATAAGATATGTGACAAAGAGGGAATAAGCATAAAGAAAAACCTAACCATTGAACCGTTCGATATAAAGGATTCAGGCGAAATAAGAGGAGCCGTTCACACAAGAAGAATAAATGAATTCTTTGACCTTTTTTATTCCAGGTATGACAATTACGCAATAGTGTGGACAAAAAAGAACTATGAGATCAGATAAGTTTCCCCGGGAAAAAAGCATAGCACTACTTCTCGATCCTGATAAAGCCACAGGAGATTCCCTTTATCAGATCCTGAAAGTTGCTGAAGATTGTAAGGCTGATTATATTATGGCAGGCGGAAGTCTTACTTTCAACAGTATTGATAATCTTATCGATACTGTCAGGGAATCCTGTTCGATACCCATAATACTCTTCCCCGGCAACCTTCTTCAGTTGAGCCATAAAGCTGACTTCATACTGCTCCTTTCACTGATTTCCGGAAGAAATCCTGAACTGCTTATCGGCAACCATGTAATTGCGGCTCCATATCTGAAGGATGTGAGAGAAAAACTGATATCAGTAGGCTATATATTGATTAGCTGCGGATCAAGAACATCGGTTGAATATATAAGCCAGACTGAAGCAATTCCTTCCGATAAATCCGACATTATTGTTGCTACAGCAATTGCAGGTGAAATGCTCGGGTTAAAGATGATCTATCTTGAAGCAGGAAGCGGAGCCTTGAACCATATACCGGCTTCCGTAATAAGATCTGTGAGAGATAATATATCTGTCCCGCTTGCTGTCGGCGGAGGGATAAGAACAAAAAAAGAGGTTGAAGATATTTTCAGTGCAGGGGCTGACATTATTATCCTGGGAAACGGTTGTGAAAAAGATCCGGACCTGCTTGCCGATGCATGTTCTGTAAGAAATAGAAACCGTAAATTCTAAATAACCGTTGTATTAAAATTTATCTATATAGTTCAAACAGAGGTTCCCCGGTACATGCATTAGGATAAGGCACCCTAATTAATGTTGACAGAGTAGGTGCAATATCTGTAAGATTTACCTTTCGGGTAACTGAAGCTCTGTCAACACTCCATCCATACCATATAAGTGGAACGTGTGAATCATATTCATAAGGTGAATTGTGATTTGTTACATTATCGATGCTGGATTCAACCCAGCCCGGATTGAATGTAATTATCACATCACCCGACCTCCGGGGATTGTAGCTGTTAATGATCCTCTTAAGTATTCCGTCTCCGGGATCATTTACCCCAAAGTCAGAAAATGGATATGCGGAAGATACCCCTGAGACCTGGACTATGAAGTATGCTACTTTTTTCCGTATATCCTCCAGAGATATTTTTGAATCTTCAATAAGTGTCCTGTTCAGGAATACCTGTCTTTCGGTATAGCCTTTAACCCAATCACCCTCTCCATACAACACTTTAAGATAGCTTCTGAGAAGATACAGAGCCTGCTCCTGTTTGAAATACCCTGACGGGATACGGTTACTCTCCAGGATACCGGGTATTTCCGAAATGCCATGAGATGAGGTGAAATAAACAAGGATATTTCTCTTTCCCACAGAATCAACAAGATAGGTCATCAGATCTCCTATATCCCTGTCAAGCCTCAAAATGGCATCGGCCATCTCAAATGAAGATGGACCGAACCTGTGCCCTATATAATCAGTCGACGTATAACATACTGCCAGGAAATCAGTTACATCATCCTGTCCCAGTTTTTCCTTCTCAATAAGTTTTTTAGCAAAATCAGTTGTATATGTATTTCCAAATGGTGTTTCCCTGATCAGTGACATATCATGAATGAGACCGGTTTGCCCTTTATTGATTATCTTCTTAAGATCATAAGGAAAATAGTTCTTACCACCAAACCCCTTTTCAAATATGCTGGAATCGGGTACACAATCATAGTAATACTCAGGAGGTCCCGTCAAATCCCAGGTTCTGTCCAGATAAGCCGCAGGATATCTCATTGCATTAAAATCATTAACCCAGGAGGGAAGGGAATCAATATACCATGTGCTCGAGATCCAGTTACCGGTACTATTGTCGTACCAATAAGCGGCATCAGCTGCATGCCCGGCTGACAGGATAGCGGAGTTCTCTTTCAGTCCGATACCGAAGACCTTTGCCTTTTTCCATGTTGCCATTTTGAGCTCGTCGGTAAAGGTGGATGTCTGCAGATGAACAGGGGAATGGAGTCCTGATTCATAACCTCCCCCAACAGGATCGATACCTGGATCCTGGGTACAGTAAGTAAGTTCGTTCCTGAGCGGAAGGTACCAGCTGTCGGAGGTGATCCCATGCCGGGCCGGCTCTGTACCTGTTGAAATAGTAGCATGGGCCGGAGCTGACTGGGTAAGCATATACTGGTAAGATGCATTTTGATAAAAGGTCCCCTCCTTTAAAAGACGCCTTATTCCTTTTTCGCCGAATCTGTTTGAGAATCTTTCAATCTGATCATATCTCAACTGTTCCACTATGATCCCGACAATAAGTCCGGGTTTTTCCGGAGGGATATAAGCACCCTGCCCTTTTAATCCTGTACAAACAGAAAGGACCATAAAAACAACTGCTGTAATTCTCCCCAAACCTTCCATTTTTATAAAAATATAATAACTTTCTTTAATACCTGTACAATCAGAACAAAGTTCCAAAAGTAGCTTTTTTAATAATAGAAGCAATAGTACAGGAAATGATTTACAGAAACATGCCGTTACTTCCGTATAACCACAAAACGACCGGTATCGGAGAAGTCTGTATCTGAATTGGTGATTATCAATGTATAAACTCCCGCTGCAAATCCGGCTATGTCAAGATGGAGGGGATAACCTGCAGAAGTGTCTTCCGGATAATCTGCCAGCTTAAATCCCTGCGGATTATAAAGTCTGATATTCACAATCCCCTTCTGACGCTGAGGAAGAATAACTTTAATATATTCTTCTGACGGGTTGGGGTAAATAAACAGGGAGGGTGTGGGGATGGTATCAATCGGGCTCACTACGGGTGTCATTTCAACCATAATCTCCGTCTCTTCATCCTCAACAACAGCTATACTGGTCACTTCAGTTTCGTAATATCCTGATGCTGTGAACATAAGGTTCCATATACCGGGTGCAATAAGTCGTATAAAACTACCTGTAATAGTGTTGCTGTAAACATGTGAATTGTCTTCATCATGTCCGTTAATAACGATCTTTGCCGCTACAGGATCACCCGTAAGCGCATTCTTCACTGTCCCATGTATACCGTACAATGCATTCTCAAGGTATCCCAGTAATGACCGACGGTTATACTGCCATAACGGATCAAGCTGATCAGCAGAAGTAACATAGGAGTCTGCAAGTTCTATTGTCACCTCCCTGCCCTGCAACTCATAAGTCACATAATCCTGTCTTCCGCCGTTTATGGGATACCAGTTATAACCGTTTGTCACTCCATTCTGTTTAAAAATCATATAGCCTTCCGGTGAATACAGGTGTACTGTATCAGCATATTTCCTGCTGATATTATAGAACCAGGAATCGTCGGCATGGAGTGTAGACCACCTGTCCCAGGGATAGTTAACAACCTCCTCACCCGAATGAAAATTTGCCGATAAAACAAAATTATGTTCCTGCATGAATTTCATCATATCAAGAGTCTCTTTCTGTCTTACAACATTTGTAACACCGGGATCGGGAAAATTCCTGTTAAGATCATAACCGTTTGCATTATATCTCACCGGATCTGTAATTGTATCACCTGTCAGATAAGTGCCGTCAGGATTCGACAATGGATTGATCCATATCTCCAGATTATCAATCATATTTTTGATCCTTGTGTCAGAGTCGTAATTTTCCAGAAGGTAATCTGCAAGATGAAGCATAAGTACAAAACCAGCTGTTTCGTTACCATGTATGGTGGAAGTGTAAAATACTTCCGGTTCATCTTCATCTTCACCTGCATTATCGGATATTTTTACAGCCATCACAAGCTTACCATAAATACTGATACCGATGGTATCCAGAATACATAACGACGGGTATTGCATCGCAAAGATTCTCATTATGGAATCATACTGCATATATGAGGGATAACTCTCCCATTCCATCGCTTCGTCAACATTCTCAGCTGTTATAACAGATTTGCTGTCAGATCTTTCTAAAATAACATAGTTATATCTCCGTGAGATGAACCAGTCGATTGTCAAAGGTGAAAGAAACGCTTCAACGATATTATCCGTGACATTACTTACAGAGATATTTTCCGATAACTCAATTATGCTGTTTACGGCTGTAACCGAGACTTTTACTCTTGCCTGACCGTATTTTTCCACCTCTTCACGGAGAAGCCGGTCATTGCCTGTTTTCTGTGCTGAAGAATCAAAAAGTACAAGGAATAAGAATATCATTAAGAGAATTCCTCTTGCTGTCATCACTGATATTATACATTGAACCTTATAAACAGAATATCACCATCGTCGACGATATAATTTCTTCCCTCAACATGAAACTTACCCGCCTCTTTGCAGGCATGCTCGGAACCAAGGGTTATAAAGTCATTATATTTCATCACTTCAGCTCTGATGAAACCTCGTTCAAGATCACTATGGATCACACCCGCTGCCTGAGAAGCTGTCATTCCTTTTGTTATTGTCCATGCCCTTATTTCCTTTGGTCCTATCGTAAAAAAAGTCTGCAGGTCCAGAAGTCTGTATGCTGCCTTTACCAGTTTATTAACGCCTGGTTCCTGAAGACCGGCATCTTTTAGAAACGCCAGCCGATCGTCAATATTTTCCAGTTCAGCTATCTCTGCCTCCAGAGCCCCGGCAATAATAAGTACCTCTGTTCCTTTATCTTTAAGGTACTCCTTCACCCTGTCGGAGTAATGATTCCCTCCGACAGCCGATCCCTCATCAACATTGCATACATACATTGCCGGTTTCATTGTCAGAAGGAAAAGGTCATCAATGTATTTCCTTTCTTCATCTTTCAACTCAAGAGTCCCGGCATTATTAAAGTCTTCTATATGTTCACGGTAGCGTTCAAGAACTTCCATGGCATGAGTTGAATCTTTATCTCCGGCTTTGGATGCCTTCTTAAGACGGTCTATTTTCTTTTCGATCGATTCAATATCCCTGACCTGAAGTTCAAGGTCAACCGTTTCAATATCTCTTACAGGGTCAACAGATCCGTCAATATGAGGTAAGGATTCACTGTCGAAGCACCTCAGAACATGTATCAGTGCATCCGTGTTCCGGATGTCGCCTAGAAATTTATTGCCTCCTCCTTCCAGCTTTTCCGATCCTTTTGCCAGGCCCGGAATATCGACCAGATCAACCGTAGTATGAACAATTTTGTTCGTAACCTGATGTTTTTCAATCTCATACAGCCTCTCATCGGGAACCTGTACAACACCCATATTCGATTTTCCCGCAGTGAAAGTAAAGGCATGTGTTTCTCCCTTTGTATTTGAAACACAGTTAAAGATTGTCGTTTTACCGACATTTGATACTCCTAATATACCGCACTGAAGGGCCATCAGATAAAATTCTTATTCCCGATACAAAGTAAGGTAATATGATTCAAGTTCACTTAAGGCTATTCTTTTTTGTTCCCCTGATGACATAAATTTAAATGTGACCTCGTTTGCTTTGATCTCTTCCTCACCGGCAATTATTATATAGGGTATTTTTTTGCTGTCGGCATATGACATCTGCTTCTTAAGTTTTACAGTATCGGGATAAAGTTCTGCTTTGATATCGAGCCTCCTGAGAAGTTGAAGTATTTCAAGTGCATATTTTATTTCCTCACCGCCAAAATTCAGTATAAGTATTTCAACCGGTGAAGAGGTAACATTTTCAAAGAGCTCAAGATGGTTCATGACATCATAAATCCGGTCGGCACCAAAGGAGATTCCTACTCCTGATACTCCTTCAAGCCCAAAGATACCGGTAAGATCATCATAACGGCCACCTCCGCAAATGCTTCCAATGCTGACGTCAGTTGATTTGACCTCAATGATTGCACCTGTATAGTAGTCGAGTCCCCGGGCAAGTGTAATATCAAAGTCAACAACTGCGGACAGATGAGCGTTTTTAAAATATGAGAAAAGAGTTTTTAACTCAATAAGGCCCTGTTTTCCCACTGTTGAACCGGCAAGGGTCTCCTCAAGTATTAACAGCTGTTTATTAATATCGCCTTTCAGTTCCATTAATGGTTGAAGCTTTTTAATCGCTGAGGAAGATATTCCCTTTTCCCTTAGTTCAGCATTAACAGTATCTATGCCAATTTTATCCAGTTTATCGATTGCTACAGTGATATCTGTTATCCTTTTCCCCTCCCCTATAAATTCTGCTATACCCAATAATATCTTTCTGTTATTGATCCTGATCACAATCCTGATCCCTAACCTGGCAAAGATATCGTCAATTATCTTAACAAGCTCATACTCATTAAGTAATGAGTCACTCCCAATAATATCGACATCACATTGAAAGAACTCGCGGTATCTTCCTTTCTGAGGCCGGTCGGCTCTCCATACCGGCTGTATCTGGTATCTTTTAAACGGGAATATTATCGTATCCCTGTGCTGAACAACATACCGTGCAAATGGAACAGTAAGATCGTATCTCAAACCCTTTTCACAAATCAGGGATGCAAGTTTTCCTGGATTCCTTTCGGAGAGATCTTCATCACTGGTTCCAGACAAAAAATTACCTGAATTAAGGATCCTGAATAACAACTTGTCAGCCTCCTCGCCATACTTGCCGAGAAGAGTGGAGAGATTTTCCATCGCGGGAGTCTCAATAGGTTGATAACCATATAATCTGAAAACCGTTTTTATGGTATCAAAAATAAAATCCCGTTTCAGCATTTCATCAGTTGAGAAATCCCGGGTTCCTTTGGGGATAGTAGGTTTTGAGGACATAAAGAAAAGACAAAAGACAAAAGACAAAAGTAAGAAAAATAAAATAGTTAAAAGTCTATAAAGTCAAAAGTCCGTAAAGTCAATTTATTTACTGACTTTATGAACTTTATAAACTTTAAGATTGATTAATACTTTTCCGTGACAAACGTCTGGTCAGTAACCGGAGGCCTTACATAAGCTACATCATGTTTCAGCGGAGGCAGCTTAAATGGTTTGGGTGTCAGATCTTTATAGGGGATAATAGAAAGCAGATGTTCTATTGTGTTCAGTCTTGCTCTCTTTTTATCGTCGGCATGAACCACATACCATGGTGATTGCTTGGTATCGGTATATGAAAACATCGTGTCTTTAGCCATAGAATATTCCACCCATTTATCGCGCGATTCGACATCCATAGGACTTATTTTCCAGCGTTTTGTAGGATCTTTTATCCTGTCCTGAAATCGGTTTTCCTGTTCTTTATCACTGACAGAGAACCAGTATTTTATCAATGTGATCCCCGATCTTATCAGCATTTTTTCAAACTCCGGGCAGGATCTCAGGAACTCCTCATATTCCTCATTTGAGCAATATCCCATGACTTTTTCAACGCCTGCCCTGTTATACCAGCTTCTGTCAAAAAGCACAATTTCACCTCCGGCCGGTAATTGTGTAACGTATCGCTGAAAATACCACTGGGTTTTTTCTTTTTCAGTTGGTATACCCAGGGCTACAATTCTGCATATTCTGGGATTCAGGCATCCAGCGATTGTTTTTATTACTCCACCCTTACCTGCAGCATCTCTGCCTTCAAAAATAACGACCACTTTGAGCTTATTTGCCTTTACCCATTCCTGGAGCTTCACCATTTCAATTTCCAGCTTCCGAAGCAGCTTTTCATATTCTTTCCGGCCAAGTTTTTCCTTCTGTTCAGGCCGGATATCGTGGTACAGGTCTTTCTTGTTAAAGGTCTCTACCTTAATATTTTTCTTTTTAGCATCTGATCCCATGGCAAAAGTGATTAAATAATTAAGAAAGATAAAAAGAAATCCTGAAAATCGAGGATTCTCAGGAATAAATTGTATTTGATATGTTTGGAGTGAGCCAAAATGTGAAGTGACTAAAGTTAGTTAGATATACAAACTCTAAGTACTTTAGTCACTCCAAACTCCTAACTATTGTATAAATGGTATCGATATAGGATATTTGAATCTTTCGCCTTTTGCAGCCTTAATACTTGCAATTATTACACAGACGATCTTCAGCACGCCCAAAAATGCTATTATAGGAATCCCGATGATAATAAAACAAAGGGGGATAGCCAGCACAATGTAAAGCAGCATTGAAAGCTGAAAATTCATAGATGTTTTACCGTTTAAGTCAACCCAGACCGATTCATCTTTTTTCGACATCCAGCAAATCAGTGGTCCTATAATCGCGCCAAAGGGGAAAAAGAAACCGGCAAACGCTGACAGATGACAGAGCATGGCCCAGTTCCTTTCAGATTCAGAATATTCTTTAACCTCTTCCATATTGTACATAGTTTATTAAAAAGACGATGCTTTTAAGCAAACGATGCATCAGTCAAATCTTGCAAGTCGTTTAAAATCGGATGGCAGAAACCCGTTTGGATTTTTCTTGTCTATTGAATGGAGATTGTAATAATACATGTTGGCATCATCTGTGCCAATAAGCATTTTAAAACAATATCCTTCCCTGACATTGTCTCCTACAGGCGCTACCTTGTGAAGGATTAATGTGTATGGTGTTTTATCCTCAATAGCTTTAATTATTTCGTCCTCCGTTACGATCTCGACCTTGTTTGAATAAATGGCCCTGATCTTTTCCGCTGTATTGACTTCCGGAGACAGATCCTCCTTTTTTACAAGGATTGTCTTTCCCATTGCTGCCGGGATATTTTCATTATAATACTTGAGGTATTTTCTTCCTGTCTTGGATGGATCCTCCATGATCAGCTGTGCATGCTTCTGCATAAATGACAAAATAGCACCCAGCTTATAGCCATATTCATCATCTTCCTCTCCGGCGAATGAAAGAGGTACTGCACAAATTTCGGGCATCTCTCCCAGCTTATCAACATCCTTGCCAAGAAGCAGATTAATGAAGTTAAACACTGAATTTGACTTATCCTTGTCATAATTGGTTTCAGTCAGCACAATAAATGAATTGGATGAACTTATCCGACGGACATTAAAATCACTTACATTCATGAAATCATAGGACGTTATTTTCCAGTATTCCTTCATCGCATCCTTTATATAGAAATTGAAGTCGGATAAAGGATCATCCTCAAGAACTACAAAAGTTTTTGATTCACTGAACTTTTGTATTTCTTCCTTGCTTGGGAATGGTGCCTGCCCAATAAGCAAAAGGGAGAGGTACGACATAATAAGAACAGAGATTGTTTTTTTCATATTTTCTACTCATTTACAGGTATATACAAAGGATTTTTTTCGTTGAATTTACGAATATAAACAAACATTAAATCTTTCTTTTTCTTACGAGGAAGCTGAACATATTCTTCATAAAGTTCCGGATCTTTCATTAGCATTATTTCGGTATTTTTCATATCAAATTCAGTAATATTACCGGTTTCAAATTCTATCAGATATTGCTTGATCTCACTTCTGGCCATATTACTCTGCCTGTACGGGTAATAACTGTAGGGAGAATAGTAACTGCCATATCCGTAATTTCCGTATGGTGAATATGGAGAGTAATAAGGATCATAATAACTATAGGGTGAGCCGTAATATCGCGGATCATATGTTGTAATATCAGCGACAAAATGGCATATGCTGCCCACAAAGGTTATCCGGTTAAAGGTCTCCTGTATCTGTATGTATAATACCCCGTTACGTGCATAACCCCAAATTGTGTTGGTAACAATCTCCTGCCTGATGCCCATGTTATCATAAAAATAGATCTTCCCTGATTCAATAAGCTTTTTGAAGAACTCCCTGTCGTTATAATCGGTTGATGTCAGAAGTTTTGCTTTAGGTATAGGGTTATTCCCCTTTACCTGGTCGAAATTGAGGTAAATGCCATCCTTAAACTTGAAATCAGGAGTATACTTAACCATAGTCTCCTTAACCTGACCATCTGTATGGTTTATAGCAAAGGCAAATAAGATTATGGCTATCCCGAGATTCATTTTCATAGCAGTCATATTTAGACTTTTTAGTTCAAATATCATACCGCAATAGCAAAAATAACGTTTTCCGTGAAAGGAAGTTAAATCCGGCGGGTGTATATTCTATTTATATTTTGTTTATTTTTACGGGAATCCAATAGAATCAGATATGACCAGTAAATCCGGAAATGGTAATAATAATGATTTGAATCAATCGACAGATGAGGTTTATGGAAAAAACCGGAAGCATGTTGAGACTCTTTCCTATGCCGCAATATCCGCACTGATAATAGCCGTCATTTTGTTAATGCTCAATATGAAGCTTATCGCCGGTATCGTTGTAATAATTGCTGCCTGTATAGGTCTATATCTTATTAAAAAAGCCTCTGCTCTTCTTAACAGAGCCAGGAACTCTATTATTGATGTGTCTTCTTCAAATGAACAGAAAGATGATGTGATAAACAACTTCTCACATAAGATAAGAGAGCCTCTTAATAACCTTGTTATCATCACTGATATGCTCCTTGAATCGGATCTGGAGCAGAAGCAGAAAGAGCTTCTCGAAACATTTGTTGCATCAACGAAAAATATGGTCACTACTGTTAATGAATTAACAATGCAGTCGGCCGAAAATCTGAGCCTTGAACCCAGAAAATTTATCAGATTCAATCTTCTTTCAACAATACAAAATACAATAGAACTTTACAGCCTTAAAGATAAAGCCAGCATTGATTTTATACTTAATAAAAAGGAATTCAGTGATTTTGAATGTTTCGGCGATCCCATTATCCTGAAGCAGATATTTCTGGATATCTTCAACACAATTGAGAATTATGATTCCGGAAGACCAACAAAAGTTACCATCAGCCTGACAAAAGAGAAAGAGACTGAAAGAGAGACTCTTTTGGGACTCAGAATCCAGACCGATAAAAGTATTGTGTTGATTAATGAAGAGAAGGGAGAAATGAGTCTTGCAGCCAGGCTGATATCCTTCAAAAAGGGCTTTTTCAGGCAGGAATTTGGAAATAATTTCGCTGTACTGAATATCAGCCTGCCTTTTGGAAATATTGTCAAAGAACAGAAACAACATATTGCTTCTCCAAAAATTGAAGAACTGATTCAAAAGGAGAAGATCCATAAAGAAATGAAAAACATTAAGATCCTTCTTGTTGAAGATAATCTGATAAACCAGAAGATCACTCACCTGACTCTAAAGCCACTCGTTCACAGTATTGATACCGCTTCCAACGGGAAGGAGGCACTTGATAAATTCGGGACAACAAGCTATGATCTTATTCTCATGGATATTCAGATGCCTGTAATGAGCGGACTTGTTGCCGCCGAAAAGATCAGAGCACTGGAATCCAGTACAAACACTCATGTTCCGATAATAGCAATCACAGCAAATGCCATGTTAGGCGATAAGGAAAAATGTATCTCTTCCGGAATTGACGATTACATCAGCAAGCCTTTCCAGCCATCAGCGCTTATAGACAAGATCAAGAAATTTATTTAGGCTGTCCCTCAGAAAAGGGCTTAAATCCAATTACCATTATGTCATCTATCTGGGGATTCCCTGCCATCCATGTATTGATGTTCTCATCAAGAATTGCTTTCTGATCATCCAAAGGAAACCGGTGTATTGTAGTCAGAAGATACCTGAATCTTCGATACATGAACTTTTTATTCTCTCTGCCCCCGAACTGATCTACATAACCATCGGAAAAGATGTAAAATATATCATTATCCTTAAGATCAAACACATGATTGGTGTATGAGATACCTGAAGGATTCATGCCAATAATAAGCTTATCACCTTTTATTTCAATAAGTGAATTGTCGCGTATCAGGTAAAGCGGTAAAAATGCCCCGGCATATTCAGCTTTCCTGGTGCACCTATCTATTACACAGAGACTTATGTCCATGCCATCCCTGATTATCGTACCGATATTCTTTTCCCTGCTGAAAGTCTTTTCAAGCTCTTTGTTAAGAACAGCCAGTATCTCAGATGGTGAATTTATCTTGTCTTTGTTAATCGTCTTTTCAATGATCTCCAGCCCTATCATCGACATAAGTGCTCCAGGCACACCATGTCCTGTGCAATCTGCCCCTACAACAAATATCTTGTCTCCTATCTCTTCTATCCAGTAAAAATCTCCGCTTACTATATCTTTTGGACGAAAGAATATGAAGGAATCCTTGAAATGTGTTCTGAAATACTCTTCCGAAGGAAGAAGCGCTTCCTGTATTCTCTGGGCATAAATCAGACTGTCAGTTAAATTCTTGTCTTTAATCCCCAGCTCAACATTCTGTTTTTTAACCTGGTCCAGGGTTTGTTCTCTTTGGTTCAGCATCTTTCTTGTTTTGATGAGGTACCTCGTTTGCAGCATTATTATCAGGTATATTGCCAGAACAAGTAATAAACCAAAAACTATATAGGAAATCGTATATGATGAAAGGCCGCCAATTGAATTTTCAGGCGGCAAACCATTTGTATATCCGGTACAACCAGAAAGCAGATTATGGCTATATATATAATTTTGAAGTACCATCAGATACTGCAAAAATAGATTAAAAATCATTACTTAAAACCTGAAGGAGTCCGGAATTAATGATATCAGACCTTTGTGATCAGGACTTCATCGCCTCCATCGCGGCACATGGCAGAATTCTTAAGGGATGGAGATGGAATAAATGCTCCTATTTCAAGAGAATTCCATTTCTTATCTATCCGCTGTATCGTTTCTTTATCTGAGCATACAATATTCGGCCATCTGCGTGGAAATCCTTTGGTGCGGAAGGATTTAATTGTCCCATCAATGAAAAGTGAATTATCAGAAATATATTCAATATCTCTCCGGGGATCGGAGTTACCAAGTATCTGCCAGGCAACCAAAAAGAGGTCATTAACATCTACAGTATGGTCAACTGAGAGTACCAACCTGAAAAGACCTTTCATTTCGTTCTGTTTGAAATACTTCTTTGATTTTTCAGATGCTATTGGATCTTCACTCTGGCATAATCCTGTTATCACAATCGGCAAGTCGTTCAGAATGTTAATGTTACTATTTTTTTTCAGTATGTTTTCCCTTATATTACCTGCGAGTTCGTCGGATGATGAAGGTTCAGGAAGGGATCTTCCGGATAATTCCTCGTTAAGTTTTACCGTGGCATCAACACCGAGCTTACCTCCGAAGGCAAAGGTGTCAGATGAATGGTCAAGAACATCAAGAGGTCCGGATGTGAATAAAAGATCATGTCCGAAATCGGCATTCTCAAAAACATGCTGTATCAGTTCCCGGTAATTTCTTATATTAACATCACCGCTGACAACTACAAGGTATTTAGTCAGCATTAGCTGACCTGTTCCGTAAAATGTGCCAATGACTTTTCTCCCCTGTCCCGGGTATGTTTTATTTATCTTTACTATAACCAGATTATGGGCAACACCAGCTTCGGGCATATGAAAGTCATCAATCTCAGGCTGCAGAACTACCTTAAGAGGAGGGAGGAAGATTTTTTCTGTTGCTTTAATCAGCCATGCATCTTCATTTGGAGGGATTCCGACAATAGTAGCAGGGTAAACTGCTTTCTTTGAATGTGTTATACAGGTAACATGAAACACCGGGTATCTGTCGGCCAGAGAATAAAATCCTGTATGATCACCAAAAGGGCCCTCCATAACAGGTTCTTCTGAAGTATCCACATAACCTTCAATAACTATGTCGGCATCAGCAGGAACCCGCAGGTTGTTTGTTATACATCTTACCAGTTTCACCTTTTTCTTTCTCAGAAATCCTGCGAGAAGATACTCATCAATGTTTTCCGGCAGGGGAGCAGTTGCCGCATATGTATAAACAGGATCACCCCCGAGGGCAACTGAAACAGGCATCTTAAGACCGGATTTCCTCCATGCTTCAAAATGCCGGGCCCCGGTTTTATGAAGCTGCCAGTGCATGGCAGTAGTATCTTTGCCAAGTATTTGCATCCTGTACATGCCAGCATTTGTTTTACCTGTCTCGGGATGTATGGTGTGCACTATGGGAAGGGTTATAAAACGGCCGCCGTCATGGGGCCAGCATTTCAGAACCGGCAGTTTGCCCAGATCAGGAATCCTGTTTATTGCCTGCTGACAGGTACCCCTTCCTCTGATCCGTGAAGGCAGGATTTTCGAGATAGTAATCACTGATGAGATCTTTTTTAAGAGGTTCCCCTGAGCAATATCAAACAGTGATATTATTTCACTGGCTGCTGAATCTATCTCTTTCCTGCCGAGGGCCATGGTCAAACGGGCATCTGAACCAAAGGCGTTTATCAGCAGAGGAAAGCTTGTTCCAGTATTTTCAAAAAGCAGGGCTTTACCGTTATTTTTATTTACCCGGTCAGCTACTTCGGTTATTTCGAGCACCGGGTCCACGAATTTACTTATGCAATGTATCTCCCGGTGTTTTTTAAGGTCGGTAATAAAATCTGCAAGTCCGTGATAGGCCATAATGACAAAGTGAATGTTAAAGATATAAGATAATAATCAATAGAGGAAAAAGATTGCTTCGTCATTCCGACATTATATCGGGATTCCTCATAATGACTGACATAAAATAATCTCTCTCTGTGGAAGGATTTGGGGTGGATTTAAAAGATCAAATTATATAAAACAATAATGGGAACTATTCCGAAGAGTAGTTCCCATTCACCGTTTTCGGCCGAAGCCGTTAACGGCGTCGGGTTACTGTTATTCTGACCGGCTGCATTCTCCCGCAGAGCGGGATTCCTGCAACCCATGGCTTTCCGGTTTTGCTTGTTACAGCAGAACCTTCCGGCTTTCCTTTTGTTCCCGCTTTACAGCGGGACATTCCGGGAAGAAGTGTCATTCAGGCTCCGGTGCACATTTCCCGAAGGTAATGGCTCCGGTTTCAGATTACTCCAGGCCGAAACCCTTTGTTTTCTGAGGCCCTGTGACTCAATCGCTGAAAGAACGTTTCCGGTTTTCGACGACTTACCGAACATCCGGAACTTGTGGCTCCTTAGTTCGGACTTCGGCTCTCTTAATATGCAGACCCGGAGGCCTGAACGAACCGGATTGTGCTTCATTTAAGTAACCTTTTCCGATTCCATATCTTTCGAGCAGTCTTTTATCGCTCACCCGATAGATCAAAAATAATTCAAAAATCAAAAAAAACCAACTGAATAGGTTCCTTGTTGTAAACCCGATATAAACAAAGGTTATTAACAATTGTTAATAACTCCCCATAGCCCCCCTGTTCCGCAATTTGTGTGCTATTTCTTATATCCGTACACAGCCAGTTCGCCCAGCATCTCCTCGATCCTGAGAAGCTGATTGTATTTCGCCATCCTGTCGGTACGGCTGCATGATCCGGTTTTTATCTGGCCTGAATTCGTGGCAACAGCTACATCTGCAATCGTTGTATCTTCCGTTTCACCCGAACGGTGTGATACAACCGTAGTATAACCGGCTTTATGGGCCATTTCAATACATGCAAGCGTTTCTGTCAGGGTGCCGATCTGGTTTAACTTGATAAGTATTGAGTTTGCACAACCCATCTCTATCCCCTTTTTCAGGTAATTGATATTGGTAACAAAAACATCATCCCCGACAACCTGGCATTTTTTTCCAATCCTTTCAGTCAGTAACTTCCAGCCTTCCCAGTCGCTCTCAGCCATACCATCCTCAATGGAATCTATCGGGTACTTGGATATTAATTTTTCAAAATAATCAACCTGTTCTTTAGATGTGCGCTTTGCTCCTTTCGGACCCTCAAATTTGGTATAATTATAAATTCCTTCCTCATAGAATTCTGAGGCAGCAGGATCGAGTGCGATTGTAACATCAATACCTGGTTTGTAGCCGGCTGCTGAAACTGCTTTCAAGATAGTATCAAGTGCGTCTTCAGTTCCGTTAAGGTTTGGGGCAAAGCCTCCTTCATCACCGACAGCAGTGCTTAATCCCCTCTCTTTAAGGACCTTTTTAAGGTGGTGAAATATCTCGGCACCCATTCTCAGACCCTCTTTAAACGAAGGAGCGCCAATGGGTCTAATCATAAATTCCTGGAAGGCAATAGGTGCATCGGAATGAGATCCTCCGTTGATAATATTCATCATCGGCACGGGAATAACAACTGCATTTGTACCTCCTATATAACGGAACAGGGGTAGTCCATGAAGTGTGGCAGATGCTTTCGCAACAGCAAGTGAAACACCCAGAATGGCATTTGCTCCAAGGTTGCTTTTTGTTTTTGTACCATCAAGGTCGATCATCTTCTTATCGATCCCTGCCTGGTCTGTAATATCCATCCCGTTTATCTCTTCTGCGATGACATTATTAACATTTTGAACCGCCTTCAAGACTCCCTTGCCCAGGTAACGGCTTTTATCGCCATCCCTTAACTCCAAAGCTTCATTTTCACCTGTTGATGCGCCTGATGGCACTGCAGCACGTCCAAAATAACCACTGGCTGTCATTACATCAACTTCAATCGTTGGATTGCCGCGGGAATCAAGTATCTCACGAGCATGTACACTAACTATTTGACTCATAGGAATTTAATTTTTTATTAAACATTTGTGCAATATACAAAAAAAGGATATCGAATTATCCCTTTCATTTTAATATCTTTTCAAGACCTCTTGATTTTACTCTGGTTTCCCTTCTTCTTCCGGTGTTGTATCCTCCGTTTTTGCTTCTTCGGAGAGTGTCTCTTCTGAAGCTGCTACTTCTGAATCTGTTTTTTCTGAAGTTGTTTCTTCTGAAGTTACCTCTTCTGATGCTGCTTCAGTATCCTCAGTAACCTCTTCAGGTATGTCGGCAGCCTTTGTTTTTCCCCTTACAGGTGTTTCAGCTTTTTTCTTTGCTGATCTTCTTCTTCTTCCTGTTTTGGATTTAGCTGTATCACCTCCGCCAAGCATGGTCTCATTATAATCTACAAGCTCAAGAATGCACATTTCGGCATTATCCCCAATCCTGTTGCCTGTTCTCAGAATACGTGTATATCCACCTGGCCGCTCTGCAACTTTAACGGATATCTCCCTGAATAATTCCGATACAGCGATCTTATCCTTCAGATAGCTGAATACCACTCTCCTGGAGTGTGTGGAATCCTCCTTCGATTTAGTAATGAGCGGCTCTACATAGGTCTTAAGTGCTTTGGCTTTGGCAACAGTAGTGGTGATTCTTTTATGAAGGATCAGTGATGAAGCCATATTAGCCATCATTGACTTCCTGTGTGAACTCGTTCTTCCTAAATGGTTAAAAGTTCTTGAATGTCGCATTTTGTTTTATCCTCAAAAATTCAAATTAATCTTTATCAAGTTTATATTTACTTACATCCATACCAAAAGAGAGATTCATGGATTCAAGCAGCTCATCAAGCTCTGTAAGTGATTTCTTTCCGAAGTTCCTGAATTTCAGAAGATCGTTTTTATTGAACTTTACAAGATCTCCCAGTGTCTCAACTTCAGCAGCTTTCAGGCAATTCAGGGCTCTGACGGAGAGATCGAGGTCGATCAGCTTTGTTTTAAGGAGCTGCCGCATATGCAATACTTCTTCATCAAACTCCTCGTTGGCGAGCTTGTCATCCGAATCCAGAGTTATCTTCTCATCTGAGAAAAGAAGAAAGTGATAAATAAGGATCTTGGCTGCCTCTTTAAGTGCATCTTTCGGATGTATAGAGCCATCTGTCTCTATCTCGAAGAGGAGCTTCTCATAGTCAGTTTTTTGTTCAACCCGGAAGTTCTCGACGGAGTATTTTACATTCCTGATGGGAGTGAATATAGAGTCAATAGCAATAAGTCCAAATTCCGCATCAACAGGCTCATTTTCCTCAGCAGGGATATATCCTCTTCCTTTACCGATAGTGAACTCAATCTGCACTTTGGTACCTGATTCCATTCTGAAAAGGACAAGATCGGGATTGAGCACCTCAAAGCTGGTGAGAGCATTGTTCAGATTACCTGCCTTAAAGAGGTCCTGGTTGTGGATCTTTATTGTGATCTTTTCATTATCAACATCATCCACTATTCTCTTAAATCTAACCTGTTTAAGGTTCAGGATAATTTCTGTCACATCCTCCATCACGCCTTTGATGGTAGAGAATTCATGATCAACACCATCGATTTTAACCGTTGTTATGGCATAACCTTCGAGTGAAGAGAGGAGTATTCTTCTCAATGCATTGCCCACAGTAATGCCATAGCCGGGTTCAAGAGGACGGAACTCGAATTTTCCGAGCTTGTCATCCGCTTCCAGCATGATTACTTTATCGGGTTTCTGGAATGATAATATGGCCATAGGATTTATCTTATTATTATTATTTTGAATACAATTCGACTATCAGTTGTTCCTTAATATCTTCAGGAATATCAGTACGTTCAGGCACATTCATGAATTTGCCTGCCAATTGTGTCTCATCCCATTCAAGCCATGGGAGTTTTGAGCTTTTTCGTGTTGTAAGAGAATCAACGATGCTTTCGAGAGATTTTGATTTTTCACGGACACCGATAATATCGCCGGCTTTAAGCTGAAAAGAGGGAATATTTACGACCTCTCCATTGACTGTAATATGACGGTGGGAAACCAGCTGACGTGCACCGGCTCTTGTTGGTGCTACACCCAGACGGTAAACAACATTATCGAGACGCGATTCAAGTAATTGAAGAAGAACAGCGCCGGTAACACCTTTAGATCGAGATGCCTTTTCGAATGTATTACGGAACTGTTTTTCCAGGATGCCGTATGTATATTTCGCCTTCTGTTTTTCCCTCAGCTGCAGGCCATATTCAGAGGTCTTCTTCCTTTTTTTGACCATGCCATGCTGTCCCGGAGGGAAATTCTTTCTATCCAGGTGTTTATCGGGTCCGTAGATCGGTTCCCCGAATTTTCTTGCTATTTTTGATCTTGGGCCGGTATATCTTGCCATTTTAATGTTAATTTTTACAGGTAAAAAATCGAAATATTCTTTATACTCTTCTTCTTCCGGGAGACCGGCAACCATTATGAGGCATAGGTGTTACATCAATTATCTCGGCAACTTCGATACCAGTGTTTGCTATTGCCCTGATTGCTGATTCACGGCCTGACCCTGGTCCTTTTACATACACTTTTACCTTTCTCAGGCCAAGTTCATAAGCTACTTTCCCGCACTCTTCCGATGCCATCTGTGCAGCATAAGGGGTGTTTTTCTTTGAACCTTTAAACCCCATTTTGCCAGCAGATGCCCATGAGATAACCTGACCGGAATTATTTGTGAGCGTAATTATTATGTTATTGAATGATGAATGAATATGAGCCTGACCAGTAGGTTCCACCTTAACCAGTCTCTTTTTCATTGCTCCGGTTTTCTTTGCCATAATTATGAATTATTTAGTAGCTTTTTTCTTGTTTGCAACAGTTTTCTTTCTTCCCTTACGTGTTCTGGCATTGTTTTTTGTACTCTGTCCCCTTACCGGAAGGCCTATTCTGTGGCGAACGCCGCGATAGCACCCGATATCCATAAGCCTTTTTATGTTCAACTGTGTTTCTGAACGGAGTTCTCCTTCGAGCTTATAATTCTCGTTCAGAACCTTGCGGATCGAATTTATCTGAATATCAGTCCAATCCTCAACTTTGATATTTCTGTCGACACCTGCCTTATCGAGTACCTTCTGGGCAGTGCTTATGCCTACTCCGTAAATATACGTCAGGCCAACTTCGCCTCTTTTATGCTTTGGTAAATCTACCCCAACAATACGTGCCATATTTATCTTTTTTTAAATAAGTTGCAAAATTAGTCAAATTATCCCTGTCTCTGTTTGAACTTTGGATTTTTCTTGTTTATAATATAAATGCGCCCTTTTCTTCTGACAATTTTACAGTCAACGCTGCGCTTTTTAACAGATGCTCTTACTTTCATTATCTTAATTCTTTCTTATTTATACCTGAATGTAATTCTTCCCTTTGTCAGGTCGTATGGTGACATTTCCACCTTTACTTTATCTCCCGGCAGAATCTTAATATAGTGCATTCTCATTTTCCCGGAGATATGTGCAGTTATCACATGCCCGTTTTCGAGTTCAACCCTGAACATAGCATTCGAAAGGGCTTCAATGATAGTACCATCCTGCTCTATTGACGGTTGTTTGGCCATACAATTACAATTTATTTAAAACTTCTACAATAAATTCAAATGTTGTCAACTGGTCTGCTTTACCTTTATTGACAGCCACGGCATATTCAAAATGTGCTGAAGGTTTTCCGTCAGCAGTTTTTATTGTCCACCCGTCTCTTGTCTGAAAGGTTTCCTTATTCCCCATGTTAATCATTGGTTCTATGCATATTACCAGACCTTTTTCCATCTTGGGACCTGTACCTCTTTTACCGAAGTTCGGGACCTCAGGAGGTTCATGTAATTTCCTTCCTATACCGTGGCCGACAAGTTCACGAACAACGGTAAATCCGCCGCTTTCAGCTTTTGCCTGAACAGCTGAAGAGATATCTCCCACTCTGTTTCCTGCGACGGCGGCCTTTACACCCTCCTCAAGCGATTCTTTTGTATATTCAAGGAGTCGTTTTACCTCCTCTTTAACTTCTCCAACCGCAAATGTATAGGCACTGTCGCCATACCATCCGTTAAGGATGACACCACAGTCAATTGAGATAATATCTCCTTCCTTCAATGAATAATCTGATGGTATACCGTGAACCACCTCATCATTGACTGATGTGCAGAGGGTATTGGGAAAGCCGCCATAACCTTTGAACGCCGGAACCGCATTATTGTCGCGTATAAATGTTTCAGCAATCTTATCAAGAAAGAGGGTGGTTACCCCGGGTTGAATATGCAAAGCAACTTCAGCAAGTGTTTTTGACACCAGTACATTGCTTTCTTTCAACAACCCAACCTCTTCATCAGTTTTAAAATACAACATCAAAGAACATTATACTAAATTAAATTGATGTAACTGAACCTGCCCTGCCTTTTATGCGTCCTGTTTTCATAAGACCATCATAATGACGCATAAGCAGGTGACTTTCAATCTGTTGTAGGGTATCAAGGATAACTCCTACAAGTATCAGCAGAGAAGTTCCACCATAAAATTGTGCGAACTGGGGTGTTACACCCGCCTGTACGGCTATAGAAGGAAGTATAGCTATTATCGCAAGGAATATTGAACCAGGCAGTGTAATCCTCGACATTATTGTATCAAAGAAATCAACTGTTTTTCTGCCCGGTTTAACCCCCGGGATAAAACCCCCGTTTTTCTTCATATCTTCAGCCATCTGCACAGGATTAATTGTAACGGCTGTATAAAAATATGTAAATGCTATAATCAGTATGGCTGTAACCAGGTTATACCAGAAACCGTACATATTTGAGAAGGCAACAACAAATCCTGAACCTGATTCTGCATAACCAGCAATTATTATCGGGAGCATCATTATGGCCTGGGCAAATATTATCGGCATAACTCCTGCAGCATTTACCTTTAACGGGATATACTGACGTACTCCTCCATATTGTTTGTTTCCAACGATCCTTCTTGCGTACTGGACAGGAATACGTCGTGTTCCCTGAACAAGAAGTATTGTACCAAGTACAACCACAAACAATATCACTATTTCCACTATCAGGGCAATTGCTCCGCCGGCTCCGTTCATTTTTGTTCCTGCCTCAAATACAAAGCGTGAAGGCATCCGGGCTACAATACCTATCATTATAATAAGTGATATCCCGTTCCCGATACCCTTATCGGTAATTTTTTCGCCCAGCCACATGACAAACATTGTTCCGGCTGTTAGTATTATAACCGAAGAGACAGTAAAGAACGTCCCTGAAGTAATAAACGCCGAAACGGGAAGCTGGGCATGAAGGTTAACCAGGTATGTAGGAGCCTGCAGTACAAGGATAGCAACTGTAAGATATCTTGTATACTGGTTCATTTTCCTTCTTCCACTCTCACCCTCCTTCTGCAGTTTCTGAAAATAGGGAAATACTATTCCCAGAAGCTGAACGACAATGGAGGCAGAGATATAGGGCATGATGCCGAGTGCAAAAATAGAAGCCTGGGAAAAGGCTCCGCCCGAGAACATATCGAGCAATCCCATAATACCTGAGGAGGTTTGGCTTTTCAATCCCGCAAGCTGTGAAGGGTCGATTCCGGGGAGAGTGATATATTTACCAAGCCTGTATAACAATATTATTCCGAGTGTATACAGTAATCTTGCACGGAGATCCTCTATCTTGAAAATATTCTTTATTGTCTGGAACAGTCTCATGGAATTACAGTTTTATAACGGTTCCTTTTTTGGCTTCAATTGCTGTTACGGCTGATTTGCTGAATGCATGAGCATGTACTTCGAGCTTCTTCTCGAGTGTCCCTTTCCCCAGTATCTTTACCAGTGAATGTTTAGAAATAAGTCCGGCCGAAACAAGTACTTCAGGATCAATTTTCTCCAGTTTGTTCTTTTCAGCCAGCGATTGCAGGATACCAATGTTAATACCTTTATATTCCCTGCGGTTAACATTTTTAAAACCGTATTTCGGAACACGTCTCTGAAGAGGCATCTGGCCTCCTTCAAATCCTATTTTCTTACTATAACCTGATCTTGATTTTGCGCCTTTATGTCCTCTGGTTGATGTTCCTCCTCTGCCCGAACCTTGTCCCCGGCCAAGACGCTTGTTTTTCTTCACCGATCCTTTAGCAGGTTTTAAGTTACTCAGATCCATAACTGTATTCTATATATATGTTTTTAAATATTTTCCACTTTAACCAGGTGGCTGATCTTTTTTACCATACCCAGTATCTGGGGTGTGGCTTCATGTACAACACTATGGTTCAGTTTGTGTATACCGAGAGCTTCAAGAGTTCTTTTCTGTCTCTCGGGCTTCCCGTTTTTGCTTTTCACCTGGGTAATACGAATTTTTGCCATTGCAATTTGCTTTTCTAACCATTAAAAACTTGTTCCATTTTTATTCCCCTGTGCTCAGCTATGGAGAATGCATCGCGCATTTCCAGGAGAGCAGCAAAAGTAGCTTTCACCAGGTTGTGGGGATTTGAAGATCCCTTTGATTTAGCGAGCACATTCCTGACGCCAACGCTCTCAAGCACTGCACGCATAGCACCACCTGCTTTTACTCCGGTACCTTCAGATGCCGGTTTGATCAATACTTTTGCCCCTCCGAACTTGGCAATCTGTTCATGAGGTATAGTACCGTTTATCACCGGCACCTTAATAAGGTTTTTCTTTGCATCCTCGATACCTTTGGCAATTGCTGTCGTTACTTCACTGGCTTTACCCAGGCCATGTCCCACAATACCATCTTCATTTCCGACAACCACAATTGCCGAAAAACTGAATGTTCGTCCTCCTTTAGTAACCTTTGTAACCCGCTGGATACTTACCAGTCTGTCCTTCAGCTCAAGGTCGCTTGTTTTTACTTTTCTAATGCCTTCTATCATGGTTTATTAAAATTTTAATCCGCCTTCGCGGGCTGCATCTGCCAATGATTTTACCCTTCCGTGATATCTATAGCCGCCTCTGTCAAAAACAACTTTTATAATACCCTTTTCTTTACACTTTGAAGCAAGCAGTTTGCCTACTAGCTTAGCCTGTTCCGTTTTCTTAATGCCAGTAATGTCTGCAATTTCTTTTTCTTTTGATGAAGCTGACAAAAGGGTAATCCTCTTAAGGTCGTCAATTACCTGGGCATAAATCTGTTTGTTACTGCGATAAACTGCTACTCTCGGAGTATCGGCAGTACCGGTTATTTTATTACGGATCCTCTTCCTGATCCTTGTTCTTTTTTCAAACTTAGTTAAAGCCATTTCTCTTAACTTTTACCAGATTAAACACTCGCAGACTTCCCTGCTTTTCTCCTGATATGTTCTCCGACAAATCTTATTCCTTTGCCCTTGTAAGGTTCCGGGGGGCGGAGAGATCTGATTTTCGCGGCCACATGTCCGATAAGCTGCTTATCAATACAGGAAAGTGTGATAATAGGATTACTCCTTCTTTCGGTTTTTGTTTCAACTTTCACCTCTTTCGGAAGCTCGAAAATAATTTCATGGGAATAACCCAGACTCATTTCCAGTTGTTGTCCTTTAGCTTCAGCACGGTAACCGACACCTACAAGTTCGAGTTCTTTTCTATATCCTTCCGAAACACCTGTCACCATATTGGCAATAAGTGCCCTGGAAAGACCATGCATTGATTTATGGTTTTTAGAGTCTGATGGTCTTGATATTACGACCTGGTTATCCACCACTTCAACCTTCAGGTCTTTGTCAACAGCCTTATTCAACTCTCCCAGAGGTCCTTTCACATTAACCACATTAGTATCACTGATGCTTACAGTAACTCCTTCCGGCAGGTTTACAGGTAAATTTCCTATTCGTGACATTAAGCTTTCCTCCTTTTTAGTAAACATAACACAACACTTCACCGCCTATTTTTTCTTTCCTTGCCTCTTTGTCGGTCATAAGTCCCCTGGAAGTTGAAATTATTGCAATTCCCAGTCCGTTAAGGACCCTTGGCATAGAGTCAACTCCCGCATAATGCCTGAGGCCGGGCCGGCTCGCCCGTTGTAATGCTTTAATGGCGGGCTTCTTGCTCTTGGGATTATACTTAAGAGCAATTTTAAGAATCCCCTGTCCATTATCACTATCCATAACCTTATAGCTGAGAATATAGCCTTTTTCAAAAAGTATTCGTGCAATCTCTTTTTTCAGATTGGATGCTGGCGCCTCCACAACCTTATGGCCAGCCATAATGGCATTTCTAATTCTGGTCAGCAAATCTGCAATTGGATCCGTCATTTTATCCTCATTATATAGTTAATATTCATTATTACATTACCAGCTGGCTTTTCTCACTCCCGGGATAAGTCCGGAAGAGGCCATTTCCCTGAAGGTTATCCTGCTTACGCCGAATTGTCTCATATAACCCCTGGTACGACCGGTGATTCTGCACTGGTTGTGCAGCCTGTTTGGGTTAGAGTTCCTTGGCAAACGGCTTAGTCCGACATAGTTACCCTCGGCTCTGAGTGCAGCTCTTTTTGCAGCATATTTCTGTACCAGTCTTGCACGCTTCACCTCCCGTGCCATCATTGATTCTTTAGCCATAATATCAGTTTTTAGACGTTTTATATGGTAATCCAAAATTTCTGAGCAGAGCAAGGGCCTCCTCGTCGGTTTTTGCCGATGTTACAAAGGTGACCTGCAGGCCCATGATCTTTGCCACTTTATCAAGATCAATCTCCGGGAATATTATCTGTTCTGTAATTCCCAGAGTATAGTTACCACGACCGTCAAGTTTCGGGCTAATGCCTTTAAAATCGCGGATACGCGGAAGTGCAACGGAAATCAACCTTTCAAGGAATTCATACATTCTTTCTTTTCGCAATGTTACCATTATTCCTATCGGCATGTTCCTTCTCAGCTTGAAGTTTGAAATATCCTTTGATGAATAGGTAAGAACAGCTTTTTGTCCGGCTATATCTGTTAATTCCTTAACACCTGATTCAAGAAGCTTCTTATCGGCAATAGCCTGGCCAACACCCTGATTAATAACAATTTTCTCAAGCCTGGGTACCTGCATCACGGTTTTATAGCCGAATTCCTTCATCATTGCAGGGACGATTTCATCCTTATATCTTGTTTTCAGCGTTGGTAAGTACATTACTTGATCTCCTCTCCTGATTTTTTTGAATAACGCACTAATTTGTTTTTATTGTTGAGTTTTCTTCCAATACGGCAGGGTTTTCCTGATGTGGGATCAATGAGCATAAGGTTTGAAATCTGGACCGGCGCCTCTTTTTTCATTATACCTCCCTGGGGGGCTCCAGAGTGTGGTTTGGTGTGTCTTGAAACCATGTTCACGCCCTCCACAATAGCCCGGTTCTTATTCCTGTCAACATCGAGGACCCTTCCTTTCTGGCCCTTTGATTCGCCGGTTATCACCATAACCGTTTCTCCCTTCCTGATATGTAATTTCTTTTGCATTTGTCTATCTGTTTTACAACACTTCAGGTGCCAATGATACTATCTTCATGTATTTATCGCGAAGTTCTCTTGCGACAGGGCCGAAAATACGGGTCCCTCTTACTTCGTTCAGGTTATTAAGCAAGACGACAGCGTTATCGTCAAATCTTATGTAGGAGCCATCGGAGCGACGTATCTCCTTCTTTGTCCTTACAACGACAGCTTTACTCACCGTACCCTTTTTTGCTTCACCTGAAGGAAGGGCTGATTTTACACTCACAATGATTGTATCTCCGACAGTAGCATACCTTTTCTTACTACCACCGAGCACTCTGATGCATAATACCTCTTTCGCTCCCGAGTTATCAGCAACTGTTAGTCTGCTTTCCTGCTGTATCATAATTACTTGGCTCTTTCGATCACTTCAACTAATCTCCAGGATTTGTTTTTGCTCAGAGGCCTGGTCTCTGATATCTTTACAGTGTCTCCGACCTTGCATGTATTCTCCTCATCGTGTGCCATTAACTTCTTCGTCCTGTTAATGAACTTGCCATAGATGGGGTGTTTCACTTTCCTCTGAACGGCGACGACGATCGATTTGTCCATGCTGTTACTTACAACAATCCCTGTACGTTCTTTTCTTAATTTCCTTTCCATTACAATTATCGGGCTATTTAGATTTTTGTTCTGATTCTCTTTTTTGTAATTCTGTAAGCAGGCGTGCAATCGTGATCTTTGTCTGCTTAAGCTTCTGCGGATTGTCAAGTGGAGTGATAGCGTGGTTCAGCTTCATGCGGACGAGCATAGTCTGTTCCGTATCGATGCGTTCGATAAGATCAGATATGCTTAGTTCCCTTATTTCTGAAGTTTTCATCTGTATATATATTTCTTACTCTGTGTAATCGCGTCTGAAAATAAACTTAGTTGTTATGGGCAGCTTCTGCGCTCCCAGGCGGAGGGCTTCCTTGGCAACATCAAAGGGGACACCTTCAGCTTCCATCAGTATTCTGCCCGGGGTGACCGGTACAACAAATCCCTCAGGGGCTCCTTTCCCTTTTCCCATACGTACTTCAGCCGGTTTCTTTGTTATCGGCTTATCGGGGAAAATCCTTATCCAGAGTTGTCCCTCACGTTTCATGTGGCGTGTCACTGCCTGTCGGGCTGCCTCAATCTGTCTTCCGGTGATCCAGCTTTGTTCCAAAGCCTTTATACCAAACGACCCGAATGCCAGCTGATTGCCTCTCTGTGCATTGCCCTTCATTTTACCCTTCTGAGCTCTTCTGTATTTGGACCTTTTTGGTTGTAACATTGCCTTATGTAGTTATATTTTTCAATTCTGTTTCTTTACTTCTTTGCCTTTCTTTTGAGGCCTTTGCCTTTAGCGTTCCTGGCCCCGATATTGGGACTAAGATCTCTCTTTCCATAAACCTCTCCAATGCATATCCAAACTTTTATTCCTATCAGGCCAACCTTTGTATGTGCCTCTCCCAGAGCATAATCGATATCAGCACGAAAAGTATGGAGCGGTATCCGGCCCTCTTTATATGTTTCTGTTCTTGCCATTTCAGCACCTCCAAGGCGGCCTGAAATCACAACCTTGATCCCCTCGGCACCCATGCGCATCGTCGAGGCTATTGCCATTTTTATTGCCCTGCGATACGATATCTTACCCTCGACCTGCCTGGCTATGTTATTGGCCACAATATTTGCATCAAGTTCGGGACGTTTTACTTCGAAAATATTAATCTGAACCTCTTTCCTGGTTATCTTCTTAAGTTCTTCCTTCAGCTTGTCGACCTCCTGTCCGCCTTTTCCGATGATAATTCCCGGACGTGCGGTATTAATTGTAACGGTAATGAGTTTCAGAGTTCTCTCAATTACTATTTTTGAGATACTTGCTTTTGCAAGCCTGGCATTCAGGTATTCCCTGATCTTTGTGTCTTCAACCAGTTTGCCTGAAAAGTCTTTTCCGCCGTACCAGTTTGAATCCCAGCCTTTTATTATACCTAATCGGTTACCAATCGGATTTGCTTTTTGTCCCATATTTTATTTTGATGTTTTTTCAATTTCTTTAGTCATACTGTCAAGCACAAGTGTTACATGGTTTGATCTTTTTCTTACTCTGTATGCTCTGCCCTGCGGTGCTGTCTGTAGTCTTTTAAGTGTTCTGCCGCTATCGACATTAACTGTTTTTACATAGAGATTGCTTTCCTCGATCCTGACATGCTCATTTTTCGCCTGCCAGTTGGCAATAGCAGAAAGAAGCAGTTTCTCCAGGGGGCGTGATGCCTCCTGGGGGCTGTATTTGAGGATATCAAGAGCCTTATTGACATCCTGTCCGTTTATCAGGTCTGTAATAAGCCTCATCTTTCTCGGAGAGGTTGGACAGTTTCTTAAAACTGCCTGGTATCTGGTTCTTGAAGCCTCTTTTCTCTTTTCAGCTGAATTTCTTTTTCTCGCACTCATTAATTCTTCTTTTTTCAATGTTTACATTACTGATTACTTATTACCGGAATGCCCCCTGAATGTTCTCGTAGGTGCAAATTCTCCCAGTTTGTGACCCACCATATTTTCGGTAATGTATACAGGGATAAACTTATTGCCGTTATGAACTGCAACTGTATGTCCCACAAAGTCGGGAGAGATAACCGATCTTCTCGACCATGTTTTGACCACTGATTTCTTATTACTCTCATTCATTTCGAGAACCCGCTTCTCAAGCTTAAAATCAATGAAAGGCCCCTTTTTTATTGATCTGCTCATATCGAATCACTTATTTTTTCCTTCTTTCCAAAATATGCTTGTCAGAATACTTTTTTGTATCTCTTGTTTTGTATCCTTTTGCAGGAATTCCTTTGCGTGATCTCGGGTGGCCTCCTGAAGCTCTTCCTTCACCGCCTCCCATGGGATGATCAACCGGATTCATTGCTACTCCTCTTGTTCTTGGACGGCGGCCCAGCCAGCGATTACGTCCGGCCTTGCCTGATCTTTCGAGGTTATGGTCAGGATTGGATACCGTCCCTATTGTGGCACGGCATGATGTAAGCACCATTCTCGTTTCACCTGAAGGAAGCTTGATAGTAGCATATTTACCTTCCCTTGCTGACAGCTGGGCATAAGTTCCCGCACTGCGTGCCAGAGCTCCGCCTTTACCTGGTTTCAGCTCAATATTGTGAACTATAGTTCCCAATGGTATATCGTTAAGGAACAGTGTGTTCCCAATATCCGGAGTTGCCTCCTTGCCCGACATGATCTTCTGGCCTGCCTTCAGTCCTATAGGGGCAATAATATACCTCTTCTCTCCGTCCTCATAAACAACAAGAGCGATCCTCGATGACCTGTTAGGATCATATTCAATCGTTTTAACAGTTGCATTAATACCATCTTTATCCCTCAGGAAATCGATGACCCTGTACATCTTCTTATGGCCGCCACCGATGTATCTCATAGTCCGCCTGCCGTTAACATTCCTTCCTCCACTCTTTTTTTGCGGCCTGAGGAGGGATTTCTCCGGCACAGTGCTTGTGATAGTCTCAAAAGCACTGATGATCTTGTTTCTCTGGCCTGGTGTAACAGGCTTGATCTTTCTTACTGCCATACTATTTTAAATATTGCTATAGAAATCTATTGTATTTCCTTCTGTGAGAGTAACCACTGCCTTTTTGGTGGCAATAGTCTTTCCTTTCAGAAGTCCCGATTTTGTATTACGGGTTTTTATTTTCCCGCCGTAACGCATGGTATTAACCGAGTCAACAGTGACTCCGTATAGTTCTTCAACTGCTTTCTTTATCTGTAACTTGTTTGCGTTTCTGGCAACAACAAAACCATAGCGGTTAAACTTTTCGCCCTGGTTTGTCATTTTTTCCGTTACTATCGGCTTAAGCAAAATATTCATCACTCAAAATTTTCTAATTTTCAAAAGTTGCCTGCAAAACGTCAACTGCACTCTCAACAAATACTAAAGTTGAAGCTTTAATTATTTCGTACGTACTTAATTCTGTGGCAGTTACAACTTCAATCCCTTGTATATTTCGGGCTGACAAATATATATTTTTATTTTGTTCCGATAAAACAATAAGTGATTTTTTATCGGTAATTTTCAGATTGTCACCCATTTTGATCATTTCCTTTGTCTTTGGGCCTTCGAATGAAAAGTCCTCCAGGATAATGATATTATTTGTTGAAGCCTTATAGGAAAGTGCTGATTTTCTTGCCAGTTGCTTCACTTTCTTATTAAGTTTGAAACCGTAATACCTGGGTTTCGGACCGAATGTCCGGCCTCCTCCCCTGAAGATAGGGTTTTTAATACTGCCGGCTCGTGCTGTTCCGGTACCCTTCTGTCTTTTTATCTTACGAGTACTTCCGGTAATCTCGCTGCGTTCCTTTGTTTTATGGGTACCCTGGCGCTGATTTGCAAGGAACTGTTTAGTATCCAGGTAAATGGCATGGTCATTAGGTTCAATGCCGAAGATCGAATCATCAAGATTGACCTTTCTTCCGGTTTCCTTGCCATCTATTTTAAGAATCACTAATTCCATTATTTTGTAATTATTATGTAACCACCTTTTGGACCAGGTACTGATCCTTTTACTATTAATATATTTTCCTCAGCCATAAGTCTGACAACCTCCATACTTATAGCCATTACTTTTATTGAACCGGTTTGGCCGGCCATTTTCATTCCGGGAAGCACTCTTGAAGGAAATGATGATGCTCCCAGAGAACCGGGGGCTCTGCCCCTGTCATGCTGACCATGGGTTGAACCTCCAACGCCGCTGAAACCATGTCGTTTTACTACACCCTGAAAGCCTTTACCTTTTGACCAGCCTCTTACATCAACCCAGTGATCAGGTTTGAAAAGCTCTGCAGTAAGCACCTCACCCTCCTTAACCTGGCCCTCACTGAAGCCGGTAAATTCAACAACTTTTCTTTTTGGAGTTGTGCCGGCTTTCTTAAAGTGGCCCTGTTCAGCCTTTGTTGTGTGTTTTTCCTTCTTTTCGTCAAATCCAAGCTGTACAGCAAAATAGCCGTCCTTTTCTACTGTCTTGATCTGTGTGACAACACATGGACCGGCCTGAAGCACCGTACAAGGAATATTCTTCCCGTCTTTATCGAAGAGGGAGGTCATTCCAACCTTTTTTCCAATTAATCCCTGCATTTATAATAATCTTTACTTGTTTCATACTTTAATTTCCACTTCAACACCACTGGGAAGCTCAAGTTTCATAAGAGCATCGATGGTTTTTGGCGTGGAGCTGTATATATCGAGCAGCCTCTTGTAAGAGGAAAGCTGGAATTGATCCCGTGCCTTTTTATTCACAAATGGTGAACGAAGGACTGTATAAATCTTTTTGTGTGTTGGTAGCGGAATGGGACCGCTCACCACAGCACCTGTGGATTTTACTGTTTTTACGATCTTCTCAGCAGATTTATCGACCAGGTTATGATCGTAAGATTTCAGTTTAATACGAATTTTCTGACTCATTTTTAAAGAATTTTTCCTTTAGTAATTTCAACAATTCTGTTTGCTATTTCAGTGGGCACCTCTTCAAAGTGAGAAAATTCCATTGTTGAGGTCGCTCTCCCGGAGGTAAGGGTTCTGAGTACTGTAACATAACCAAATTTCTCAGCCAGAGGTACCTTTGCCCTGATGACTCTTAAGCCTGCTTTCGATTCCATACCTTCCACCTTGCCTCTTCTCCTGTTGAAATCGCTGATTACATCGCCGACATATTTTTCGGGTGTAACCACCTCTGTTGACATTATGGGTTCGAGCAGTACCGGATGACACTTCCCTGCAAAACGTCTGAATGCCTGCTTGGCTGCAATTTCAAATGAAAGTGCATCAGAGTCAACAGGATGATACGAACCATCTTTTAGTATAACTTTCAGGCTGTCGACCGGGAATCCTGCAAGCGGGCCATTTGACATCGCTTCAGTGAATCCCTTTTCGATTGAAGGAATAAACTCCTTCGGAATATTCCCGCCTTTTATTTCATTTATAAACTGGAGACCTCTTATTCCATCCTCTGCAGGCATCAGTTCCACTGTTATATCCGCATACCTTCCTTTTCCACCGGTTTGTTTCTTAAACACTTCCCGGAATTCTGCAGAAGAGGTGATTGCCTCCTTGTATGCAACCTGAGGCGGACCCTGGTTGCATGCCACGTTAAATTCCCTCTTCAGGCGGTCTATCAATATCTCAAGGTGAAGCTCACCCATACCATGTATTATTGTTTGTCCGCTGTCGGGATCAATTTTCACCTGGAATGTAGGATCCTCTTCAGCCAGTTTATTAAGCGCCAGTGACAGTTTGTCAACATCCGCCTGTGTCTTTGGTTCAATTGCAATACCGATTACCGGTTCGGGGAAATCCATAGATTCCAGCAAAATTGGTTTATGTATTGCACAGAGGGTATCTCCGGTTTTTAGATCTTTGAATCCCACTCCGGCGCAAATATCACCGGCTGATACGCTCTCTTTTGGTTTTTGTTTGTTTGCATGCATCTGGAAGAGACGGTTTATTCTCTCCCTTTTACCTGTCCGGATATTGAGGACAGTATCCCCTGAATGAAGGATTCCTGAATATATTCTCAGAAAAACCAGTCGTCCCACAAAAGGATCAGTAGCTATTTTAAATGCGAGAGCCGCCAATGGTTCTTCATTGTCCGGCTCGCGTTTGATATCATTATTATTCCTGGGGTCTGTTCCTTTTATAGCGCCAATATCGATCGGTGATGGAAGGAATGCTGCAACAGCATTAAGGAGGAGTTGTATACCCTTATTCTTAAATGCTGCCCCGCAAATAACCGGCACTGATGCTCCCAATATTGTCGATTTCCGCAATGCTGCCAGAACCTCTTGTACCGATATTGATTCATGATCCTCGATAAATCTTTCAAGCAGGGTATCATCGACCTCAGCAACAGCTTCAATAAGCTTTCCCCTCCACTCTTCAGCCTCATCAATAAGGTCGGCAGGAATCTCTTCAATATTGTACCTTGTTCCTGTCTCCGCATCGTTGTAATACATATATGCCTTCATATTAACAAGGTCGATAACACCCCGGAATTCTTCTTCTGAACCTACCGGTATCTGGATAGGCACCGGGTGAGATCCGAGTTTTACCCTCATCTGTTGCACAACACCGAAGAAATCGGCACCGGCCCGGTCCATTTTGTTAACAAAAGCTATTCTGGGTACCCGGTATCTATCTGCCTGTCGCCATACAGTTTCAGATTGAGGTTCAACACCTCCGACAGCACAAAAAACTGCCACTGCGCCGTCAAGGACTCTAAGTGACCTTTCTACCTCCACGGTAAAATCGACATGCCCCGGAGTATCAATGATATTGATCTTGTATTCCTCTTCCTTATATTTCCAGAATGTTGTTGTAGCAGCAGATGTGATGGTAATCCCTCTCTCCTGTTCCTGAATCATCCAGTCCATCTGGGCATTCCCGTCATGTACCTCACCCATCCTGTGCGTACGACCGGTATAAAACAGAATACGTTCTGTCGTAGTGGTCTTGCCGGCATCAATATGAGCCATGATTCCGATGTTCCTGGTATATTTTAAATTCTGATCCATTTACCTGCTGCTGCTGATATCAATTAAAATCTGAAATGAGCAAAAGCCTTATTGGCTTCGGCCATCCTGTGGGTATCCTCTTTTTTCTTGTAAGCACCGCCTTCAAGCTTATAAGCAGCCATAAGTTCTGCCGCAAGACGTTCAGCCATCGAGTGGCCAGTTCTTTTACGTGCAAAGGATATCATATTTTTCATGCTTATGCTTACTTTACGGTCGGTACGTATTTCCATGGGAACCTGGAAGGTAGCTCCTCCCACACGACGGGCTTTAACTTCAACCTGAGGT
>CAZHRV010000095.1:0-2019 GCA_964535035.1 uncultured Rikenellaceae bacterium
GCAAACAAGGTACCCGGGATATATGCAGCCCTTTGCTCCGACACTTATTCAGCCGAACGGGCAATTAAGAGTAATAACGCTAATATTCTGACCATTGGAGCATTCACTACTGGAGTGGAAGTAGCTAAACAGATTGTCAGGATATGGATGGAATCAATATGGCAACCCGGAACGACTTCGGAACCTAAGGTAGCATGCTATGTTGAGTATGCTAAAAGCCACCAGGTTTAAGTAATGTGAATATTATTTTATACTCAAATGGACTCAAAGGAAATTCTGAAGCTGGAACATACAGCACTAAATATAAGACGAAATATTTTACGGCTTATCCGGGCGGGTAAGGCAGGCCATGTTGGAGGAGCACTTTCTTCAGTAGAAATTGTAACTGCACTTTATTTTAATTTGCTGAATATTGATCCGGGTAATCCAAAATGGCCGGAGCGGGACCGTTTTGTCCTGTCAGCCGGACATAAATGTCTTGTTCTCTATGCCGCACTTGCCGAACGTGGATTTTTTGATGCCACAATTCTTGATACTTATGGCGCTCTTGACAGTCCGATACCAGGACATCCGAATATGCACAAGCTTCCCGGAATTGAAACAAATACAGGCGCCCTTGGTCACGGATTATCGATCGCCGGGGGTATGGCTCTCGGCTTAAAACTTGACAAATCACCTGCAAAGGTTTATGTATTAATGGGCGACGGGGAACTTGCCGAAGGTTCTAACTGGGAAGCTGCCTCAGCTGCTTCAATGCACAAGCTTGATAACATGATCGTTTTCGTCGACAGGAACAAACTTCAGATAAGCGGACCTACAACTGAGGTTATGAGCTATGAACCACTTGACGAAAGGTGGCGGTCATTTGGCTGGGGTGTCAGGATTATTGATGGTCACGATCTGGAGTTAATCATCCGCAATGTAAAGCAGGCTCCAATTGAAAAGGGAAAACCATCGGTTTTAATAGCCGATACTTTAAAATCGAAGGGGCTTAGCTTTGCGGAGGGCAAAGTCAGTTACCATTACTGGAAAGCAAAACCCGAAGAACTGGAACAGGCGGAACGTGATCTTGATAAGATAGAGAAACAGCTTAAGGCAAAAATGGAGGGGACTGGACTATGATTAATGAACTTAAAGATCCTAGAAAGATTTTCGGAGAAGCTGTTTTAGAGGCTGCCGGCAGTAATCAAAATATAGTTGTACTTTCAGCAGATTCCAGTTCGGGTTCGGGACTGGGTGACTTCCTGAAAAAGTTTCCTGACAGACATTTTGAATTTGGAATTATGGAGCAGGGAGTTGTTGGCTTTGCCAGCGGGCTTGCAACAACTGGTAAGATACCTGTCTTTGCTGCTATCGCTCCATTCGTTACTGCACGTCCTTTTGAGATGTTCAGGAATGATCTCGGATATATGAATCAGAATGTCAAAGTTGTCGGACGTTGTGCCAGTCTTACATATGATCAGCTTGGCTCCACACACCACTCAATTGACGATGTGGCAATTATCAGGACAATCCCCGGAGTGACAATCATAAATCCCGGCGACCCTGTGACAATCAGGAAAGCCGTACATGCCATGATAAAACATGTAGGTCCATGCTATATGAAAATAGGAAGCCCCAAGATGCCGGTGCTTTATGAGGAGGATGTTGATTTCAATCTTGGGAAAGGTATTGTTATTAAAGACGGCTCCGACGTGACCTTGATAGGGACCGGCACAGTACTGTCAAAAGCAGTTGCAGCTGCAAAGCTCCTTGAAGAGTCGGGCGTCAGCGTACGCCTTATAGACATTCATACCATTAAGCCTCTTGACCGTGAACTCATACTGTCAGCAGCTAGGGAAACAGGAAGGATTGTAACTGTAGAGGAGCATTTTATAGCCGGTGGCCTGGGCAGCGCAATTGCTGAATTATGCAGCCAGGAACACCCGGTAAAAATGAAGATGATAGGTATTGGCGATTTTTACGCAAGTAACGGTCCTTATGAAGAATTACTGGGGAAATACGGGCTTCAGCCTGATC
>CAZHRV010000096.1:0-12728 GCA_964535035.1 uncultured Rikenellaceae bacterium
TTTGTAAACCAGTGTTTCCTGATTATCCCTATTTTAATTATCCAGATTAAAAATTTGGTAACCAGAAAGATCAGTAAAGCGGCCAGCAGAGTATAGACCTTCAGCTCATATTCCCCTATACGGAAAATCACAAATTCCAGTATTCTGTTTAATATTTCCATTATGCAAATTATTTAATAAATAGTAAATGCCATTGAAATTCAGACATTTATTTGCCGAATTTCAATATCAAGGTACTTAAAAATTCTATAAATATAATAAAGGAAAAATATCTACGCACGAACATACGAACATACGAACGCACGAACTGTTGTACCGTCGTACAGTTATATCGTCATACTATATGACCGGTTTTTTTTATTCTTCTAAATTCTGAGTGATTAGTTCTTCCCCTGTAATCTTGAATTTCCAGGGCTCTTCAGGTTGAATCAGGTAAACCATGTCGCCCGGCTCAATTCCCTCTTTTACAATTATATTTTTATCGTTCATCTCGCCGAGGAGCACAACCTGCTTATCGCCTTTCTTGGTATATACATAAGTAACACCGTCAGATCCTGTTCTGACACATTCGGTAGGAATGTAAACAACATCATTAATAATATTGATTATGATCTTATTCCATGATGTCATTGAAGGTCTCAGCGTATTATCGGAACCATCCACTTTAATAAGTACCTCGAACATTTTTGCATCCGAATTAGGCAGCACTTCACCTATATTTGCGACACTGGTAATTGTACCAGTAAATGATTTTTCGGGCAGTGCATCTATAGAAATGATTACTTTCTGTCCTTCCTTTATCTTGCTTACTTCGATCTCGCTTACATATGTCTGAGAAATCATTGAGGAAAGATCAGGGAGAGTAGCCACAATCCTGTCGAAAGGATTAATCGATGATCCTGATTTTCTTTTGGTCCCGTTCCAGTCCTCCTTGTAGATTACTATGCCGGAAGAGGGAGCTCTTATTGTAAACTGCGACAGGAACTCCTGCAGGGTCTGCACCATCTCAGTACCATCGGCATAGGCCTTTTTCTGCTGATTAATATTTACCAGTGCCTGGGCCCTTCTAAGAGTGTAATTCTTTCTCAGTTGTTCAAGGTTACGCTCTGCTTTGTTCAGGCTTATCTCTGCCTGGCGTATTGTTGCAGGCGGTTCATATTTTGATTCGGCAAGTGTGATTTCTGCCTCCTCAACGACATACTGTTGATTTTTGATATCATTTCTCAGGTCAGTGAGGGTTACTGCTGTATCAAGGATCTTCATCTCAAGGTTTGCCGTAAATGTGGTGAGGTTTTCAATTTCATCCTTCAGAGTGTTGTCATATTCAGTCCTGTCAAGTTGTGCAATATAGTCACCTTCTTTCACCATTGTGCCTTCAGCTACAATATCCTGGATCTCAAAATTCATTGCGCGCATCCTGCTGAAACCACCTGGTCCTCCTCCACGCTGCCGTTGATTTCCCATATCGATTTCGGGACCTTTAATTTCAACTGATTTTTCAGCCAACAGCTCACCGGAATTAGCCACCGATATTTCAAGAAGACCTCTTTTTGCTTCTGCATATAGATTCTGGCTCTTATCCCTTGAAATAACTTTGTTGAAAATAATCAGTGCCAGTGTTATTGCTGTGAAAACAATAATTGTGATAATAATAGTGCGTTTCATCATATACTAATTTATTTTAATAGACAAATTTACGATCAATTTATTCCATATTGACCATCTGAGATACAAAAAACAAAATAAGCAATGATTTTCAATATAAAAGATCCTCGCGGACACCTGGAAAGACATTGCATTTTAGGAAGATCCGTTATCAGAAAAGGATAAGTTTATCATAAATGTTATCTTTGTACAAATATCAAATGTTAAATATATGGAATACAAACAATTTGGCAGTACAAGCAAACCACCGGAATGGGACCAGATCATGCCCTGGTTAAAGTATATCATTTCCGGGTTACTACTGATTATACTCCTCTGGATGACATTCTTCCAGGTGAGACCTGAAGAGGTCGGCGTTATAACACGTTTCGGCAAATATATCAGGCAGGAGGGGTCGGGACTTCACCTGAAGATCCCCATGCTTGAGAGAGTGTATAAGGTAGCAGTGGAAAGACAGAATAAGGAGGAGTTTGGTTTTCGTACAACAAGCAGCGGGATTCAATCACAGTCGCAGTATACAAAAGTGGGTACTGCAGATGAATCGCTGATGCTTACCGGGGACCTTAACCTTGCTGATGTGGAATGGGTTGTCCAGTACCGTATCAGCGATGCATACAAGTACCTGTTTAAGGTAAGAGAACCGGTGAATACCATGCGTGATATAACAGAAGCATGCGTGAGGCAAATTGTCGGCGACAGAACTGTAAATGAAGTACTTACGGTTGGAAGAATTGAAATAGCAACAAGTGTTCTGGCGGAGATACAGAGATTATGCACAGAATACTCCCTGGGCATCAAGATAGAACAGGTAGTACTGCAGGATGTAAATCCTCCCGATCCGGTTAAGGATGCCTTCAATGCCGTGAACCAGGCACAGCAGGAAAAGGAAACTTTGTTAAATCAGGCTAGGTCGGAATATAACAAAATCATACCAAGAGCCACGGGAGAGGCGGAAGAGACAATCCAGAAAGCCGAAGGATATGCTACAGAACGTGTGAACAATGCACTTGGTGAGACAGCAAGGTTCAATGCCCTGTACAGGGAATATATCAAAGCTCCTGAGGTTACCAAGCGAAGGATCTACCTCGAAACAATGGCGAGTGTGATACCGAAACTGGGAAACAAAATTATCACGGATGAAGATGGCAATAATGTGCTTCCTCTGCTGCAGATGCAAATGACAAACAAATAATACCGGAAATCATGAAAAACAAAAAACTCATAATCCAGATTGTCCTCTTAATAGCTGCGCTTATATTGATCCTGGAAACAGTTTTTATGGTGAAAGAGACGGAGCAGGTTGTAATTACTCAATTTGGAAAACCAATAGGTGAAGCAAAGACAACCCCCGGGCTGAAAATAAAAGTGCCTTTTATTCAGAATGCCAATTTTTTTGAAAAGAGATTTTTGGAATGGGATGGCGATCCCAACCAGATCCCGACAAAGGATAAAAAATTCATCTTTGTTGATACTTATGCCCGCTGGCAGATAACGGACCCCCTGCAGTTTTTCAAAAGACTCACCGATGAACGAGGAGCTATATCAAGACTGGCGGATATCCTCGACGGAGAAACACGTGATTATATTGCAAACCACGATCTCCTGGAAATTGTGCGAAGTGTGAACAGAATTCCCGCCTCATCCGGTTCTATAGGAGAAGAGGTAGGCGATACACTCATTGATATTAATGTAGGGCGACTGCAGATACAGGAGATGATCCTTAACTCATCAAATGAAAGGGCCAGCGATCTGGGAATAGTAATATTGGATGTCAGGCTGAAACATATCAATTATGTTAGTGAAGTGCAGACCCAGGTTTATGAGCGGATGAAAAGCGAACGTATCCGTATTGCCGAAAAATTCAGATCGGAAGGACAGGGTGAAGCTTCAAAGATCAACGGTGAAAGAGAACGGGACCTGAAAAAGATTCAGTCGGAAGCCTACAGGAAAGCCGAAGAGATACGGGGTAGAGCTGATGCCCGCGCTACAGCTATCTATGCTGGAGCATATGACCAGTCAGCTGCCGCAAGGGGCCTCTACACATTCGTAAAATCGATGGAGACCTTCGAGAGGACATTTGACTCAACAACCACTGTCATCCTTTCAACAAAAAGTGATTTGTATAAATACCTTGTTGACTTTGAATAAGAAGACATGAACAGCATTTACTGATTTGTAAGTGACTATAAATTAAAGGTATAGGTATATTTAACCATAACTGCCCTTGAATAATAAGCCGGCAGGTTGGACATTTCGCGTGTCATATCCGTATTATGTCCCTCAATGAACACCAGGTAAAGATCATATGTACTTTCATAGCCTGACTGATACATCGCCCCAGTCGGGAGGTATAGCAGGGATACCGTTAAAAATAACGGGTTGTAAAACATGGTTGATTACCAGCGCCTCTTTACAGCTTGTATTGGATCCGGTCTGGCTGTAGTTAATCTTCATAACATCATTTTATTTAAAAGATGTGGATACAGATCGTCCCGTACATATATGAACCCGGGCTCCAGAACAAGTATATATTCATAAATTTCCTTTGCCGGATAAAATTCATTAAGAGAACAATATGACTGTGCGATATCTATAAGAAGGTTTATATAATTCCAGTTCTCTTTTATATTGGCGGTATCCTTTTCAAGGATTTCCCTTGCTTTGAAATAGTAATTGATTCCCTGTTTTTTTGAACCTCCTGCCGATACCGGCATATGAACCTGTACATTACCATTCTGTATATATGCCATATAATTATTACTATCCAGCTCAAGAGCCAGTTTTGCATACCTGATACTTTTTATTCCGTTAAATGGGATCGAAAGGATATTATATTCCATCCTGAAGCCACAGATTGCAGATTTATAAGCATTTATTGTTGATAATCTGAAGTTACGCTTTTCAAGGAGATAAATATTTTTCTGCATAAGATCAAGAAATTTTCCAGCTTCATCTTTTTTATTGAATCTTAAGCAATATCCTATATAGCCATATTGATAATTAACCAGTTCAAGGATCAAATCGTTGCTTTTATCCTCTATCGAATTCATCCTGTTCATCACATTTTTCCAGAGTTCCATATTATTGCTTATGTATGCCTGGTAAACCTCCGACCTGTTGGAGGCTTCTATATCAGCGACAAACAGGAAAATAAGCAGGATTAAAAACCTGTGCTTCAACCAATTCATTTAAATATCTATTATACAGTATCAAGGACAATGTTTACACTCTCTAAAAAAATATTTAATAAAAATACGGATTCTAAATAGATAATTGCTTTAAAAAAAATATCATAAATTTTACTATCTTTCAAAGTTAAAGTCTTAAACCCGATCCGTATGAAAGAAAAGCTGAAAAAAATGCCGGTTATGGCCAGTATATTTACGATACTGGTCCTGGTAATTATGCTTACGGCCTTTTCAGTAAACAAGATGGCCCCGCAGGAGGATTTGAAAAGCAAGTATTCCTATAAGGATTTTGAATCGGCAAGAAAATGTGGTTCCTGTCATCCGGGAACTTATCAGCAATGGTCACAGGCGATGATGTCGCAGGCTTATACACACCACTGGGATGAAATTGAGTATTTCGACCTTGCGGTGCCGCATTCGAAGGTTAAACCTGACTTGAAGGAGGCTGTTGACGGTTGTAACGGTTGTCATACTCCACTGGCATATATGGGAGGGAAAGAGTTTCCTCCGCCGAGGCCGTCGGAAAAAAGCATGGCAAACGAATCAGTATCGTGTGAAGTATGCCACCTTGTGCAATCGGCACAGGCAGATCCTCCGGTAAATTACAGCTATTATATTGAACCTGGCATGACAAAGTATGCCGGCCGTGAACCTGCTGTTAAATCACCGGCACATAAAATAATTACCAATGACTTTTTCCGGACCACAGAATTCTGCGGGAACTGTCATAATGAAAAAAATCCTTATGGTATATGGGTAAAAAGCACCCAGCTCGAGTGGAAAGAGGGGCCCTATTCCAAAGAGGGTGTGAAATGCCAGGATTGCCATATGCCGAAAGGCGGTCCCTATCTTAACGCTCTTATGACCAAACCGTATAACGATGCGCGGCTTCATCTTTTCCATGGAGCTCATGATCCAGGAAAAGTAAGGGGGACAATTGAACTGAGAATAGAACCAGATATACGCGAAGCTGAACCGGGAGAAAAAATCGTTTTCAGCGTAGCTCTCTTCAACCAGAAAACAGGCCATAAATTCCCTACAGGTTCAGTTGAGGATCGTATAGCATGGCTCCACGTTGAGGCTACGGACGCAAAAGGAGCGATTTATCACCTTCCTGTCGATAAAAAGGGTTTCGAAGGTGAAGAATATACTATTGCGGGAGATTACATGGCATACCAGGATATGGGAGTGCCTCTTGGACTTCCTGATTTTAAAGGTGTTCAGAGAGACGGGATCCCGGCGGGAAACAGGATCTTCAGGATGCCCTATCTTGACCCTGAAGGTAATATGACGATCATGCAGTGGAACACAGCAAGCCAGGGTGTCGATTACCGTATCGGACCTCGCGAAACTAAAGTAGAAAAATTCACATTCCGCCTGCCTTACGATGTTGCACCTGGTAAGATGGCTGTTAAGGCAGTTTTAAATTACCAGCTCCTGGTCAAACCTGTAGCTGACCTGCTTAAGGTTCCTGCAGAGGAATCAGAAATAAAGGTGGTAAATGAGCATATTACACATGTAGAGATATTGCCGTGAGAAAAACACCCCCATCCCTTCTTTCCCCCAGGTTCAGCTTTATAAGCTAATGATTTATACTCCACACCGGAGGAGGTTCAGGGAAGGGGTATATAATTGTATATTAATGCATTATATTATGAAAAGGAAGAATTTTTATTCGATTATCATGATGCCATTAATAATTATTTTACTTTTTCCGGCACAAAAAAGTCAGGCCATCCCTGCCTTTGCCCGCAAGTACCAGATCAGCTGCCAGGTATGTCATGCCCCGGCCATCCCCAGGCTGAAAGCATTTGGGGATGAGTTTGCCGGTAATGGTTTCAGGATGATTGAGTATGAGTCTCCAAGGTATTTTGTAGAGACAGGTGATGACAGGCTCTCTCTTTTCAGGGAACTGCCGCTGGCTGTCAGACTTGATGGGCATGTTACGTATAATCTTGATGAATCAAAAGAAAGTGAATTTGGAGCTCCGTTTATTTTGAAGATCCTGTCAGGGGGGGAATTATCGGATAAGCTGTCATATTATTTCTACTTTCTGATGATGGAGGAAGGCAAAATCGTGGGTGTTGAAGATGCCTTCCTGATGTACAGGGATCTTTTAGGAACAGGGATAAATATTTACCTGGGTCAGTTCCAGGCTTCCGATCCTCTTTTTAAAGGCGAACTCAGGTATACTCTTGAAGGATACAGGATTTATGATTCCAAACCGGGTCAGTCACTGGCATCTCTGAAGTATGAAAAAGGAATAATGGTTGAAAAATCTTTTTCATCCGGTACAACTCTTATTGGTGAAGTGGTAAACGGTAACGGCCTTTCCGGCTCCCGGCATATTTTCGATAATGATAAATATAAAAACTTTATGTTCAGAATGAGCCAGGACCTGGGGGATAAAGTATCTTTAGGCCTTTTTGCATATACAGGTAAGGAATTACTTAATGATGTAACGGGAAATTATACAAGTAATATACTTATAATGGGTCCCGATTTAGTTATAAATTTTGAGGATAAGTTTGTACTCAACTTGCAATATGTAAGAAGGAGTGATTCAAGAGTCTTCGACTGGACTGATCTCAGTGTGTATAATGATTGTATTACACAGGGCGGCTTTGCGGAGATCATTTTTTCACCAAAGGGTGATATGAGCAAATGGTATCTCACAGGATTGGCTAACTGGGTCGATTCCGACTTTGATGCATTGGATTACCGGTCGGCAACACTTCATGCAGGTTATCTGCTGAGAAGAAACTTAAGACTTGTAACAGAATATACATACTATTTCTCCGGAATCTCAAACGGAATGGTAAATGCCGGATTTGTCTCTGCATTCTGATGGGGCTGTTACAGGTTCCCACAGAATGAACTAATCTCTGAATGCCATAATAGTATCATACACTCTTTCCCTGGTCTCTTCAGGTGTGGGGTTAAGCTCTTTGGTAGTAAAGCTGCCTTTTTTTATATCAATTTTTTCAAAGACCATCAGGTAGAGGTTAAAGATGATCTCAAGGCTCAGCCGGTATCTCGGTTCATGTAAAGGCCTTATCTTTTTTATCATTTCATGAGTTTTATGGAGGTACTCCTCTGCGAAAGAATGATAATCCTTTATAAGGCTGCGGAAATTTTCACTTACCGGATGTCCCCGGGCAATCTCCTTAAGATCATGCCGGGTTAATCTGTGCTTTTTTATTAAATCATCGGCAAAATAATTCAGGTTGTTGATCTGGTCCTTTTGGAAGTCGCGTATTATATGAACAAGGTAACTAAATATAGCACAGGGAGTTGCAGCTTCTCTTACGTCAAATGCCGGTGCCTCATATATGCCGTCCCTCAAAGTAAGCCCGTTAAGATGGACAAAGATAGATGCAGGTGCAATGGAGGCGCCCCTGGAGTAATCGAGAAAAGATTCAATGGCAGGAAATCCGTCATTGAGTATATCATAGATCATCGAATTGGCAAAATCCTCGAGAGGCCATATTGGAATTTTGAATTTTTCAACTGTGTGTACAAGATCTTTCTGAAGAGAGTTACTACCTTCCGATTCAACAATCATTTTCAACCATTCATTTACATTCGTAATAAATACTTTCCTGTCAGCTTCATCAATTACTTTATGTGATGCCTTGTAATCATCTATCATATCATCAATTCTGCGCATGAATTTATAAAAGATCTCGGCAGCGCAGTATCTCTCTTTTTCCCAGAACCTTGCCGCGATAAGAATATTCGGATGATCCTTTATTTTGTGAAATTCAATAGCACTGAAGATTTTCAGAAAATCGTCTCTTTGTGAACTCATTGTTCAGGTAAGTTTAAATACTTTGATTTCTTTTTGTTCCTTTACAATTCTTTCGGTAACCAGCTTTGCAGATATCAGTACATTGGGTACTCCGTTTCCCGGATGTGTACTTCCTCCCACAAAATACAGATTATGATACCGATCATGGCGGTTATGCGGCCGGAAATAACCCATTTGCAGGATATTATGTGCAAGGCTTCCGAAAACAGATCCCCTGGAAATATTGCAGTTATTCTCCCAGCTCTCCGGTGTATGAGCTATTTCAAATTTTATGTGCTGCTCGATATCTTCAAGACCGAATTGTTTCAAACGTTCAAGAACCCCGTTTCGGGCAGTCTGTGTTATTGTGTTCCAGTCCTGCTTCTTACGCTTGTGTTTATGTCCTACAGCAACAGCAAATGATAAAGTATCATGTCCGCAGGGGGCTGCACCCGGATCTGACCTGCAGGGAGCATTTACATAGAAGTTTGGTTTTTCACCGACTGTTTTATCGATCATGATCCTGTCGAGGCCCTCCCTGAATTCATCTGAAAGAAAAACAGTATGGTGATCGAGCTGCGGGTATATCTTGTCAAGACCCCAGTGCAGACAGACAGCAGAACACGAATATCTAAGCCTGTCAAGATGCCTGGATTTTCTTTTATCGGGAAGCAGGCGGCGGTAAACATATGGCAGATCGGCATTGGCAATAATAATATCTGCCTTATGGTATTTCCCGTTTTCAAGTATTATTCCTTCAGCATGCTCGTTTTTGATATCAATCTGTGTTACGGGAGAATTAAAATGAAAACGTACGCCTGAAGATTCTGCAGCCTTCATGAGCTTTTCAACAATTCCGAACATGCCGCCTTTGGGGAAATAAGATCCTTCGATAATCTCTGCTGCAGGAACCATGGAAAATAGGGCAGGTGAATTGAAAGGGCCCTGTCCAACGTAAATATTCTGGAATGTGTATGCCATCAGCAAATGCTTGTTTTTGAAGAATTTCCTTGCATATTTCCAGTTTGAGATGAATACTTTCAACTTGATGAGCAGACCGATGTTTTTAAAATTGATAAGCTGGAACAGGTTATAAAAATTACGGTTTATAAGTTTATTCATTCCAAGTTTGAAGATCTCATATCCTTCGGAAATATATTTTTCGGCCTTCTCAAAGCTCCCCTCTTCAATTTCCTCAAGTTGAGCTTTCATTCTATCCCTGTCGGAGGAAAACGACAGGCTGCTGCCATCATCAAAGTGTATCTTATAGAGATCTTTGAGAGGAAAGATATCGTTACCCTCTTCGAGATTTATACCAAGAGAACTGAAAACATCACGGTATATACCGGGCATCATAAGCATTGTTGCTCCAAGATCGAAACGATGGCCGTCACGGATAATTTGTCCGCAGCGTCCGCCCGGAGTTGATTTTTTTTCGTATATATCTACCGACCAGCCGCTTTTCGCCAGGTAAACGGCGGTAGTTATCCCACCTATGCCGGCACCTATTACTACTGCCGTTTTGTTTTCAGCCATTAATAATACTTATAAAATGCAAAAGTAAAATTTTTTACCACGAAGTTACCGGAGTTTTCACGGAGTTACCGGATTTTTAAAAAGAGACTATTATATTTCAGGAAATAAATAATCATCAGCAGTGCTGAAAGGGCAGCTGTTACGGCACCGAAGTAAAAAGGAATTGAAGAATTGACTTTATCATAAAGAAATCCGGCTATCAGGCTGGCTGGTAATAATGTAATGCCAAGGAGGGCATTGTATATACCCAGTCCGGTTCCTTGTTTATTGCTGGCGATCATATCGGAGATGAATGCTTTCTGAATCCCATCGGTTGCGGCCGAATATAGACCATAAAGTGCAAAAAGGGAAATAATTGCACCGGTACTTGTTGTGACGCCGAATCCGTAATAGACAACAGCATAGATCACAAATCCTGTGATAAGAATCTTCTCCTTGCCAATCCTGTCGGAAAGAGATCCGACAGGTATTGAGACAAGAACAGACACAGCATTGGTGATCAGGTAAACGAGGGGTATCAGTACAACCTTAACTCCTGTTTCGTTAGCCTTGACCAGTAACAATGCATCAGTCGAATTGCCGAGAGTGAAAATAAAAATGATGCCAAGGAAGAAATAGTATTTTAACGGGAAGTCTTTGAAATGAAACCCGGCGAAAAGCTCATTCTTTTTCTTACGGGCTTCTTTTATTCCAAAGATTATGACGAAAATAGCCAGTATGGCTGGTATTCCGGCCAGGAGAAAGATCAACCGGTAATTCTCATGGAATAATGAGAGTAATGCAAAAGCAGCCAGCGGACCTGCAATAGCGCCACTGTTGTCCATTGCTTTCTGGAGGCCGAAACTCCTGCCTGTTTCATTATTCAATACCGAACCGGCAATAAGACTGTCACGCGGGGCTGTCCGGATACCTTTACCAAATCTTTCAATGAACCGCAGTACAAGCACCTGAACAGGAGAGATAACAAAAGTATATAAAGGGATAATCAGTGCCGACAGGCCGTATCCGATAAGCAAGAATGGTTTATTCTTCCCGATTTTATCGCTCCAGAATCCCGACAAAGCCTTTATCAATGAGGCGGTACTTTCGGCAATACCTTCAATTAAAGCCAGACTTGTCTTTGAGGCACCCAATGACATCAGGAACATAGGCATTACCGAATAGACCATCTTTACAGATGTATCTGTCAGGAAGCTTGTAAGACCTGTGAAAAGGATATTCTTTTTATACCCGAAAAAACCGTTCCTCTTCTTAATTGTTACTTTCATCCCGTGAGGTGTTGATACTGATAATCCGAATGAGAATCCCAGAATGCCCAACGGTTCAAAAAGTCTTGGCTTCCGATGTGCTTCGGGGCAGGTCTTTGTGCTGGTTTGACCTGTCATTTGTGCAGGAAACCGCAAGTATTAAAAACAATGTAATTGATGTCAGTGATTTTTTGAGTAGAGATCTCATGGTAACAGTAATTTTAAAATCATATCCGTAGTTATAAGCGGAAATAAAATTACTATTCCATGTTAAAGAATCTATTCAAAAAGAAAGATTTCTTCAATTTTTGTGTTAAACACCCTTGCTATATCATATGCTAGTTTAAGTGAAGGATTATATTTGTTTTTCTCGAGGAAGACAATTGTTTCCCGCCTCACATTGACCTTTTTCGCCAGCTCCTCCTGTGTAAGGTTGTACCTGGCCCTGTATTCCCTGATCTTGTTATTCATTTTTGATGCCAGTGAAATTTAATACAAGCCAGCAGACGGCAAAGATAACAGCCATTCCAAGTATCCCGATACCGATTATGATATGGATTTCATATTTAATCTTATCAGAGAAATACATTATGGCAAGCCACAGGTTATTAAGTGCATTGTTATTTCAGCTTTATTGAGAAGTGTATAATCCACAGGCTTTAGCCTGACGCTGGAGGGACGTGTCAAAATATGGCAGGGTACATAACCCCGGGCTTTAGCCTGGGGCGAGAGGAAAGTATCACTCAATGAGGGCTTTAGCCCGGAATTCTTCAGTGATGATCCGCATATCTCCACCAGGCAGCAGTACCTGCAAAGCCAAGAAGGGATATGCTTATAAGAATAAACCAGCTGAAAATATTTGCTACCGGATTAAGAGGTCCGGCCACCTTTGCGATCAGAGCGGGAATCGCCCAGGGGAAATATGGGGTTATGGCCGGCATTCCAACAAAGATCAGCTGGGTGAGAAGTATTACAAGTATGATAAAACCCACGGGAAGGAGTTCATTACGGCTGGCACAGGTGATCAATGCCACTGGGGTGAAAAGCACAATTGTCAGCACTGAAGCTTCAATATAAGTTACGATGCTATGAAGAAAGACCTGGTTTGTCCAACCGTCAAGTTTTACAAGCCAGCCTGTCAGAATAGCTGTGGCAAATAAGACTATAAGCAACAAAAAACTCCAGATAAATGTGATTATTGTTTTTGAAGATACAATGTTAAACCTTGAAACCGGCAATACAAGAATATCTTTAATTACCCTGTCAGTGTATTCCCTGCCGAATATCCATATTGTGACAATT
>CAZHRV010000097.1:0-2081 GCA_964535035.1 uncultured Rikenellaceae bacterium
TTTTGCTATCATGGTACAAATTGCCGGGAGTATACGAGTGTCGAGGTACAAGTTTGATCGGAGCTGCGAATTTATCCCCGGTTACAAAGTTGGTGGCGGGCACTGGCGCAGTGTCGCGGTACAAACTATCTCGAAGGCAGTAATTTATCGCTGTACAGGATTTAAATTGCTTGCAGATGAGCGTGTCCGGGTGCAGGAACCATTACAAATTTGTCTTGAGTGCAGGAGTAAAAGCAAAAAGTGTGACAACAGCGCAAGCCGTAGCTTTAGCGAAGGCTTGACAACTTACCCATATTGTCCGTGTTAGCTGTTGACTTTTGTTTTTGTCAAGTTATAACTTAATCCGATCTGGCTCTTAAAAAATGTGTATTGAGGATTATAATGATTAATCCCAAATCCAAGACTAGCTTGACACATTATTGACAATCTGTTGTTTATTTTTAGGAAACTGCCAATACCTAAATCCCATAAAATAAAGTATTTGTCACTGGTGCCTGATTGGTAATAATCAATTCCTTTTTCTTCAAAAAACTCGTGATAATATGAATTGACAAAAGCAGCTTTAACGTAAGGATCAATTTTATTAGGATTATTAAAAAAGTGGTAATTCATCTGAATTGGAAAATCAACATACGTGTAATCATAAATTATGTCTCTTTCAATCCCGCTTTCCAAATCAAGGGAGTGGCCATATATATTCAAATTCTGATAGTTGATTCCGACACCAAATGATACGTGTTGACTTATTTTATGGTTGACGGATACCTCGAAGCTTTTAAAGAAAATGTCCTTTGTAGGACTAAGTGGTCTCAAGATTTCGAACTTTGGCGCATAGGATAGAGATACAGACCATGATTTAATGGTTTTTGTGTCTTGTGCATTTAAGGTTAAGTTGAAAACAGTCAAGACACTGATTAGGATTAAAATTCTTCTTTTCATTGCAGTTACTATTTATGTGATAAGGAACTTACTATGAGTAGGGAGTTGACAGCTAACGGTTCTCGTGTAAAATATGGGCGGGTGTGAATCCGACAAACTTGTCAGACCGTAGCCTGTTTATATTTTTTTGTTTACTTGTCATACTGATACTTGCCCCCGCATTGATTTTACACGATGTTGGGCGCTGCCTTTAAATTTATGTTTTATATTAATTGCTTACAATACTGCTAAGTTTAAAAAGACGAAATCCAACCAATAGAAACCATAAAATATAAAATGTCCCGGCAATTACCATTAAAATATTACTAAGCAAGGGCAGAACAAATGCAATTAAAATATGAATCAGGTCTAATCCAAAAATAAAAATACCTGTATATGCAGTAATTCTTGAAAAAACATTGCTTTTTAGCATGGCAATTGAAAAAAGAAGTCCTCCTGTTTGTAATAGTAAACCTCCAATAAAGGCACCTGTCCCATGCCACATATCCGATGAGAATATGGCCTCTCCTGCAGCTAATAGCTGACTTTTCTCTGAATCGTTAATTGCTAAAGCATATTTTTCACTGAGATTAAGATAGGAAAATACGGATGCGCACGAAAGAAAAAGGGTTAAACCAATAAAAGTGAGAATAATTGAAATAGTTACAAACTCATGATTTGTGTCTTCTAAGGTCAGATAAATACTGTAAAACAACAAATAATATAAAGGCATGGCAAACACTGTTAATATATCTAATCGTAATAGCCCATGTAGTTTATTCTCATTTAGTATTGAAAAACATTCTTTAATATTTTCCGGTGGTGGTCCAATCAATACAAGAATTAAAAACGTGCATATACAATATACAATCAAAATCATGCTTACTAATCCACCAAGCCAATAAATAGTTTTGCATAATGAACTATTGTTTAATTGCCCAATATTAGAATCTTGTCCTTTTATTTTCATAACATAATTATATTGAGTTTTACTTTTTGCTACATTCTAAAAGGTTGCGCCCAACGGCAGTCTGTCCAATAACCTTGTCCAGTTTGAGGACATAGTCTTATTTTAAGTGAGATTAAACGAGATATTATGTTTTCTTACAATAAGAGGTTCCGGATAATTACATACATCATACTCTCTTAAATTGACTCCTATG
>CAZHRV010000098.1:0-21638 GCA_964535035.1 uncultured Rikenellaceae bacterium
ACTTGCAACTTATGACGTTGCAGGTTCCGGAAATTTAAGCACCACCAACATAGGTTTGCTCTATTCTTATGACTTCAACATAAACAGGGAATGGCATGTAAGGCCGGGAGTGAATTTTAAGTTTTATTACCTGGGTCTCGATATTTATAAGCTTGTGTGGAACAGCCAGTTGAGAGGTAGTGGTACAACACCTTCTATTTCTCCTCCTCCCTTTGATAATGTTGCTGATGTCGATTTTGCATTCTCAACACTTGTCTATAACGACAGGATCTGGGCAGGATTCACACTTGACCATCTTCTTGTTCCTAAAACATCCTTTTACGGTGAGGATGCAAATGTACCGATAAAGTTTAACCTGTACGGAGGAATACAGATAATAAAGAAAACAAGGTTAAGGACAAAGTTAAAGGAGGTTATGTCAATTGCAATGAACTTCCAGAAACAAGCTAAATTCTATCAGACAGATATCGGATTATATTATTATAAAGACCCTCTTATTTTCGGACTGTGGTACAGGGGAATCCCCCTGGTTACATCCCAGGCAGGCGATGCTATCATCGGTCTCATAGGGATCAAAACAAGCCAGCTGCACATCGGATATAGTTATGATTTCACTATTTCAAACCTGATAAGTTCAACTGCAGGAGCACATGAGGTCTCCCTTATTTATGAATTCACCTCATTCTCCATCCGCTCTCAACGGAAAAAGATAAGAGCAATCCCCTGCCCCGAGTTTTAATTGTATTCTTCAGTCTTATTTATAATTGTTTTATATTTGCGCCTGATTATATTGTTAAACAAATAATTGATTTGTAATGAAGAAGCTTTCTGTTGTATTGTTTTCTATACTATTTCTGGCTCTTGGCCTCCTATATTTTTTCCACTTTTCAGGAATTGGGGAAAATATAAAATCTGAAAACCAGTCTGAAAAACCTGAAGTAACTGCATCAGGTATTGTCTATGTGAACGTGGATACAATAATCTTCAAATTTGATATGTTCTACGACAGAAGAGACGAATTGATGGCTAAACAGCAAAAAGCTGAGGCTGAGCTCAATTCTAAAGCCGGTCAATATGAGAAGAGTGCAAGAGATTACCAGGAAAAGGTGAATAAAGGCCTTGTGACAAGAGCAACGGCAGCGGAGATGGAACAAAACCTTCTTCAGCAGCAGCAGGATCTGGTCAATCTTCGTGATAACCTCCAGGCTAACCTTATTGAGGAAGAACAGGTCATGAACCGCCAGATACTTGAATATATAACCTCATTCCTCGAAGAAAATAAATCGGAATACAACTATCAGTATATACTCGGCAAAAGTTTCGGGGGACAGGTTCTCTATGGAGATACTACTCTCGACATTACGCAAAAAATACTTGATGCCATCAATAAAAAGTATCAGGAAGAGAATAAAAAATAATTATGGGTTTTGCTTCAGCCTGGCTGAATGAAAAGGCTCTGTTTCCTGAATTCATTAAAGAAGCGCCTGATAACCAAACAGGTATAATAGTTGTTGTGCCAGCTTTTGATGAGCCCGGAATTCCTGACCTGCTAAATTCTTTTAAATCATGTGATGAACCCGACTGCAAGGTTGAGGTGATTATTGTCGTTAATGCTCCGGCTGATTCATCAGCAGAGAGCCTTGAAAACAATTCCAGGTGTATTGAGAAAGTCAGCCAGTGGAAGAATGATAATGAAGACCGGTTCTTCGAGATTCATATTATTGATACAGGGAGAGCAACGGTAGCCAGATGGGGAGTGGGACTGGCTAGAAAAACAGGAATGGATGAGGCTCTGAGACGCTTCAATGCATTAGAAAAACCAGAAGGTGTCATAATCTGTCTTGATGCCGACTGCACAGTTGAAATGAATTATCTTACTGCTCTTTGTAATGAACTGTTTAAGAGAAAAGAGCGAAAAGCATGTTCTTTGTACTTCGAACATCCTCTTTCAGGCAGTGAATTTCCTGATAGGATTTACAGTTATATTACCCTGTATGAACTTTATCTGAGGTATTTTGTGCAGGGACTTAAATATTCGGGATTCCCCTATGCATTTCATACTGTCGGTTCTGCCCTGGCTGTCAGAGCATTTCAGTATGTCAAAGCCGGTGGGATGAACCGGCGGCAAGCAGGCGAGGATTTCTATTTTATTCAGAAGCTGATTCTCCTTGGCGGATACTTCACACTTAACAACACAACCGTCTTTCCATCACCAAGGGAATCATACAGGGTACCCTTCGGAACAGGAGCTATGGTTGCAAAGCTGATGGATGATGTCGGGGACAGGCTTTTAACATATAATACCGGGGCCTTTGGTGATATGAAAATACTTTTTGATATTACCCGGAAACTTTATGCAGCCGATCGGAATGAAGTGATAAAATCATATAATATGCTTCCTCCCGGATTGAGATCTTTTACGGAGGAAGAAGAGTGGACGGCAAAGATCAATGAGATATTAAGAAATACTTCCACAGACGAATCATTCATAAAGAGGTTTTTTGTCTGGTTCAACATGTTCAGAATTGTGAAGTATATGAACCATGTACATATGAGTATATACAGTAAAGTTCCTGTTCAGGATTCTGCTTATGATATGCTGGTTTTGTCTGGATTAAAGGATATCCCGAAAGATCCCTGTAAACTGCTTATGTATTACAGATCACTGGAAAAAGGATCAAAGACAGTTGTTTAGTTATTTTTCCGGGTTATCTCACGATCTTCCCGTGGGGTGAGAATTATATAGAGATCTTCTTCAGGCCTTTTCATCCGATACTGCTCCCTGGCAAATTTTTCAAGGCTCTCGTCATCGGTTTTCAGCTCCTGGAGCTTCTGTCGGTCAATCTCAATCTTTTTCAGGTAGTATTCTTTTTCGTTCCTGAGCCTGTGAAGCTCCCTGATCTCCTTGTACCGTGAAATCAGGTTATTCGAATCAAGCAGCAAAAGCCATATCAGGAATACAAGTATGGTCAGGATATATTTATTTCTGAATATTGCAGGGATCTTTTCTATTAACCTGAATCTTGTCATACTAATGCAAACCTACAAAATATTTTCATCCGCCGCTCATAAGATAAAGCATCTGTATATTATCTCCTTCCCTGATGTTGGTAGTATCATACATTCCCCTGGGAATCAGTACGCCGTTGATTTTTATTACTCTCATCCTGAATGAGAACCTTTTTATTTCTAGCATTTCGTTCACTGTCAGAGTTGGTACACTGAATTCCTCTTCCCTGTTATTTAACATAATTTTCATCAGTAAATGATATTACTTATTCATCAGGATCTCGATAACTGTATTAGCCTGCATGTTTGCCACTATACTGACTCTGGGGGCCAAGGGAGGCATTTCATCACCAGCTGTGGTTGATTCATCACCGCATACATAAAGTGTATCATCAATCTTCCGGGATATGATGGTTTCATTGTCTCCCCAACCCGCAAGACCTGAACCAATGATAACAGGTGTTCCCGGCATTCTCATCTGGACAATTTCAACAAGCATCTCCTTCATTTCGTTACTGTCGAAGGCTTCAACAACAACATCACAGCTTTTAAAAACTGTTGGGATATTTGACTCATCAAGCTTTATGTTATGAGCAATTACTTTTATGGCAGGATTTATTCGTGCGATATTTTTCTTCAGGGCATCTGCTTTCAGCATTCCTGCCTGATCAGCAAAATAGTACTGCCTGGTCAGATTGGCTGGTTCCACCATATCAAAATCAGCAATAACCAGAGTACCTACGCCACACCTTGCAAGCGATACGGCACAATTAGACCCAAGCCCCCCGGCACCTGCTATACCTACCGTGAATTTGCCCAAATGCGATTCAATCTCTGAAAACCTCATACATCAATATATTAAGTACAAATATACAACATGTTAATAATGTCATTTATGATAAAATATATAAGAATCAAAAATCACCTGTAACATACTGATGTATATCATACTGAACGGGTATAATTTTTTTGTAACTTTGAATTCATGGTCTTTTACTGCAACCTTAACCTTTAAAAAAAATAATATGGATGTCGGATCAAACAATGTACAACATAAGCTTTTAAATGAGTGGGGATATACCTGGACTCCTTTAGACAAAGGCTATACTGACAGGATTCTCTATATAAATGTCAGTACAACGGAAATTAAGGATAAGGATGTGCCTCTTGAGATGAAGGAAAAATTTATCGGGGGGAAAGGGTATGGACTCCGGCTTCTATGGGATGCCACCAAACCTGATACCACTTGGGATAGCCCGGGAAATGAGATTATCATTTCCTCGGGACCGATTGGCGGCATTACTCAGTACTCGGGAACAGGGAAATCGCTGGTGGTAAGCATTTCACCGCAAACCAATTCAGTAATGGATAGTAATGTGGGAGGCTTTTTCGGTCCCTTTCTTAAATTCTCAGGATTTGATGCAATAGAAATACAGGGTAAAGCCCAAAAAGATATTATAGTATTTATAGACGGTATAAACCATAAGGTGGAGATTTATGAGGCTTCCGAAGAAGAAGCTATTGACAGTCACCTTCTTGCAGAGCAGCTGACTGATTATTTTGCTGATGATGATAAAGAAAAGAAGAATATTGGAGTTGTTTCATCAGGTTCTGCAGCTCAACATTCACTTATTGGTATGCTTAACTTCAGCTTCTATGATCCAAAGCGTAAGAAGGTCAGAATGAAGCAGGCAGGAAGAGGAGGAATAGGTACAGTTTTCCGTAATAAAAATATAAGGGCTCTTGTATGTAAAATACCAGGTGTAAAGGGTAATCTTAATAATGTTGTTGATCTTGAAATAATTATGGAGAGAGGAAGGCGCTTCAACAGAGAAATGAGAGACCTTGATGCTCAACAAAGCCAGATGCGTCAGGCGGGGACTGCACACCTTATGGAAATAATGAATGATCACGATCTTCTGCCTGTAAATAATTATAAATTCGGCAGTCACCCGGAGGCATATAAGATCGATTCATCCGAGTGGAAGAAACAATTCACTCAGAATATTCCTGATGGATGCTGGATAGGCTGTAATATGTCGTGCAGCAAGGGTGTTGACGATTTTGAAATAAGGACTGGCCCCTATAAAGGTAAAAAGGTGATCGTTGATGGTCCCGAATATGAAAATGCAGCCGGACTGGGTTCAAACTGTGGGATATTTGATTCTCATTATATTATAGAATCCAATTTCTATTGCGATACATATGGTATATGTACGATTACCTGGAGTACAGTTATAGCCTTCCTTATGGAATGTTATGAGAACGGAATACTTAACAAGAAGAGAACAGGAGGACTTGAACTCAATTTCGGAAATGCAGAGGCCGCTCTGGAGCTTATACATCAGTTGGCAAGAGGAGAGGATTTCGGGAAAATTGCCGGTCTTGGGGTCCGGAGGATAAAGGAACTCTTCATCAAAAACGAGTGGGGAAATGCAGATTTCCTGAACGACATTGCAATGGAAAACAAAGGTCTCGAGTATTCACAGTACATTTCAAAAGAATCTCTGGCACAGCAGGGGGGCTTTGCAATGACAAACAAAGGGCCTCAGCATGATGAAGCCTGGCTTATATTCATGGATATGGTCAACAACCAGATACCAACCTTCGAGAACAAAGCCGAAGCATTGCATTATTTTCCGATGTTCAGAACATGGTTCGGGCTGGTCGGATTATGCAAACTTCCCTGGAATGATGTTGAACCTGAGAATAATGCAGAGACCGATGAACCGGCAAAGGTGCCGGAACATGTTGACAATTATGTGACTATCTATAAGGCGGTTACAGGTCGTGAGTTCGACAGGCACAGACTTATTGAAGATTCAGAAAGAGTCTATAACTTTCAGCGTGTATTTAACCTGCGAAAGGGATTCGGTACGCGTAAACATGACAGACAACCATACCGCGCAGCAGGCCCGGTAACTAAAGAAGAATATGAATCAAGGGCTGAGCGGTATGATAAACAGATCATGGAAAAATTAAATATTGATCCTGCAGGGAAATCAACAGAGGAAAAAATGAAGATACTGCGCAAATACCGTGAAGATCAGTACGAAGCTCTTCTTGACGCGGTTTATGAACGAAGGGGATGGAATAAAAACGGAGTACCCAAAATAGAATTTCTCAAAAAAATCGGGATGGACCTTCCTGAAGTGATAGAGGTTGTAAAGGATTATCAATAGGTTATATATGGAGATGATATCGATTGCTACGGCGTTTGATATAGTGATGAATGCTTCTTTCAGTACAGGGAAGGAGACAGTTCCCTTTACTGAATCACTGAACCGGATACTGGCTGCTGAGGTCATCAGCGATATGGAGATGCCCCCTTTCAATAAAGCATCAGTTGACGGTTTTGCCTGTAGAAAATCAGATCTCGGTAATGAACTGGAGATAATAGAAACTGTTTCTGCCGGCGGGTGGCCCGAAAAACCAGCTGACAAAAACCTCTGTACACGTATTATGACAGGCGCTGCTGTTCCGGAAAGTGCCGATTGTGTCATTATGGTTGAAGATACTGAAACACTGCCCTCGGGGAAAATAAAATTCATCGGTTCTTCAACAAAGGAAAATATCGCATTTAAGGGAGAGGATATTAAAAAGGGAGATGTGGTACTTAAGGCCGGCAGCCTGATCACTCCATCGTATATTGGAGTGATGGCTACTGTTGGACATACTTCTGTTACAGTCAGCAGGAAACCGCGTGCTGCAATTATAAGCTCAGGCGATGAGCTTGTAGAACCGCATGAAAAACCAGGCCGGTCGCAGATCAGGAACTGCAATGCATTCCAGCTTATGGCCCAGACCGAAAGAGCAGGAGCCGAAGGGAAATATTATGGCATTGCAAGGGATGATGAAAAGGAGACTTTTGATATAATACAAAAAGCTATATCAGAGAATGACCTGGTAATTATTTCAGGCGGGGTTTCCATGGGAGATTTTGATTTTATTCCATCGGTACTTGAAAGGACAGGTATCAGAATTCTTTTCTCGAGGGTGGCTGTTCAACCCGGAAAACCAACTACATTCGGAATACATCCCGGGGCTCTTGTCTTTGGACTACCGGGTAATCCGGTATCTTCATTCATGCAATTTGAAATACTTATCAGGCCGCTGATAAATAAAATGATGGGGTATGCCTGGCAGCCACTAATAAAAACATTGCCTCTTAAAGATGACTTCCTCAGAAATTCTGCAGACAGGATGGGTCTTATTCCTGTTATTATAACAGACGATGAGCTTGTCTCACCTGTCGAATATCACGGATCAGCACATATTTCTGCAATTTCCGGTGCACCTGGTATAATAGCTATACCTCCAGGCCAGCACAAACTAGAGAAAGGTAAGATGGTAAGTGTCCGCCAGATCTAAAAGAATGCATAAATAAAGCATACACTATAACTATAATATGGATCTTCCTGAAAAGCTTAATATTCTGATCATTACCCTCAGCGACAGGGCCTGTAAAGGAGAGTATGAAGACCTGAGCGGTCCTCGTATTAAAGATTTACTGGCAGGCTATTTCAAAGATCGGAAACAGGCATATAATATTAATATTAAACTTATTCCTGATGATTCTGCCACCCTGAAAGATATCCTGATAAGTGCTGGAACTGTTTATAATATTATAATTACGAGTGGAGGCACAGGCATAGGACCAAGGGACATAACTGTTGAAACTGTCAAACCTCTCATGAAAAAGGAGATACCGGGGATCATGGAATATATAAGGATTAAATACGGTTCACTAAAACCCAACGCTCTCCTTAGCAGGGGTGTTGCCGGCATTATCGGCAATTCGCTTATTTATACAATTCCCGGATCTGTAAAGGCTGCAGATGAGTATATGACTGAGATACTTAAAACGCTGAACCATACCATTCTGATGCAGTACGGTATAGATAAACACAAGAAAGATCAGTAGGATATACGATTATTTGTATTGGCTGTAGCGTTTCCTATAATCCGGTCATAGCGTTCATAGGGATTCCTGTAATAGACAAGCACAGTATAATCGTTCTCAGTTTCATAATGGTTGCTCTCAAAAACAGTTGCCATATCCTCCGTGTCGCCCTCTTTCAGTAAGACATATTCATAATTATACCAGCCCTGCTTCAGAAGTATTGTGCATTCATATTGCCCCTGCCGGGGATTGAATAACATGATGTTATTTTCATTAAAGTTCCAGGTGTTAAAGCTCCCGGAGACATACATATTTCCATTTGCTATCATATACTTTGAAAGCAGGGTAAAATAAACATATACATAATCAGCATCTGTTTCCGGGTCCCGTCCCTCATCCGATGCAATATAATACCTGCCGTTGAAATCCTGCCAGTAAAAGTATGGTTTGTATTCCCTGCTTTCCGAAGGAACCAGATAAATATGGTAATTTGGCGCCATGTAATCTATCCTCCTGATAAATTCTGACTGATACCTGATACTCTTAATATCAAAATATCTGAATTCATTTCCTGCACTGAAAATATTCTTCTCCGATATTGAATTGAACTTAAGCTGATTGTTGCCGATAAAATCAGGTTTAAGGTTCTTTTTTGCATTACTCCAGCGGCCATTCTGAAGTACGGAACAATAAATATTTCTGACAGGATCGGTGACAGCGATCCCTGTAAGGTTTACTGTAAATTCAAACTGCTGGCCTGTATTATTATAAGATGGTATAAGCGGACGGTATACTCTGAAGTTTATCCCGGCCAATCCTTCGGTAATTACAAAACGTTGTGTAAGAATCGGATTGTCAGGGTCTCCATCGGGATATACATAAAGAATGTAATTTCCTGATAATAAAAATGATATCCTGTCATTAGGAAAAACAAGCGAGTAATGAAAATACTTTACAGTGGTATTGAATGATGGTTGACACTCCACTATTGGATTGTCCGGGAATCCCTCGAGGTATTCGTTGGTGAAAATATCCGATCTGTTCCAGTCTTTATCGCAGTGAATAAATGTATAATAGTATGTTTCGTTCTGATCATCCAGAAGATCAAACTGGAGAATTAGTTTCTCTTCACTGTTAAGTTTTATAATCGGGTACGAGAAATTCCATCCTTCTTTAAAAAGTAAAAGTGTCTTAATCCTTTCGTCATAAATCCTGTTTGTGTTATAATCAGTATCTGTGTTATAACAAGATGCCGGTGTGATCCTTAGTAATATAAAAATTATAAATATCAGGAATTCACGCATAGTATATGGTTTACATAGATTGTTAACAAAAATAGTGTAAAAATATTACATCATATTTGGCATTTTTTAAGTATTATCGGAAGCTATTTATACATTTGTAATCATTGTAAGCTTACTAACAGAACTCTGTCTCAGAGGATTTATTTAATTGGTTTCAAATTAAAATGTCCAGAACAATAAGCTTGAAAAAGGGATATAATATCCCGATAATGGGTACAGCTGAGAAGATCATAGCCGGAGAATCCAGTCCCGTCAGGTTTGGAGTTAAACCTGTTGATTTCCCTGGCCTCACGCCAAAGCTGGAGGTTAAACCCGGGGACAGGATAAAAGCCGGAACCCCTTTATTTTATGATAAGAACCGCCCGGAGATAAAATTCACCTCGCCGATAAGCGGTGCTGTTATATCGGTGGAAAGGGGTGAAAGGCGAAGGATTCTTGAGGTTGTTATTGAAAAAAGCGGTAACGATCATATTGATTTTGGCAAGACAGATCCTTCTTCTCTTTCAAGGGAAAAGATAACTGAACGTCTTCTTTTGTCAGGGCTCTGGCCGGCTGTCAGGCAGCGGCCGTATCATGTTATTGCAAAGCCGGGAGATCAACCGAAATCAATCTTTATTTCATCATTCGACACTTCACCGCTTGCACCTGATTATGATTTTATTATGGAGAGCTTTCCGGCCCGATTGTTCGAAACAGGCCTCTCAGCAATTGCAAAACTCACTGACGGGAAGGTCAATCTTGTCCTGAAAAAAGGAGGGACAAAACCACCGGTACCTGACAATGTTGAAGGTGTTGAGATATCATATTTTTCGGGGCCTCATCCTGCAGGTAATGTGGGTATTCATATACACCACCTTGATCCTGTAAACAAGGGTGAGGTTGTCTGGTACATCAATCTTCAGGATGTTATTGCTATTGGAATTCTTTTTTCGGAAGGAATATATAAGCCGGAAAGGCTGATTGCCCTGACTGGTTCAGAAGTAATTCATCCACAGTATTATAGAGTACTTTCGGGAGGTTCAGTGGCACCCATGATCAGGGATAACGTCAGGTCATGGAACCTGAGATATATAAGTGGTAACGTTCTGACCGGGACGAAAATAAATGCCGACGGTTACCTCGGCTACTACGATTCACAGGTGACGGTCATCCCTGAAGGAGATAAATATGAGTTTTTCGGATGGGCACTTCCCGGCACTGATAAACTAAGCTTTTCAAAGACATTTTTATCTAGCCTGTTCCCAAAAAAAATGTTCAGATCCGATACAAACTTCCACGGCGGGGAGAGAGCTTTTGTAGTAACAGGTCAGTATGAAAAAGTACTTCCAATGGATATTTATCCTATGCATCTTTTAAAAGCAATTATCGCAGGGGATATTGATTTGATGGAAAACCTGGGGATTTATGAGGTTGCAGAAGAGGATTTTGCCCTTTGTGAGTTTATCTGCCCTTCAAAAATTGAGATCCAGTCAATAATAAGAGAAGGTCTGGAACTGATGATCAAGGAAATGAGTTAATAACCTGAGACAATATTGAAGAATGAATTCTTTACGAAAAAAGCTGGATAAAATCAAACCCCATTTTGCGGAAGGAGGAAAGTTCGCAAAATTACGGTCAGTATTTGAAGGTTTCGAGGCTTTTATGTTCGTATCCGACAGGGTCACCGTTAAAGGATCGCATATAAGGGATAACATTGACCTTAAAAGAACAATGATTATTGTAGTATTGGCACTTGTTCCGGCTCTCTTGTTAGGTTCCTATAACACAGGACTGCAGCATTTCAGATCTGTTGGTGTTGATGTTGCCCTGCTGCAAGCCTTCTGGTTCGGCTTCCTGAGAATTCTGCCGCTGATAATTGTCAGTTATGTCGTAGGCCTTGGCATTGAGTTTATTGCAGCCCAGATCCGTGGGCATGAGATAAATGAAGGTTTCCTGGTGACCGGGCTTCTGATTCCTTTGATAATGCCAATAGATGTTCCGCTATGGATGCTCGCTCTGGGTACAGCCTTTGCTGTAATCCTGGGAAAAGAAGTATTCGGAGGTACTGGAATGAATGTGTTTAATCCTGCACTTCTTGCAAGAGCATTCGTTTTCTTCAGCTACCCCGGATGGATGACCGGAGATAATGTCTGGACAGAGGGTCTGATGAAAGGACAGAATATCATTGACGGATATTCTGGTGCAACGCCGCTATCGATGTGTACATTAGGAAACACAGCAGATCTGCCTTCATTTTTGAAAATGTTAATAGGAACAATTCCGGGTTCTGTAGGAGAAACTTCTACTGTGGCAATCCTGATCGGAGCCCTGATTCTGATACTGACCAGAACAGGAAGCTGGAAGATCATAGTAAGTGTTTTTGGAGGCGGACTGTTAATGGGACTTTTATTAAATGCAATATCTGCCAACACCTACATGAAGCTTCCCTTTTATTATCATTTTGTGATGGGAGGATTTGCCTTTGGAGCTGTCTTTATGGCAACAGATCCGGTCTCAGGAGCGCAGACAGAAAGGGGGAAATGGATTTATGGATTTATGATAGGGATTTTATCGATTCTATTCAGGGTGCTCAATCCTGCTTATCCAGAAGGCGTAATGCTGGCAATCCTTTTCATGAATATATTCGCACCGCTTATCGACCATTTTGTTATACAGGCAAATATCAGGAGGAGGCTCAGGCGAGCTGAAATAACAATTCGAAATAAATCATTAGCACATGAGACCTCCATGTATTAGAATACGAAAACGCAATTGTGTAATAATCAGATACATGGAGGTTCCATCATGCCACTGAAATAAATTATTATATGATGAAAAAGTTCAGTAACAGATATATATTTTTATTCTCAACAGTGATGGTTGTTATTGTCGCATCATTACTATCATTGGCAGCCACTCTGCTCCAGCCGGCCCAGGAAAGGAACCTCGAGATACAGAAGAAGAAAAGCATGCTCGAGTCAATACGTGTACCGGCTACCCGACAAAACGCCGTGGAACTTTATGATAAGTATATCAAAGAAAGCTTTGTACTAAATATAAAGGGAGAGGTAGTTGACAGTATTGATGCATTTACAGTGGTTTTGAGAAACGAACAGAAAAAGCCTCTTGAAAAGCAATACCTGCCTGTTTTCATATCAATTCCGGATAACGGAGAGAAAGTATCTATCCTGCCGGTGGAGGGTAAAGGACTCTGGGGCCCTATTTATGGTTATGTATCATTATTGCCCGATATGAATACCATTTATGGCGTCACTTTCGATCATAAAGGAGAGACACCGGGATTGGGAGCGGAGATCAATACCACACATTTCGAGAGTATGTTTGACGGCAAGAAAATATTTGATAATGAGACCTTTGTGTCTGTTAAGGTTGTTAAAGGGGGCGCCGATACTAATGACCTTCACGGTGTTGACGCCGTATCAGGAGGAACCATAACCAGCAAGGGACTCGAAAAGATGCTTTACGACTGTATCGTGAAATATGATGATTACCTTATAAAAAACAGAAATTAATATATGAGCAAACAGGAAAAAGAGCCGATATTCTCGGCAAAGAATTTAAATCTTCTTACTGCTCCGCTGAACAGGAATAACCCGATTACCATTCAGGTTCTTGGAATATGTTCAGCTCTTGCAGTTACTGTAAAGCTTAAACCAGCCCTGGTGATGGCATTATCGGTTACAATTGTCATTGCGATCTCAAATGTGGTTATTGCAGCCCTCCGTCAGTATATACCTGACAGGATAAGGATAATTGTACAACTGGTGGTAATTGCAACACTGGTGATACTTGTAGACCAGATACTAAAAGCTTATGCCTTTGATGTAAGCAAACAGCTGTCTGTTTTTGTCGGACTGATCATCACCAATTGTATTATTATGGGCCGCCTTGAGGCATTTGCTATGGCAAACAAACCATGGCCGGCATTTCTTGATGGATTGGGCAATGGGGCAGGATACGGCATAATACTGATTATTGTGTCCTTCTTCAGGGAGTTACTGGGATCGGGTACTATATACGGTTACCCGGTAATTGAAAAAACAGGGCTCTATTCAGTAGGGTATGAAAACAACGGAATGATGATACTCCCCCCGATGGCGCTGATTGTTGTAGGTTTGATTATCTGGGTTCAGAGAAGCAGGGATAAAAGCCTGATTGAGAATAAGTAAAAATGGATATTATGGAAAACCTTCTCAACATATTCGTAAAGTCGATATTTGTCGAAAATATGGTTTTTGCATTCTTCCTGGGTATGTGTTCATACCTGGCAGTATCAAAAACCGTTAAGACATCAATAGGACTTGGTATTGCAGTTGTATTTGTTCTTATCATAACAGTACCGGTCAATTTTCTTATCGAGAAATTTATTTTGAAAAAGGGTGCCCTTGTATGGCTTGGTGAGGGATTTGCAGATGTCGATCTCAGCTTTCTTACTTTTATCGTTTTTATTGCAGTTATTGCAGCAATGGTTCAGCTTGTTGAAATGATAGTCGAGAAATTCAGCCCTGCCCTGTATAACTCACTGGGTATTTTTCTTCCGCTGATAGCTGTAAACTGTGCAATTCTGGGTGCATCACTCTTTATGCAGGAAAGAGAATATGCAAATATTGCAGAAGCGACGGTATTTGGGATCGGATCAGGAATAGGGTGGCTGCTTGCAATTGTCGGTATAGCTGCAATACGGGAGAAGCTCCGGTACAGTAATGTCCCCGATCCTCTTAAAGGACTGGGTATCACTTTTATACTTACAGGATTGATGGCGATTGCATTCATGGGATTTATGGGTATCACAATTTAATTGATATATCAAATTATGGTTCTAGCTGTTACAACTGCGCTTACCCTGTTATATAGTGTTATAGTCTTTCTTATAATCATCCTGCTCCTGGTTTTTTTACTCCTGTTGGCACGGGACAGGCTTTTACCCAGGGGAGATGTAACTCTTCAGATAAATGACCGCGAAATAACTGTTTCTCCCGGTTCAAACCTCCTTTCGACATTATCATCCAATGATATTTATCTTCCTTCAGCATGCGGTGGAGGTGGTACATGCGGTATGTGCAAATGCCAGATACTGGAAGGAGGCGGTTCTATTTTACCAACCGAAACAGGCTTTTTTACCCGTAAAGAACAATTGAATAACTGGAGACTGGGATGCCAGGTAAAGATCCGCGAACCTCTCAAAATAAAAGTGCCGGAAGCTGTACTTGGAATAAAGAAATGGGAATGTGAAGTGGTATCCAACAGGAACGTCGCAACATTTATAAAAGAGTTTGTTGTAAAACTGCCTGAAGGTGAGGAACTTGACTTTGAGCCGGGCGGTTATGTTCAGATCGATGTACCAAAGTACAAGACAACATTCAGAGATTTTATCATAGATGAGAAATTCCAGGAAGACTGGGATAAGTATAATATGTGGGATCTTTCAATAAAGAATAGAGAAGAGACATTCAGGGCATATTCCATGGCTAATTACCCTGCAGAAAAGAACCTTATCAAACTGAACATAAGAATAGCCACTCCCCCATGGGATAGTGCCAGGAAACAATTTATGAATGTTCCTCCCGGAATATGTTCATCATATATGTTCTCAAGAAAATCCGGAGACAAAGTATCGATATCTGGTCCCTATGGTGAGTTTCATATTAAAGATACAGATAACGAAATGGTCTATATTGGAGGAGGAGCAGGAATGGCGCCGCTGAGATCACATATTTTCCACCTTTTTCATACACTGAAAACAGGCCGGAAAGTGTCATACTGGTACGGAGCAAGATCACTCAGTGAGGTATTCTATGAAGATGAATTCAGAGCTATCGAGAAAAATTTTCCGAATTTCAAGTTTACTCTTGCTCTTTCAGAACCTCTTCCTGATGATAATTGGAAAGGCCCGGCTGGTTTCATTCATCAGGTACTTTTTGATAATTACCTGGGTAAACATGAGGAACCCGAAGATATTGAATATTACTTCTGCGGACCGCCGGTGATGAATAACGCAGTAGTGAAAATGCTTTATGACCTCGGGATACCTGAAGAAAATATATCGTTTGACGATTTTGGAATATAAAAATATTTTTGTTTCACAGAATTCCGATAGCTATGTAATACTTCACAATTTCAGTAACAAAATTTGTTTGATAAATAAAAAAAAATGAAAATCAGATTATCAGGGTTGATCTTTTTACTGATATTATTAGGGATTTCCTGTAAGGAACAGGCTGAATTTTCAAGTTTCAATGGATTTGCACAGGGAACAACATACAGTGTTGTTTTTGAAAATACCGATAAGACAGATCCTTCAGATCTAAGAGCAAAGGTTGAAAAGATCCTTCATGATTTTGATATGTCACTTTCGCTATACCAGGATTCGTCGATCGTCTCCAGGATAAACCTCAATGAAAATGTGGCACCTGACTCATTTTTTATTGAGGCTTTCACTAAGTCAAAAGAGATCACACGAATCACCGGCGGCGCATTTGATATTACTGTAGGTCCGCTGGTTGAAGCATGGGGCTTCGGCCCTGGTGCCACTAAAAACATTACCGTACCGATCCGCGACTCCCTGATGAACTTTATTGGAATGGACAAGGTGGAAATAAGGAATGGTATGGTTTACAAAGCAGATCCCCGTATAAGACTCGATTTCAATGCTATTGCCCAGGGTTATTCGGTCGATATCCTGAGCAGGTATTTAAACAGTATCGGTATAAACCGTCATCTGGTTGAAATAGGGGGTGAGGTAAGAGTTTGTGGTGATAAGGGAGGCGTGCTGTGGAGAATTGGAATAGACAGACCTGAAGATAACAATATGATGCCTGGAGAAGATATGCAGGCAATTATCAGCCTGAAAGACAAGTCACTTGCAACTTCAGGCAACTACAGAAAATTCTATATTGAAGATGGTATCAAATATTCTCATACCATTGATCCAAAGACCGGATACCCTGCCGGGAACAGGTTATTAAGTGCAACAATAATTGCCGACGACTGCGCTACAGCTGACGGTATTGCTACAGCCTGCATGGTCATGGGTCAGGCCAATACGATCGAATTCCTGAATTTGCATCCTGAATTTGAAGCATACCTGATCTATTCAGACGATAACGGGAATTTTAAAACATGGGCAACACAAAACCTGAAGGAGTATATTTCTGAAACAGAGGAGTAAATTCTCAGTTTATCTTAAATTATTATTTTCAAAAATAGAGCACCCTCTGAAATCATTACCCGGTTTACAACCTATATCGGTTTTCTGTGCACATTTAATGCCGTGTTTGCGCATTTCTTTATTATGGCCTATATGAGTTTCGGGGAAATGTCCATGATGCTTTATGAGGATTCTGATCCCCAGTAAGGCAAAGGAAATTAATAGGAACAATGCACTAAAAAGCAATAGTTTCAGAAACATGAATTCCGTATTAAAGACTATCTTTCAAAGATAATCATCATTTAATGTGTTAAAGTTAAACAACTACAGTAAAAATTTGTTTATTGTTCAGAGTTAAAGAATAAAAATTATCAGCTTTTATGACACAAAGGAACAAACAACCAGATATAAAAATAAGCAAAGAGAGCATACTTGCCGACTATCGTCTTGCCAATATCAGCAGGAATCTTTCCATTACCGGTCGTCGTGAAGTATTGTCAGGAAAGGCAAAGTTCGGAATTTTCGGCGACGGGAAAGAGTTAATCCAGATAGCAATGGCCAAGCAGTTTAAGGAAGGAGACTGGAGATCAGGATATTACAGAGATCAGACCTGGATGATGGCAATGGGACTCTATGATTCTGTGGAATTTTTTCATCAGCTTTACGGGAATACTGACAGAAATATAAATCCGGGAAGCGGAGGCAGGGTATTCAATAATCATTTTTCGGTTCCAAACATCAATTCTGATGGCACATGGCGTGATCTCACAAAACAAAAAAATTCCTCCTCTGATATATCACCGACAGCAGGACAGATGCCCCGGCTGCTGGGATTGGCATATGCATCAAAATTATTCCGGCTGAACAAAAAACTGCACAGGTTTACTACATTGTCGCTGAAGGGAAACGAAGTTGCATTTGGTTCAATTGGTGATGCCAGTACTTCAGAAGGACACTTCTGGGAAACAATGAATGCAGCAGGTGTGCTGCAGGTGCCTATGGCAATATCGGTATACGATGATGGTTACGGAATATCTGTTCCAAAGAAATACCAGACAACAAAAGGCAGCATCTCAGATATACTGAAAGGTTTTGAGAATGAACCGGGCCGGCCGGGAATAATAATTTACAAAGAAAAGGGATGGGATTATCCGGGACTGATAAAAATGTATGAGGAGGGTATAGCCGTTTGCCGGAGGGATCATGTTCCGGTTCTGTTTCATGTCGAGGATGTTACTCAGCCGCTGGGCCACTCAACCTCCGGATCACACGAAAGATATAAAAGCAAAGAGAGGCTAAAGTGGGAAGAGGAATTTGATCCTATACTAAGAATGAGGGAATGGATCATAAACCGGAAGATTGCAACATCTGATGAACTTGAAAAAATAGAGGCTGAAGCTAAGGAAGAGGTTAAGGAGTCGAAGAAAAAAAGCCGGGAGATGTTCCAGAATCCGATAAAGGTTGAAAGAGATGCACTGGTGAAAATCATCAGGGACCGTTCCTGCAAGTGTCACGAAGAAATAAAGGAGGCATCGGTCGATGAGATAACTAAAGAACTGGCAGGCGTACTGGCCCCGATCCGTAAGGATAACTTCATGGCTGCACGCAAGATCCTCAGAAATGTATGTGAGACTTGCGACAAGGCTGATAACCTGAGGGAGGAGCTTCGCGGCTGGCTTAAACGTAACTATGCTGATGCTGAAGCCAGTTATAACAAGTTTCTGTATAACGAGACACAAACATCTGTTCTAAAGGTAAAGCCGGTTGCTCCTGAATACTCGGAAGGTTCTCCTGAGGTACCGGGCAGACAGATCCTGCGTGACAATTATGACAGGCTTTTTACAAAATATCCGCTCCTGGTGACATTTGGTGAGGATACCGGAAACATTGGAGGAGTGAACCAGTCACTGGAAGGCTTACAGAAAAAATTCGGGGAACTTCGCATAACAGATACCGGAATCAGGGAAACGACAATCCTTGGCCAGGGTATAGGCCTTGCTCTCAGGGGTATGAGGCCAATTGCCGAGATCCAGTATCTCGATTACCTTATGTATGCACTTCAGACTCTGAGCGACGATTTGGCAACGACACACTACCGTACAGTCGGGAGGATGATTGCACCCCTTATCATATCAACAAGGGGACACAGGCTGGAGGGTATATGGCACTCCGGGTCACCCATGAGCATGCTTATTAACTCAGTAAGAGGTGTTTATGTTTGTGCGCCCAGGGATATGACACGTGCAGCAGGATTTTATAATATACTTCTTGAAGGCAATGATCCGGCAATAGTAATAGAACCTTTGAATGGTTACAGGCTGAAGGAGAAGATGCCTGATAATATCGGTGAATTCCGTATCAGGCTTGGTGTTCCGGAGGTTCTGACCACCGGCACGGATCTTACGGTGGTAACTTACGGATCCACGGTCAGAATAGCAGCGGAGGCCGTCAGACAGTTATCGGCACATGATATCTCAGTAGAACTTATAGATGTTCAGACCCTTGTTCCATTTGATATAGATAAAATTATTCTTGATTCCATCAGGAAGACCAGCAGAATACTATTTCTTGATGAAGATGTACCGGGGGGTACAACAGCCTATATGATGCAGGAGGTTCTGGAAAAACAGGGCGGCTGGAAATACCTTGATTCACCACCAAAAACTCTTACTGCTCAGGAACACCGGCCGGCCTATACTACCGACGGAGATTATTTCTCAAAACCCAATGCCGAGGATGTTTTCGATGCAGTTTATGGAATGATGAAGGAGGCGGTACCGGCGAAGTTTTAACCCCCCAACCCCTCCCGATACGCTTTCACTTCGCTCAAGCTATCGGGACAGGCTCTGAAGGGGGGCTTACTCAGTAATACCTATTATCTTCAGTAATTCAGTTGCAGCCTCTTTTGGTCCTGATGTCTCAAAACCTGGAATTCCGAGCCTTGTTCTCATCTGGCCAACGTATATGTTCTTCTCATAGAATAGTTCAAAGTACCTTGATGCTATTTCCTCGTGCAGCTCCCTGTATTCGGGAGGGCCGAAAATATTTGCAAAATATGAATATACCAGACCGCTGGTAGTTGTTGTCCCTTTGCTCATTACTGCTCCCCTGCGAAATACTTCAAGGGCTTGGGCCACAGTATCAAATTTTTCTATTACAGGGTGTTCATTATCGATTTCCTCATAATTGTTTGCATAGAAAATATAGTTGATCTTATGACCCTTGATCACATTTTGAAATGATGTGACAGGGATGACTATCCTTGAATTTACCTGACTGGGATTCATTATTATTGACCTGTCGAGATGTCCGAAAGCATAGCCAGGCTGCAGGTCGTCAAGCCTCAGGAAGGCTCCGGTTTCAGTACCAAATCCGACAGGCTCACCGTCAGCATCGATTTCAACAGAACCCATATCGTCGGCTATAATTGTCATTTCACGGATATATTTTTCACCAAGGATGCGGAATGCTTCAAGGGTTTCCGATTTACCGGCACCGGTGTCGCCGATCAGAAGAATTGTTGCCTCCTTGTCACCATGGAGAAGGATCCTGACCATTGCACCATGGAACGGCATTTTGCCTGATTTCATGGCTATTGAATTGTGAAGCGTGAGGATCATTTTTTTCAGGTAGCCGAAATATCCGAATTCAGGGCGGCCCGGAGTTGCACCAACGAAAATCCCGTTTACATGATCCTCATAAAAAACAGTGGGGAATTCTGCCAGGCTGTCAAGTATATCACTCTGAACGCCATAGATAAAGACAGCATCAGGCTGCCTTTTAAGGTCAGCATCCTGCGCAAGCTGGAAAAGATTACACATTGAAAGTCCCAGTTCGAGGAATGTGATATGAAAATAAACCATGATAAGTAGTTTCCCGGCTTTAACAGGATAACACAACCAGTCACCGGGATTTAATTCTATAAGATCAACAGGATTTTGTGTTATTCTCTTGAAATGCCCTGTCCTTTTATTCATGGATTGCTGTATCACCAGCGGAGGGTAAATGAGAATCTGCCGTATTACTGGTATATTATTAAGCTTGAGGTATTTACCATGAGAATAAGCAATATTTTTAGGCAATGAAATGACTGCCATTTCAGCGCCTGCAGGTACCTGCCTGTAAACATTAGGGTGACTGCCTGAAATGTTTTCCTGTATATGCCTGTAAACAGTCCTGATAAGGTGTGTCAGATGTTCAATAGTCTCATTGAATGTACGATAGGGCCTTTTATCAAGACGGTCACCCTCAGAGTCATTGATAATGAATCGGTCAAAATGCCTCCAGTAATCATATAAATATTCGATAAAATTGTTTAATAAATGGAGGTCACTTAGAAATGGCTCTGATCTGTCAAAAATATGAGGAATTACTCTGGCCTCATACCTGAACAGAAGTGTAAGTGTCCTGCCCAGATCATCTACAGCAGAATCATCGGATATTCCATCCCGGAATATCTTCAGGAGCGGGGAATTCCTGGAACGGAGATGTTCCAGGCAGTGATCAAGTACCATTCTGAACTTTTCACTCCCCAGCAATTCATCAGCATTTTCGCACATCCTTTCGCGATTGTTCAGGATTGCCTTATTTCCAATTATCCTTAAAGTACTTTCTTGCATAATTTGTTACAAATCCGGGCAAAATTATGAATATAATTAATTGACTTATTATTTTTGCTTAATTATTTGTCTGGGTTTTTCAATAATTTTATCAATTAACGTGAGTTCGATATAATGTTCCGATATGATTTATTGGCATACAATGATTTAGCTTTGTGTTACTTTGTGCCTTTGTGCCTTGGCGGCAAAAAAGAAATGCCACAAAGACACTAAGACACAAAGTTTCACAAAGAGATTTGTTTTATTTATCAAAACATGAGATATTAAGGTGTTATATGTCGAACACACGTCAATTAAGTAAGCAGAAGATATTTATTGTGAGCTTTTCGTAAAATTATGTAACTTGCCACAGTAATGAAACCGGAACTTGATCTTTTTACAATATTGCCTGAAGACAAAATACCGGAAAAGGGAAAAATACTTATTTCCGAGCCCTTTCTCCCTGACACTTTTTTTAACCGTACAGTAGTATATCTTGCAGATCATAATGCCGACGGTTCAGTTGGTTTTATTCTTAATAAAAAGCTTGAAATAAAAGTGTGTGATGCCATTTCAGGTTTTGAAGGCTGGGATGAGTTTCTCAGTATGGGAGGGCCGGTAGCTCCTGATACTCTTCATTACCTTCATAACCTGGGTGAGGGTATTCCGAAAAGTGT
>CAZHRV010000099.1:0-28281 GCA_964535035.1 uncultured Rikenellaceae bacterium
ACTTGTGGGGATAAATATTTTATCAAATTTTGAAGTCAATACTTTCTTACTTGGTTTTGTTTTGGAATACATTACAGTAATAATATTTATTGTATGTCTGTTTGAGTCACTGTCCTATATGGTTGTATCGCTACCTGTTACGCATAACGGCCCGGCAATAAAGGGAGGTTGTGTTGCTCGCCGCCTGGCATGGTAGCAGGAGGTTGCGAGAGTAAGAGTCCAGGTAGATGGGAGCGGCGAGCATGGCACGTGTTTTTGCCGTCGTGGTACAAAGTTTATTGCGTGCAGGCGCGGTCGCGGTACAAAGTTTCTAAGTGGCCGGGAATTAGTCCCGGTGCAGAAATTTGATAAATGGGCACTGGCGCAGTGTCGCGATGCAATTTATCTCGAAGCCAGAAATTTGTCATGGTGCAGTTATTTAATTGCTTGCAGATGTGCGTATCCGGGTGCATGAACCATTGCGAATTTTTGTGGCCAGCCGACTGTCATGATGATAAAAGATTAAAAGAGAAAAGAAACTTCTGGCCCATACTCAACCTCCGGTTTTTGCCCGGCTGGCGTTTACGTCACCAGGCAAAAACCGTGACAAACAACTTACCCATATTGTCCGTGTTAGGTGGCGTTTGGTTCTGACTAAATCATTGCTTGACTCCTAAAAATGGAGTTTTCATTCTTTCTTCAATCCATGTTTTATCAATTATCAAATTCCATTGGTCGTGTTGCATTGGAAAACCTGGATATAGAGTTAAAGCTTTTTGGTAAAAAATTATAGCTTCCTTTCTTTGATTCTGAATATCTTTTATATGGCCCATCCATACGTATGATGCAAAACATATGGCAAAAGAACTATCTGTTGCATTAGAAAAAGATTTATAAGCCTGATCATTATAACCATTTGTAAAAAGTTTTATCCCAAGAGTAAACCAGGTAGATGCATCAGTCATTTTGCTTTCAACTGCTTTTCTATAACAAGTTATAATTTTTTCAGGATAGCTTCCTACAAAAGGAATGGCAGAAATTTCGTTTGTTAATTCTTTAGCTTTGGCATACTTCGCAATCGTCAATGAGTCGGACTTCTGTAGTTTAAAATCGGAGGTTTGGCCTTTATTATCCAACCATGTATCAATGATAGGAAATACATCATATTTATCATATTGATGAACTTCTTTTTCAATAATCCTGAAAGTCACATTGCCGAATCCTTTATTCTTTAACCTTTCATAAGTATTCTTTGCTGAAACCATTGGCATAGCCATGTCATCACTACCAATACATATTAATATCGGCACATTTGCATATAAAAGATTAGGTATTGGATCATATATTGCCGCCTCCCTATCGATATAAAAGGATTCCCAAGCCGCAAAACCAAATCCATAGGGTTTTGAATTCTTGTATTCGTTTTCGAATTTTTCTTCATCCATGTTAAACAACGCTTTTTGTATTTGACATAACTGGTTGAATTCAGTTATAATTTGTTCGTCTGTCCAATCTTTCATTCGGCGTAAAACATCTGTCATATAAAAATCTTCAATTGATTGGTTGTTGCAATTACAGGCCATGTTAGCTGAACCTAACAAAATACAGGCATAAGGTTGCTTTTTAAGTAATCCCAGAACTTTTGTAGCTACGACACTACCCTCGCTGTAACCAACTATAACCAATTCTTTTTCATCCTCTAGTAAACCTGTTCTTTTAAGTTCCTCAATTAAAAATTGAATATCGAGCGCCAATTCAGCTAAACTGGGTCGTGGAATTTTTGTTGGATAAACAAAACTCCGCTTAGCAATTGTAGCAATTGAATAACCTTTATTCGACATGATGTCGAGAAAACGAAGATAAAAATCATGCTTCTCTGTGATGATTTTCCCTTGGTCGTTCCAAAATGCTCCCAGATTACCTTTTTCATCGTAAGGAGTACTGCCATTAATGAAGAGTATCATTTTTTTTGCATTATTGCCTGTACTTATAACTTGCGCTGGTAAGTTAAGGTTGTCGTATGTTTTAATATTCAGACGTATAAGGCTATCGGATTTCAGGGGGTTCTGACCCGATACCTTATTAGTAATCAAAGAAGACACGATAATTATTAAAGTGATTAATTTAAAAATTCTTTGTGTTTTCATAATTAAAAGTCCTTTGTTTATTATTCTATGACACAATATACTTTTTAGACGTAATTACTATGTTATAAGTAACATAAGTATGTAAAAAATTTACATTCAGGTTTGCCGTTTTTTCAATTTTATTTTAGATATGGGACTGACGGGCTAATCATTACTAACGGCAAAAATTATGTTAATAATCAGGGTATTACAAAGCGTCCTTATATAAAGAAATTTATCCCGGTATGATCAATTTTTGCCGTTCGCTTGTGAATTTAACTGAGTAAAATTGGTGTGAGGAATATTGACTAACGGTCAAATAAATGTAACAAATGTTACAATTTTATTCATAGCTTTTTTGTCATCAGTTGACTGTTATCTTAAGGATTTAACGGATCATCTCAGTGGCATGAATATTAGCTAACGGTCAAATTATTTGAATCGTTATCTTACGGATTTAACTGAAAGTCAAATCGGTAGGGGGAATGCCACCTAACGGCCCGGCAATATGGGGAGGTTGTGTTACCCGACGCCGCATCCGGGCAGGGTCCAGGGACTTTAGCCAGCAAGCTGTCACGGTGCAAGGAGGGTATGGCGCACTTTTTGCCGTTCGGGTACAAATTGCCGGGCGTATATGAGTGTCGCGGTACAAATTTTATTACGAGTAGATTGCAAGTCAGGTTACACTAAGTTTTAAAGGAAGCACTGGAGCGGTCGGCTTACACCCTCACCAGCTATCTGTCAGGATAGCAGGAACAAAATGCAAAAACCGTGACAAACATATTAATTTTATTGTCCGTGTTAGGTGGTCGTAGCAAATTATTGATAGTCAAGTTGCTGTTATCCTTAAAAGTTACTTATGAAGAAAGATTTTTTTCTATTACTTCTATTTGATATAGAGTTTTTATAAGGGAGGTATAATAGTATAATACTACCCTGAATTAAGACCACTGGTTAAGTTTAAATTTGATAACATTAAACCAGTGAATTATGAAATCAAAAAGACAAAAACATTCAGGAACCTTTAAGGCCAAAGTAGCTATCGAAGCTTTACAGGAACGAGAGACCTTAGGAGAACTCTCCAAAAAGTATGGGATACATCCTAACATGATTACCCGTTGGAAAAAAGAGTTTCTAGAAAGAGCCCCGCAATTGTTTGAGAAGACCCGTCCAGATGAAAAAGAGGAAAAGGATATTGAAAAGCTATATGCCAAAATAGGGCAATTGGAGATGGAGCGTGAATATCTAAAAAAAAACTTAAAGAAACTGGGTCTGTGAGCAATCGTCTTCAAATGGTTAAGCGAGAAGAGATGTTGAGTATCCGTTGTCAATGCGAATTGGTAGGCGTAACCCGGGGTAGTTTTTATTATCAGCCCCTGGGAGAGACAGAAGAAAATCTCAGGATCATGAGGCTGATGGATGAACATTACCTGAAGCATCCTACTGAAGGAGTACTTCGTATGCGGGATTTTCTTCTGGCTCTTGGTATTGTAGCTAATCATAAACGAGTTCGGAGGTTATTGCGGTTAATGGGCTTGATGGCCATTTATCCCAAAAGGAATCTGAGCTGTCTTGGTCAGGCAAAATATATCAGACCGTACTTATTGAAAGATCTCAGGATTGTCAGACCAAATCAGGTATGGGCTATTGACATAACCTACATTCCTATGCCAAAGGGTTTTCTTTATCTTACAGCGATTATAGACGTTTACAGCCGTTATGTTGTCGGTTGGGGTATCTCCAACACTCTTGATGCATCTTGTAGTCTGAACGTAACAAAAGAGGCTATTCTCAGGTATGGCAAACCGGAGATCATAAACTCGGACCAGGGAAGTCAATTTACCTGTCATGAATGGATAGAATATCTTGAGAAGGAAGAAATCAAGATCAGCATGGACGGCAAGGGCAGAGCAATTGATAACATTTTCATTGAGAGATTCTGGCGATCAGTAAAGTATGATTATGTTTATATAAAAGTGCCATCTGATGGACTTGAACTTTACCAGGGACTGAAGGAATACATGGATTACTACAACAATCAACTCTGTCATCAGGGTATTGATCATCAAATTCCGGCAAACAAATATTATCAGGCAGCATAATTATTGAAGAAGTATTTACGAGAGAAAAATCATCAGAAAAGAAAACTTATTCTTGTAAACCCGTGGTCTGAGAGAGGGGAGTATTTCATAGTTGGTAATATCTTAACCTATATAAATTTCACGAAAAGCGGTACTTCTTGTGATGTTAAAACAAAACAATAAACTAAAATCGTTCTGTTTGGATATAAACCCCTTTGGTCTGCTCAAAGAGCTTTATCATGCTAAAGAATAAATATTAAAAATCTTATTTCACACGGACATATTTTTCAGTGCTATATTTTTCGGCTAGTTTCCAATTATCATCTGCAGGCCACTGCTGAATAAGTGTATCATTCCGAATCTCTAATAATAATTTCAATGTCTGATAGTTAGGCTCTCCATTATGAATTACTACATTTTCTTGATATTTATCACCGTCAAGAGTGTAGGTTCCCCAGCCATAATTATCGGAAGTTAAAGTATCCAGTATAGCATGTCCGACAAAAATATAATGTTCTTTTGACCACATCTTGATTTGACTTCCTTTTACTTGATCTGGGAACGTGCCTTGAACACCAATCCATTGGCCATAGACCACCTGCCAGGCACCTTCAATGGGAGATTTTTCCTCTTTTGCGCAACTACCGATTGTCATTGCAATAACCAAACTAAAAAACACAATCTTTTTCATAATTACAGGCTTTAGTTGTTAATTTAAAAGGATTAATGATTTGTTTATCAAAATTATGATAATAAATAGCAAAAGTCAAATTTATTTTATGAACCAAAGTAATTCAAACTATTAATTAAATTAAGATAGTCGGTAGTCTCTTTGTTAATATGAGTCAAACATTAAAAGGTATAATCAAAAAGATTAGATATTTATTCATTTGATTGGTTATTCCCTTGGATAGATGATTAGTGTGTAGGGGCACATGCTATGCCACCTAACATGTTATATGTTATCTAAAGGTAGATATATTTTACCAAATTATGGTGTCTTTGTCTACCTGAGATGGATTTATATCTGACCTGTTTTTTGCAGTTTTGATATTTTTCTGCTGTAATAATCTTCCCGACTATACAAACTCATGATAGGGATTAACAATCCTTCAATGGGAAGTCGATTCTATTTTGAATGCATTATAGATCATCAAACGGACTCCTTATCTTCTGAATGCTCTGAGTAGTAACATGAGTATAGATCTCCGTCGTTCTGCTGCTCTTGTGACCCAATAACTCCTGAATGTATCGCAAATCAGTACCTGACTCCAAAAGGTGAGTGGCATAGCTGTGCCTCAATCCATGCAACGTCACTTCTCCCTTCAATCCAGCCCTTTTGTAGGCTTCTTTAAATACTTTGTCAAGACTGCTTGCACTATATCTTCTTCCGCGGTACTGCCCTTCAAATAAATACCTTTCCGGTTTGTAATGGGCAATATATAAATCAATCAGTTGGATCACTTTTTCTGATAGTGGAACTAACCTGTCCTTGAACCCTTTCGACTGTCTTATTCGCAGCAGCTTCCGATCTCTTTCCAAATCACCAGAAACAAGCTCAATTAACTCACTCCTGCGTAACCCGCACGCATATATAAGACTTAACATAACCCTGTGCTTTTCATTCACAGGGGCATCCAGAATCCTTTTCACCTCTTCCTTGCTTAATACATTTGGCAATCGATGTTGTGGCCTCGGTCTGGTAAACTCTCCCGGGTCAATAACCGACCTGTACATAGTGCCGTAAAATTTCTTCACTGCACTTACCATCTGATTCTGATACGAATAACTTAATCCTGCTGGAAGTATGTACTCATCTACCAGCTTAACCAGATCATCAGATGTGCACTCTGATGCTTCCTTCGGTCTTAAAAATCTGAGGAATGTCGTTACCATCCCGGTATATGTCTTTACTGTCGTATCCGGATACCTGTGCGACTCCATCCATCTCCTGAACTTTGCGATTTCAGCCTCTCCCTTCTCACCCAGTGCAGCTAGACTAATGTCAGAAGTCCCTCTGTGTTTCTCCTGTTCCTTCTTTTGTTGCTCTACCCTGCGTGCCCTGATCTTCTCAGCCAGGTTGGGCCGTAATCCGGAATAATCAATATAAGCTTTCTTATAAAAAGCCTTTAGCAGCAAAGTGATGACATCAGCACTATCAGCAATGTGCCAGCACTTCATTTGATTGCTCCACCGGGCACCCGGAAATCCTTTAACCACTGAGATCAATTCAGTGTCGTAGGGGAATCTGAGAGCAACACAACTTTCACCATCGTGAATTACCCTTTAAACTATCACATTTTTCATATTATGCAGCGAGCAAAATATAGATAACCAAAGATAACATTATAATCTAATTAATGCACAGCCCCGTCAGTCACATAAGCATTAACACATATCAGAATAAATAAAATCAGCTATTATATTGACTGACAAACATCTCCCTTTTCACAGTACAAGTTATACAATCCCGGGGAATAGGATACAATATCTTCAGTGATTTTTTGCTTTATACTGTTAATATGAGTTTGTCAGCCTCATTAAGCATTTTGATAAATTTACAGCGTCAGTATTCGAGTCGCGCCGGAATCACGGTGTTTTATAATCTTTTAAATGGAACGAACCTCACAAAACTCAGGCGCCTGGTTTCAGTTTTACCGTTCTTTTTTATTACCAGAACAAGTTCCTGTACTGCACCCGGCGCTCCGACGGGAATTATCAGTCTTCCGCCTTCAGCAAGCTGATCTATCAGGGGTTGAGGTATATTTTCAGGCGCAGCGGTTACTACGATTATATCGAAGGGAGCATGCTCTGACCAGCCCTGGTAACCATCGCCAAACTTGCAGATAACATTTTCATAGCCAAGATTCTTTAACCGTTCTGCCGATTCTTTTGCCAGTTCGGGTACTATTTCAATTGTATACACTTTATCAACAATCTCAGCCAGGATTGCTGCCTGGTATCCTGAACCTGTTCCGATTTCCAGCACCTTTTTATTACTGGCCGGTCTTACAGCTTCAGTCATATATGCCACTATATATGGCTGGGAAATGGTTTGCCCGTATCCTATAGGCAGCGGATAATCATTATAGGCTTCATCCCTGTAATTCTCAGGAATAAACAGGTGCCTCGGTACCGTTTTCATCGCGTCAAGTACAGCTGCGTTATTAATTCCCCTGTTACGGATCTGGGTTTCAACCATTTTGTGTCTCAGGGTTTCATACTTATCGGTCTGAGGTACAACGCAACCTGACATAATAATTATCTGTAGAAGTAGAATAATATTCACAACATGCTTATTTCCTGCAATATACAAAATTTATTTCATATTTCAAAACTTACTGCCGGAAGATAATAATACATTCATTGCTATAGATGGTAACCCATCAGAGCGAGAAATCCTTTTCCCAGAAACTCTATCAGGGGCCATATAGGCAGAAGGTTCAATTTCGTTATTGCCGAAACGATCAGAAGTCCGAACAAAACAAGTGTTCCATACTTATAAAGAGCAGTATATAGAGCAGGAAATTTTTTAAAATAACCTAACAGCAGGTGTGAACCGTCAAGCGGTGGGACAGGTATCAGGTTGAATATGAAAAGTCCCCAGTTAATATATATTGCATAGACGAACAGTTCAGTAATTAAATATTTACCGTCGTAAAAACCAGTAGGCTCCAGTTGCTTAAGAATAACAAATAAGGCTGACAGAATCATTGCCAGAATTGCATTTGAAACCGGTCCGGCAACTGCTATCTTAAGAACATCGCGCTTTGGATCTCTCAGGTTACTCTCATTGAATTCAACAGGTTTAGCCCATCCGAATCCTGCCACCAGGAGCATAATAAATCCCATAGGGTCAATATGCTTAAGGGGATTCAGCGATACCCTTCCCTGATCCTTTGATGTTGAATCACCGCACCTGTGTGCAATATAAGCATGGCTGAACTCATGTATTGTGAGTCCCAGGATTATACCCGGAAGAAACTTTAATGTCCTGAAAATATCAAGACTATCCATCATGCCGTATATTAGCTGGTAAGAAAAAATCCTCTTTTTCACCGCAGCTCATTGAAAAACCGAAAATAAGAAGGAAAAGAAAGATAATTTTTGTCTTCATTATTTCAAATGGTTTTAATTATATTATCATCCCAGTGCAACGTCGAGCAGCATCATTGTTGCAAAGCCGAACATTGCACCTATTGTTGAGAGGTCTGTTTCGTGACCGTTCTGCGATTCAGGGATAAGTTCCTCCACAACCACAAATATCATGGCGCCTGCTGCAAATGAAAGTGCATAGGGAAGCATCGGTTTAATCATAAGAACTGCAAATGCACCAAGAACACCTGCCATGGGTTCAACGAAACCCGACAATTGTCCATAGAAGAATGATTTCATCCTTGTAAATCCTTCCCTTCTCAGTGGTATTGAAACAGCGGCTCCTTCAGGAAAGTTCTGAATACCTATCCCGATGGCCAGAATAACTGCCCCTGACAGGACGCCTGGATCCGGATTAATTGCCAATGCTCCAAATGCAACTCCTACCGCCAGTCCCTCGGGAATGTTATGCAGCGTTATTGCAAGAACAAGCAAAACACTTCTCTGCCATGATGTTTTTATTCCCTCTGCCTTATCTATTGACAATCCCAGGTGAAGGTGAGGTAAAATTCTGTCTATCAGGTATAAAAATGCACCTCCGGCAAGGAATCCGATAACTGCTGGCATCCATGGAGTGATATTGTCAGCTTCAGCCATTTCAATGGCTGGCATTAACAGAGACCAGAAACTGGCAGCTATCATTATCCCGGCAGCAAAACCAAGCATTGCATTCAGGATCTTTCTGTTGATGCTCTTGAAGAAGAAGACCATTGCTGCGCCCAGCGCAGTCAGAGCCCATGTAAACAATGTTGCCAGGAGGGCCAGCAATACCGGATTTATACCTTCCAGTCCCTGTAAGTTCATATTTTCTGGTTAAAATTCCATTCCAAAATTAAAACTAATCTGCAATTTGGAAAAAAATCACAGGTTTTAGCTGGTAATTGCATACTTATTTGCATTTTCGTGTTTTATTGTTTTACAATGATCAAAAAAGGTCTTATAATAGTTACAATACTCGCGTCGTGGTGTTTTAATGTCTCATCTCAAACAACACCTGAAGTAGAAATTTTCCTGATTACCTGTGCTCCGGGTACGGAAACTTATTCTATCTACGGTCATAGCGCTTTGCGAATAATTATTCCCGGAGAGGAGAGCGACCTTGCTTACAACTGGGGTGTATTCGATTTTGCAACACCTAATTTTGCATGGAAATTTGCAAAGGGCCGCCTGGAATATATGCTCGGAGTGTATCCATTTAAAAGGTTTCTTGAAGATTATTTTTACGAAGAACGGTCGGTATATCAGCAAAAAATTAATCTGGAGCCTCATGAAATCAATGCGCTCTTTACGCTGTTAAGAGAAAACCTGAAACCGGAAAATATAAAATACAGGTACGATTTCTTCTATGATGATTGTTCCACACGAATAAGGGACCTCCTGGAGAAAGCTATTGGCGACATACTTCTTTATCCTCCGGAAGTGATGAAAGACATCCCGACATTCAGGGAAAAGGTTGGTGAATACCAGAGACCCTATCCATGGCTGCAACTGGGTATCGATCTGCTTATGGGGACTCCCGGTGATAAAAAGGCTTCATACAGGGACCGGATGTTCCTTCCTATAGATCTGCAGGATGGATTATCAGAAGCTGTTGTGAACCGGAACGGGAAGATGATCCCCTTACTCCAGAACCCTGTAACTGTCCTGCAGTTTGATCCGCCTGAAATCAAACATGTATTCTTTGCGACACCTCTATTTATCTTTTCGATTCTGCTGATAGCGATTATTCTCTTTTCTTCTGCTGTCAGGAGTATTACACCTAACAGGATTACTGACCTGGTAATCTTTCCGATCTATTCAATCCTGGCGCTGATGATGATATTCTTTAATTTCTTTACCGGTCATCAGCAGATGAAATGGAATCTTAATATCATATGGCTCAACCCTTTTATTTTAATGTGTCTGATAAGTATTATTTTCAAAAAAGAATGGTATATATGGTTCAGATTAGTGTTCTTTCTTGCCTTGCTTGCATTCATCGTTCAGATAGTGTTCCCTAATTCATTCAATACTGCCTTTATTCCTCTTGAGTTGCTTCTTATCATAAGATGTTCGGTAAGAGCCGGATTCAGCTGGAATCCGTTATCAGTGAATTTAACAGAACTTTAACTTTCATTAACACCTCTTTATTAATTAGATTGTTTTTTTTGTGATCAACTGTTCAGAAGAGATTCTGAAATTCGAATCGCATCTGTTTTTATTATCTTAGCTATATAAAAATACTCAAACTATGGAGCAGACAACTGACATTAGAATACTCAACGAAAAGATTGAAAAAGAGAGTGCTTTTGTTGATATCATCAGGATGGAAATGAATAAGGTTATTATCGGCCAGAAACACCTGATCGACAGCCTTATGATAGGATTACTTGCTAATGGACATATTCTCCTGGAGGGGGTTCCCGGCCTGGCAAAGACACTGGCAATAAAATCACTTGCTTCGATCATTGAGGCTAAATTCAGCAGGATCCAGTTCACCCCTGATCTTCTTCCCGCTGACCTTATAGGCACTATGATTTACAGCCAGAAGAAGGAGGAATTTATAGTCAAAAAAGGACCGGTTTTTGCAAACTTTATCCTCGCGGATGAAATAAACCGGTCGCCGGCTAAGGTTCAGAGTGCACTCCTCGAAGCCATGCAGGAGAGACAGATAACAATAGGTGAATCAACCTTCAAACTGGATGAACCATTCCTGGTACTTGCAACCCAAAATCCGATAGAACAGGAGGGAACATATCCTTTGCCTGAAGCACAGGTTGACAGGTTTATGCTGAAGGTACTGATAGATTATCCCTCTATGGATGAAGAAAAACTTATTATCAGGGAAAACCTGGCCAGCGAATTCCCACAAGCAAACTCAGTTCTCAAACCCGCTGATATTTTAAAGGCAAGAGATATTGTAAGAGAAGTCTATATGGACGAAAAGATTGAAAACTATATACTCAATATTGTCTTTGCAAGCAGGAATCCTGGAAAATACGGACTGCCTGCATTTACAAATATGATCTCGTATGGTGCTTCGCCGCGAGCTTCAATATACCTTGCTCAAGCTGCAAAAGCATTTGCTTTTATCCGCCGGAGAGGTTATGTCATTCCTGAAGATATCAGGGCAATATGTCCGGATGTGATGCGTCACAGGATAGGATTAACCTATGAGGCTGAAGCTGAAAACACGGACCAGGATAAAATTATTGCTGAGATACTTAATGTAGTTGAAGTTCCTTAGACCATGCGATGGAAGAAACAGATTTAATAAAGAAGGTCAGAAGGATTGAAATAAAAGCAAGGGGATTGACCCGGCATATTTTTGCGGGTGAATATCATAGTGCTTTTAAGGGAAGAGGCATTGCCTTCAGTGAAGTGCGGGAATACCAGTATGGTGATGATATAAGGAGCATAGACTGGAATGTCACTGCCCGCTTTAACCATCCTTATATAAAGATATTTGAAGAAGAAAGAGAACTGACAGTTATGCTCCTCATTGATGTAAGCGGCTCGGGAAGTTTCGGAACTTCAATCAGCTTTAAAAGGGATATCATGACTGAAGTTGCTGCTGTACTTTCATTTTCAGCAATATTCAATAACGATAAGATAGGGGTGATCTTTTTTACCGATAAGGTTGAGAAATTCATTCCGCCGCAAAAAGGAAGAAAGCATATTTTGCGGATAATCAGAGAGCTGCTGGGCTTCAGATCAGAGAATAAAAGAACGAATCTCGATGAACCTCTTCGTTTCCTGACCAATGCCATAAAAAAAAGATGTACGGCATTCATCATCTCTGATTTTATTGCACCCGATTTTGAGGAAGCATTACGTATTGCCTCAAACAAACATGATATTGCTGCCATTAAAGTCTATGATCCTCTTGAAACATCTTTACCTGATGCAGGTTTGATAAAAATATCTGACTCGGAAACTGGAAGTGAAAGATGGATAGACACATCTTCCCGTGGCACCAGGAATGCCTACAGAAAATGGTGGGAGGAACACCTTGCAGTATTCAGTAGTGTATTAAACAGATGCGGAGTCGATGCTGCACATATCAGCACAGGTGAGGACTATGTTAAACCACTTATTAAATTGTTTGAGAGCAGGTGAAAAAGAAAAGATCAGTCATATTGTTTTATTTGCTGGCCGGATTCTTTGCAGCCTCAGAGGCGCAGGAAATAGAGGTTACCGCTGCTTTCGACAGCTCAATCATCTACATTGGCGATCAGATCAATTATACTGTTTCAGTTAGTCAACCTGCTGATATTAAACTAAATCTTCAGTACCTTAAAGATACTCTCTGCAGGAATATAGAAATAGTCTCAGGTCCTTTTACCGACAGTATGAAGGTCGAAAATAATCGGTTGAAAACAGTAAACAGGTACCTTATAACATCTTTCGACTCAGGATTTTATGAAATGCCCCCTGTTTATGCGGAATTAAAAAGCGAAACAGGCATCAAGCGGTTTTATTCAGATTATTCACATCTCAAAGTGATGAGAGTGAATATAACACCTCCGGATAGTGCAAAGTTCTTCGATATTATTGATCCTTACGGGTCGCCTGTCACCCTTGGTGAGATACTCCCATGGATACTTCTTGCAACTGTTATCACTGCAGCAATATGGGGAATATTAAGACTTCTGAAGAAATACAGGAAGACAAAGACAGAACCCGGGGTTTTGATAAATCCTGATCCTGCACATGTTATAGCATTCCACGATCTCGGGAAACTGCGTGAGGAACAGCTTTGGCAAAAAGGCGAGGTGAAATTATATTATTCGAGACTTACAGAAATACTCCGTCAATACCTCGAGAACAGGTATGGAGTCTTCTCCCTTGAAATGACAACTTCTGAAACACTGGAGGCTCTGCTGAAAACAGGTTTTCAAAAGAACGGTTTATTTTCAAGCCTTAAGACAATACTTAATGGTTCCGACCTGGTGAAGTTTGCTAAATATAAACCCGATCCTGTTGAAAATGATGTCCATTTTCAAAACTCATGGGCATTTGTAGAAGCAACAATGCTGAAGAAAGATATTGCCGATTCAGAATTAACTGACGAAACAAAAGAAAAGAAATCATGACAGGAATAACATATGCTGAACCATTGTTTCTATGGCTTCTGGTCATTGTTCCGGTAATGATAGCTTATTATATCCTGAAACAGCATAAGAGCATTGCCGCCTTAAGTATGCCCGGGCTTGAACCCTTTAATAAAACGCAGAGTACTTTCCGGAATTATCTCCGGCATATTCTTTTTGCTTTCAGAATGGCAGCAGTATCACTTCTTATTATTGTGCTTGCACGTCCTCAAAAAACCGACAGATACCAGGATGTTAGCACAGAAGGTTTAGATATTATGCTTGCACTCGATATTTCGGGAAGTATGCTTGCCCGCGATTTTAAGCCTGACAGACTTGAGGCATCAAAAAATGTAGCCACTGAATTTATTTCGGGACGACCATACGACAGGCTTGGACTGGTGGTTTTCAGCGGGGAGAGCTTTACCCAGTGTCCGCTTACTACCGATCATGCAGTTCTTATCAACCTTATGAGAGAAATACAAAGCGGGATGATAGAGGATGGAACTGCTATAGGAAATGGCCTTGCTACAGCAATAAACAGGATAAAGGACTCTGAAGCTTTCAGTAAAGTAATAATCCTGTTGACCGATGGGGTTAATAACAGGGGAGAGATAGCCCCGTCAACTGCAGCAGATATTGCAAAGACTTATGGCGTGCGGGTTTATACGATAGGTGTCGGTACACGCGGTACTGCACCCTATCCTGTACAGACTCCATACGGGATCCAGTACCAGAACATGCCAGTTGAAATTGATGAAGCAATTCTTAAGGAGATTGCTTCAAAGACAGGGGGCAGATATTTCAGGGCTACTGATAATAATAAACTCGTTGAGGTATATGCTGAGATTGACAAGCTTGAAAAATCAAAGATCGATGTGAGGCAATTTATCAGGAAAGAGGAGAAATACCTTATCCCAGCAATAATTGTATTTGTGCTTCTGGCACTGGAATCGCTGATACGCTTTACAATATTTAAAAACCTTACATAAACCAGTGAGAATATGCAGCTTTTCAGATTTGCAAATCCCGATTTTCTCTACCTGTTGCTGTTGCTTCCGGCGCTGGTCTTATTATGGGTATTTAACAATATAAGAAGGAAACGGGCTTTTAAACGGCTGGGTGAACAGAAATTGGTTAGAAAGCTGGTGCCTGAACTTTCAGGGATACGTCCGGGATTAAAATTCTTCCTTGTACTCCTGACTATTACTGCTGTAATAATCATCATGGCAAGACCACAGTTTGGATCGAGGCTTGAAGAGGTTAAAAAACAGGGCGTTGAAATTATTATTGCTCTTGATGTCAGCAATTCAATGCTCGCACGCGATATTCAGCCTGACAGGCTCACACGGGCTAAACAGGCTCTTACCAGGCTCATCGATAATCTCGAAAATGATAAAATCGGATTGATAGTTTTTGCAGGTGATGCCTATACACAAATTCCTATCACCACCGATTATATATCAGCGAAAATGTTCCTTTCGGCAATAAGTCCCGCAATGGTCCCTAAGCAGGGTACAGCAATTGGAGCGGCTATAGATCTGGGAATCAGGTCATTCAGCCCAGGTGAGGGTAAAAGCAAAGCCATGATCATCATTACCGACGGAGAAAATCACGAGGACGATCCGGTGAACAAAGCTGCAGATGCAGCAGAAGCAGGCATAGTCATTCATACTATTGGTATAGGTTCGTCTGAAGGTGTTCCTATTCCCGTGATGTCGGGAGGGAAACTGGATTATCTTAAGGATGCGGATGGCAATTCAGTAATCACAAGACTCGATGAGGATATCCTTAAAAAAATTGCTGTCACCGCTCAGGGCAGTTACGTACGGGCAAGCACTTCAAACATCGGACTCGATGAAATTTATGGTAAAATCAGGAAGATGAAAACACAAGAGATGGAAAGTACTGTATATACGGAATATAATGATCAGTTTCAGATCTTTGCAGTTATAGCAATTTTTCTTCTTGTCGTCGAGTTTTTAATTATGGACAGGAAAAACAGGAAACTTGCAAATATTAAATTGTTTAAATTCAAAATATAACAGATAAATAAATATGCTGATAAGTAAAAATTTCATATTAACATTTCTTACTGCGTTGTTATTGATTTATGCTTTACCCGGTTATTCACAGGGCGAAAAGAAGTTTATCAGGCAGGGGAACAGGGAATATGAAAAAGATAAATATTCAGAATCGGAAATATCATACAGGAGAGCAAATGATAAAAACAGTGAACTGTCTGATGCTGTTTTTAATACAGGAGATGCATTATACCGGCAGAACAAATTCGAAGATGCCGGGAAAGAGTTCGCTGAAACTCACGAAATGAGTGAAGACAATAAAAAGAAAGCTGCCAGCCTTTACAACCTTGGCAATTCTCTCCTGATGTCGGATAAAATAAAGGAGAGTATAGATGCATATAAGGGATCACTGCGGCTGAATCCCGATAACGTGGATGCAAAATATAACCTTGCCTATGCGCAGGACCTGCTTAAGCAAGAACAGCAGCAACAAAATCAGCAGGATCAACAGAACCAGGATCAAAAGGATGAACAGGGCAAAGAAAATAAAGATCAGACAAGCGATCAACAACAGCCGCAGCAACAGCAGCAGGAAGAGCAAAAAGAACAGCAACAGCAGGGGATTTCGAAGGAGGATGCAGAAAGAGTCCTGAATGCACTGGCGAATGATGAAAAAGATATCCAGGAAAAGGTTAAACTTGCAAAAGCATTGAAAGCAAAGACCAGAACGACTAAAAACTGGTAAATGAACAACGGAAAGTGAAAAAGATATTAGTATATCATCTGTTACTTATTTTAGCTGCAAAACTTTCTGCCCAGGATATAAAAGTAGAGGCAGAATACCCGTCTGCTGTTGAAGCCGGGCAGCAGTTCAGCGTGGCATGGACTGTGAACTCCGGAGGAGGTCAGTTCTCTGCTCCCTCCTTCGAAGGATTCTATAAGCTCATGGGGCCGCAGACATCTTACAGCTCGAGCACACAGATTATCAACGGCAAGATGTCGCACAAGACAACCTATAGCCATCTCTATTATCTCCAGGCACTTGAAGAAGGTACTTTTGTTATTCCGCCAGCCACATTTATACTTAAAAATAAAACATATTATTCCGATTCTCTGCGAATTGAGGTTGTTGGGACCGGCGCTAACCGGCAAAATGTACAAACCGTTGAGAGCAATGAAGATACGCGCGTTGAAACAGCAGGCAGCGACCTCTTTCTCGATCTTTCAGTGAGCCGGAGAGAGGTATATATAGGTGAGTACATTGCAGCCACAATAAAAATTTATACCCGGGTCGATCTTTCAGGTATCAATGAGATCAAGTATCCTCCATTTACCGGATTTCTTAAAACTGATATTGAGACACCGGCTCTCACTTCCCTGAAGCAGGAGAATATAAAGGGGACAGTATATGGTACAGGTGTTATCCAGCAGTTTTTATTATTCCCGCAGGTGACAGGCGAAATAACAATTGACCCGGTTCAGATATCTGTTCTTGTAAGACAGAAATCCGGCCGGACTGATCCTTTTTTCGGAGATTTCTTTTCAACATATCAGACAATTCCAAGAGCAGTCGTAAGCCCTGTGGTTAAGATCAATGTAAAACCATTACCCGGAACAAAACCGGATGACTTTTCAGGAGTGGTCGGCAAGCTGGATCTAAAAGCAACTATTAACAAGGACACTGTTACAGTAAATGATGCAGTTAATTTTAAGATTACTGTTTCGGGAAACGGAAATCTGAAGCTTGCCAGTGCCCCCGAAATGAAATTATCACCTGATATTGAGATATATGATCCCCAGGTAAAAGATAATATCAGGAACAGCATTAACGGTACATCAGGACAAAGAACTTTTGAATATCTCCTGATACCTCGTCATCATGGCGATTTTTCAATCCCGCCTGTAAGTTATTCATATTTTAATACTTCCAAAGAAAAATATGAGACTCTCACAACAAGGGAATTTAATTTCCATGCCAGGAGGGGAACAGAGGAGAGTACAGGAATAACTGTTTACGGAGGCCTGTCCAAGGAAGATGTAAAATATGTAGGGCAGGATATCCGGTTTATAAAGTCGGAATTGGGTAAATTAGCAAGACCGGCAAATATAATAATATCGAAAAGATTATTTTACAGCATCTATGCAATAGCTTTTCTGCTGTTTATCGGAGTTCTTTTTGTAAGGAGAGAACATATAAGGCGAAATGCAGATATCACTGCAGTAAGGAACAGAAAAGCAGGAAAAGTGGCCGGGAAAAGACTTCGTGAGGCTTCAGCTTGTATAAAAAGGGGTGAAACGGACCGTTTCCATGAAGAGATACTGAAAGCAATATGGGGCTATCTGAGCGATAAGCTTAACATACCTGTCTCGGATCTGACAAGAAACAATGCCATTGCAGCTTTGAAAGATAAGGGAATAAAGGAGGATATTTTAGATAATCTGGTTAAGATCCTTGACAACTGTGAATACGCAAGATATGCTCCCTCTGCTTCCGGTACGGAAGCTGTATATATATATGACGGAGCATCAGGATTTATCAGGGCAGTGGAAAATTCAATAGTCTGAATGATGAAACGCAACTTATTGATATTGTTAACTACGGTTCTTCTACTTGTTATTCCGATCAGTGGTCTTTCGCAGGAAACAAGGGATGAGAAATTTAAGGCAGGAATAGAGTATTTCTCATCAGGAAACTTCGATAAGGCTCTTGAACTATGGACAGATATCTACAAAACAGGGTACCGGTCAGCAGAACTTGAATACAATATCGGGAACGCCTGTTTTAAGATCAATAATATCCCTGGGGCAATTCTTTTTTACGAAAGGGCTCATTTACATAAACCAGGTGATGAGGATATTAATTATAATCTGCAGATAGCCCGCACACTTGTAGTTGACCGTTTTGAGGAGATCCCCGAACTTTTTTTCGTAAGCTGGTATAACATGCTCTCTCTTTCATTGACAACAAACACCTGGGCATGGATCAGCATTTCTGCTTTCGTACTCTGTCTTCTTTTTCTGTCACTTTATTTTTATACCCCAAAATATAAGCTTAAAGTGCTCGGATTCTGGCTGGCTTTATTATTTCTCATAATTTCCCTGTTGTCTCTTGCATTCACTTTCAGAAATAAGACACTTGTTTACGACAGCCGGAAAGCGGTGATATTCAGTCCTGTGGTCAATGGTAAAAGCTCTCCGGACGACAGTGGCAATGACCTTTTTGTACTTCATGAGGGCACAAAAGTGACCGTAGAGGATGAGGTGGGTGAATGGCTTGAAATACGTTTGTCAGATGGAAATAAAGGTTGGGTACCTGTAAACAGCCTTGAAATAATTTGATCCGTTTGCAACTTATTCGCTATCTTTAAAGTCAGATAACTATACAATCAAATCTTGCCTGGCTATGAAGAGATTACTTTATTTATTGCTAATATCAGTAGCAGTAATTGCATGCAAAAAAACTGAATTTGAACCCAGGGGGCCGACTGATGTAAGGGTCAAAAATATATCCGACCAGATATTCGATGAAGTAATAGTTAAAATAGAGGAAGAAGTTGATACGCTGGGTACTATAACCAGTGGAAATGTATCTGAATATCACCGTTTTGAGACAGCATATCCTTTCGCCGAAATATCTGCCAGGATCAATGGGGAACTCTTCTCAACCGGAGAGGTTGATTATACCTATATGAATTATATAGGGCAGATGAAGATCACTTATGTTATTTATATTTCCGATATAGCTAACAGAGTGCTCACTATTGATAAAACTATTCCCGAAGAACCTCTGGAACTGAAATAATTACTTCTGTGTTCTTCAACTCCTCAGGAGTTGTAATAGTGTACACTACCTATACCATGGATGTTACCATGGCTATTAGAATTGGACACCTCCGGTGTCTGTATTTTACTGCTTCAAGCTTATTTATGCCTGTGATGTAATATCTCAGGTAGCATCCAGCAGAAAAGTCGCTAATATTATAGATGCCTGATAAAACCGGAGGTTTTGAAATCCAATATTCCCGGTTGCATCCGGGGTATGATTGGTAATTGTGGTTACTGATCCCGGATAAAAATGCATATTTTGGTATTTCTGTTTAATAAAGAATATGTCATCAGAATCTACGGAAAGGGACAATAAAGATTATTACAAGCCGGGAGGATGGGTCAATATCCTCTTTAGTTTTCTGACTATATTATCGACAGCAATAATGATTTCCTGGCTGACTGGCAATACTGAACCTGAAACCAGGATCGCTTTTACTGTTTTAATATTAACGGTTTTCACTGGTGTTTTATATTTCCGTTCGAAAATCAATCTCTCCGGAGATTCTCCGGCAGTTTATAAATTCTCCATTCTTGCTGAATTATTGCTGTACATGTTATACCTGGGACTGACCTCTTCTGCCCTGATAATTAAAAGCGCAGTATTGATATTAATGGCAGCGGTTGCAGGATTATTATTGCTTATAGCAATGGATACTTCAGTCCATAGATTTCCGGAGAGAATAGTGAGATCATTTTTCCATAGTGGACAGGCATTTCTGACCGGACTGCTAATTGCTTCATTCTTATCAGGAATGATACTTCCTTTTTTATTTATTGCTGTAATAAAGTTAATATCAGGTATTTATTATGCTTATGCAGCAAGACAACATAATATATACCTGAGCCTCAGGATACTGCGCATTTCATTATTAATCGCAGCAGGAATTACAATTTTTTGGAGAATTTTTTATTCCGATACCATAATAATTTGTCTTTTTTTCTCAGGTGAATTTATTGACAGGATATTGTTTTATAATGATTTGAATATCTTGCATTCTGAATCTGATAAATAAATGCGGCAATGAAGAAAAAAACAGAAGTAAACAGTACACGCATCCCAATTTACAGGGATACAGGATTTGAGTTGTTCGATGCAGATACGGCATCTGAGGCATTTAAAAAAGAAACTGAAAACAAGCATGTTCCGGATCTGTATATATATTCCCGCTACCGGAATCCGACTGTGATTGACGCAGAAGAGGAGATAATGAAACTGGAAGGTTCTGAATGGGCACTACTGACACAATCCGGAATGTCGGCTGTTGATGTTGCCGTATCCATATTCCAGGATGGGAAAACCATAAGACCATGGCTTTTTTTTAATGAGATTTACGGAGGTACAATAACATTCGCCGAATCAGTACTGAAAAAGAGGCGAGGACTGGATATACACAGCTTCTCTCCCGTAAACGAAAGATATGACCTTTCTTCACTTGAATCTGTAATTAAGGATCTCAAGCCGCAATTTACTTATATCGAATCTATTTCCAATCCTATGCTAATTGTCCCGGATACCGCCGGTGTGATTGAAATTGCCCATAAATATGGTTCAAAGGTTATAGTCGACAATACTTTTGCAACACCATGTTTATGGAAACCTCTGATGTCAGGCGCGGATATTGTACTGCACAGTGCCACGAAATATCTGTCGGGACACGGCAATATAACTGCAGGAGTTGTATGCGGTAACGATGCTGACCTTCTGAAAGCTGCGGTAGAATACCGAAAGTATATAGGTCATATGTTGTCGGCAGATGATGCTTACAGGCTTAATACACAGATCAGGACGCTGCGGTTAAGATTCCGGCAGCAATGCATCAATGCTTCACTTATTGTCGAGTTATTAAGTAATTCGGAAAAAGTGGCCAGGGTCTGGTATCCCGGACTGAAAAACCATCCTACCCATAATGAGGCTGAAAATCTTTTTGGTGATAAGGGATTTGGCGGAATGGTAACTGTTGATTTCGCAGGGAAGAACGGTGAGGATAAGAGAAAGGTCAGGGATGCCTTTATTAAGGCTGTCTCTGAAAAGATAAAGGTGATTCCCAGCCTTGGAGATCCAAATACCATGCTGCTGCCTGTGGAGTCAGTGTGGGGTGCAAAATATCCGGAACCCGGAATGATAAGAATATCAGCAGGTTTTGAAGAGACAGATGAGTTAAATGAAACGATAAGTAATGCGCTTCAGAAGATATCGGTGTAAATTAGCAGCTTATCTCCAGTCAATAGGTTCAATACCCTTTTCTTTAAGGTAATCATTGCACCTGCTGAAGTGTTTGTTACCGAAGAATCCACGGGCTGCCGAGAGAGGAGAGGGGTGGACCGATTCAAGCACAAGGTGGTTTGACCTGTCAATTGATTCGCCTTTTTTTTGAGCATAGCTGCCCCAGAGAAAGAATACCAGGTTTTCTTTTTCTGTACTTATTACCCTGATTACAGAATCCGTAAACTCTTCCCAGCCTTTTCTCTGGTGTGACCCTGCCTGGTGCGCCCGGACCGTTAGTGTGGCATTAAGAAGGAGCACACCCTGGGAGGCCCATCTTTCCAGATTACCCGTCGGATATGGCCTGTAACCAATATCCGATTCAATCTCTTTGAAGATATTGAGAAGGCTGGGAGGTAGTTCAACTCCATCCTTTACCGAGAAGCATAATCCGTGTGCCTGACCCGGGCCATGATACGGATCCTGCCCTATTATTATAACTTTTATCCTTTCGAACGGGCAAAGGTTGAACGCATTGAATATCAATGCTCCGGGCGGGAAAATGGTTCTTGTCCTGTACTCTTCTCTTACAAACTCAGTAAGTCTGATAAAATATTCCGCCTCAAATTCCTCCCGGAATCTTGATTTCCAGCTTGATTCTATCCTCACATCCATCATGGTATTCCTGAAAAATAAAAGGGCTGTCATAAAACCTGGCAACCCCTTTACCTAATCACCCTACCAACCTAAACTAAAACTACTTCCGTTCTCGAAACTGAATATCCCGTATGCTTGACATTCAGTTTATTACAATTTAACATATCAAATTTATGAATTCTTTCAATACAATCCAAATTTTTTACACGAATGAAGTAAATTCATTTGTAAACGTTAATTTATTGAGGATAGAATAAGTCATTTACTTATATCAGATATAATGTTACCCTAATACAGTTCCGCTTATTTGTTAACTTTATACAAAAAAATGGCGACCGAAACAGAGCGTAAATTCCTTGTAAAGGGCAAGTTCAAACACCTGGCAATTAAAAAGATAAATATTCTTCAGGCATATCTTTCATCTGATCCCGAAAGAACAATAAGGATCAGGATTGCCTCAGGAAAGGCCTTCTTAACTGTCAAGGGCAAGGGTTCTGACAGTTCAGTTACGCGCAGCGAGTGGGAGATTCCTGTTCCCGTACCCTATGCCAGGCAAATAATGAAAATTTGTCTGCCCGGAAGAATAAAAAAAACCAGGTATCTGGTGCCTGCTGGAAAACATATGTTTGAAGTTGATGTCTTTCATGATAAAAATGAGAGCCTCATAATTGCGGAAATTGAACTCTCTCGTGAAAATGAAAAGTTTGAAAAGCCTGACTGGCTGGGTGAGGAGGTTACCGGAAAGCCGGAGTATTATAATGTCAATCTTATAAAACAAACTATTCACTAAAGACAACCAGACAATCAAACAGTAAGACATTCTTTATTTCAACACCTTTGCATATATCTGTTTCGGATCATCCGGTCCGTAGAAATCCTTGAGGCTGGCCTGAAGCTCATAGCCATTGCGTTTGTAGAATCCTTCGGTTGAAGCATAAAGCGGGCGTCCTGATGTTTCAATCCACAGGATCTTTCCGCCTGCTTTAATGACATTTTCCTCTATGGTTTTGAGAAGGGCTGAACCCAGTTTTTTGTACCTGGTCTTTTCATGAACAGCAATCCAGTAAAGTTCCCATGAGTGAGTGGAAAATTCATTTCTTCCATAATTGGCAAATGCTACAACGTTTCCCTCTTCGTCAGAAGCTTTAAGCCAGTAATATCCACTCCTTTCCATACCGTTCGAAAAAGTTTCATCAGCAATCTCAAGAGCGGTTTTCACCTCAAACTCATAGAAGAAACCTGTAGACCTGAGAACCTCTTCGATATGTTCCCTGTCTTCCGGCTTAATACCTTCCGAGATTAGCATATTGTCAGGTGTTTAAGTCGTTTATAATACGTTGAAGGACAGTAGTAAATGGTAATCCTGATGCAATTATTGCAGCCACTACACCACCGTCGGGCGACAGACAGGGATTCGCATTCACTTCAATGACAAAAGGAGTATCGTTCATGTCGATACGCATATCGACACGCGCATAACCCTTTAATCCGAATTCATGCCAGCACTGCAGAGCTGTAGATATGATCCTTTCCCTAAGAACCGGATTTAGTGTATCGCCGGGAAAATCCCTGATGGTGTTTTCATATTCAAAGCTCCCGGTTTCCCACTTTGCCTTAAAATCAACAATATGCGGCTTTTCTGCAGAATAATTATGAAATACCATCTCGGCCGGGGGCAGTACTTCCGGTCCTTTATCACTGTAAATCAAACTTATATTAAACTCTCTGCCGTCAATGTAATCTTCAATGAACCAGTGTGTGTCACTATAATCTTTTAACCTGCTTTCATAACCAGGTTGATAAGTAAAAACACTGTCACCTGTGATACCTAATGAGCCGTCTTCCCAAACGGGTTTTATGATGTACCTTTTCCCCGTAATAAGTTTGCTGTATTCAGATGGAGAATAACTCTGTGGATTATTTATGCCAGCCTTTTTTAATGTTTTGTTTGTAAGAACCTTGCTTGTGGTAATGAACATTGCCTCCAGCGGATTTCCTGAATAGGGTATTGAGTACATATTCAACAGGGCCGGGATGAAGTAGCATAATTCACCTTTATTATCAATAGATTCGACAAGGTTAAAAACAAAATCCGGCTTATCAGCAGCGAGTGAAGCTACCTCATTCATGAAGTCGGGAGTGATGCCTTTCCTAAAGGTTTCAATACCAAGCATCTTGAGATTTTCATCTATAAAATCAACCTGATCAAGTACATCCAGTTCATCCGGCAGGGCATTTTCGCGCGGCTGGTTAAATAATATGCAGCATCGTTTCGTGCTCATACAGTTAAATTATGTCTTTTCAAAGCTGATCTCATTATCATTTCCATTAATTTCTGAAAGTCGATGCCGATCATTCCGGAAAGAATAGGCAGATCGGAATGAACCGGATGCAGGCCGGCCAGCGGATTCACCTCCATAAAGCACATTCTGCCGGTTCTGTCGGCTTTTACATCCACTCTTCCTGCATCAACACCTCCAAGGGCTTTCCAGGCGTTAAGGGCTACAGTTTTGCATTCCTCGCTTAATTCCTGAGCCATGGGAATATATTTGCAGAACTCCTTGTAGTTTTCCTTGTATTCAACCGAATAGGGGTAGTTGTTCCTGCATTCTATCTCCATTCCGCCGATTGCTATTGTCTCTTCCGCTGATCCAATAACACCAACAGTAAATTCCCTTCCCGGAAGATATTCCTCCACAATGGCAGGTTGATTATATCTCGTGAGAATATATTCAGCCATTTCCTTTAATTCAGCCGGTGATTTTAACAGGTTCTTTTCAGTGATCCCTTTACCTGTTCCCTCCGAAACAGGTTTTATAAAAAGAGGGTACTCAAGCCTGCATTTAGCTATATCTTCCTTGTTGGATATCAACATTCCCGGGCTTACGGGCACACCTGCCGCTGAAACGATAAGACGCGTAAGATATTTATTAAGTGATATCCCGAGTATAACAGGCCCGGAGAAAACATAGGGTATCCTGTACTGGTCAAGGATTGACGGTACAACCGATTCCCGTCCGTCGCCATAAAGTCCTTCTGCAATATTGAACACGAGGTCCCATTTCTTTCCTGCTGCCAGGGCTTCAATAAGCTGGAAACAATTTCCTATCGGTTCTGTTTCAAACCCCATTTTACGGAGTGCCTCTTCAATGTTGTCTATAGTATCCTGCTTGTCAAATTCGGCAGTATCCTCCATAGAATAACCGCGGTCAAGGTACCAGGACCGCAGGTCGTAAGTTAACCCGACTTTCATTTAAGCTTTATTTCTCAGGATATTCACATAAAACACCCTTATAGCTACGCAATACTATCTTTTCACTATTGTGCTCTACAACATAATTGGGTATGAGCGGGATCTTTCCTCCGCCGCCGGGAGCATCAATAACAAATGTAGGAACAGCGTAACCGCTGGTGAAACCTCTTAATCCCTTCATTATTTCAAGACCTTTTTTCACGGTTGTCCTGAAATGACTTGAACCTGGTATCAGGTCGCATTGATATAAATAATAAGGTCTGACCCTTATCTTAAGCAGTTTGTGCATGAGATCCTTCATCACGGGGACATTATCATTAATTCCTTTAAGCAGGACAGTCTGGCTTCCGAGCGGAAATCCGGCATCGGCAAGCTTGTTGCATGCTTTAGCACATTCCTCGGTTATCTCGGCAGGATGAGAAAAATGAAGGCTTAAGTAAAGCGGGTGATATTTTCTGAGCATGCTTATCAGATTATCAGTAATCCTTTGTGGCATTACAACAGGAACCCTGGTACCTATACGTATGATCTCAACATGCGAAATACTTCTTATGTTCGACACAATATATTCAAGGAGAGCATCACTTAATGTAAGCGGATCACCGCCGCTGATAAGTACATCACGTATCTCCTTGTGTGTTGCTATATAATAAAAGGCTTTCTCGAAATCCTGCTTTCCCAGTTTGTCAAGTTTCCCGACTGAATGTGAGCGGGTACAGTATCTGCAATAGTTGGAACAAACCTGAGTAACAGTGAAAAGCACCCTGTCGGGGTATCTGTGAACAATTCCCTTTACAGGAGAAAAGGATTTCTCGTGCAAAGGATCTGACTGTTCATTGCTGTGATGAATAAGCTCCTCAACAACCGGAACAACATTACGCCTCAGCGGGTGTGAATACCCGGTGTTGTAAATCAGTGAAGCAAAATATGGAGTTATTTTCATAGGAAGCCGGCCTTTCAGATTATTAATAGCCATAATCTCCTTATCGGATAATCGCATGATTTTTTTTAGGTCGTCAATGCTTGTTATAGCATTGCGCATTTGCCATTTCCAATCATTCCAGGAGTCGATAGTCGTTAGGGGGAAGTAGCGGTATATGAACTCCGAACTTCGGTTGCTAACTAACTTGTTTAGGGTCTCGTTTTGCGAAAATATCATGGTTTTCGCGCCAGGTTCTTCATCGGAAGAACTACCCACGAGGCGGCTCTCACAACGGAGTGCCGTAGCCTCATTTTTGTTAGCGTTCATAGCTGGCGATGATAAAGATCATCGTGTTCTTTTTGAGATTGTGTGGTTTTAAATTAATAATGTTAATAAAAAAATAATTGGTGCGAAAGTATGTATAATGTAAATACATTGTATCACTTGATAGTCAGAAATATTAACATGAACAGTATTTTTTCAACAGCGTTATTTTTATAATTTGATTCTATATCATATAATATGCTGTATGATAGCACATTACTCATCATCAATAATATCGGTGTTATTCCGTAGTCTCTTAATAGTACTTCGCCTTTTCTTCTGCTCAAGACGTTCAGCATCTGATGTTTTGGTGGGATATGTAGCAATACGTTTCGTTTTTTCCGTTAGCGCAGCTGAAACGAGCTTATAAAATCGTGCTATGGCTCTTCTTTTATTGAGAAGCTGTGTCCTTTCTGACTGAGATGTAATCAGCAGCTCTCCTTCAGCATTTATCCTGTTTCTTAAACTTATGAGAATCAACTCTTTTTCATGATCAGATAATACTGATGATCTCTCCACATTAAACCTTAATTCAACCCGGGTATTCACTTTATTCACATTCTGGCCACCCGGACCCCTGCTTCTTGAGGTAAAAAATCTAAATTCATTTTCCGGAATTCTTTCCTGTAACTCTTCAGGTTTCATTAGAATTTATTTTACATAAAGAATAACGCAACGCCGCCAACACTTAGTACAGCTCCGATTATCTCTGCTATAGTGACATTTTCTTTATACATGATCACTGCAGGAGCTATTATAAATATTGGGACCATCGCCATGAGCGTGGAAGCTATCCCTGCTTCTGTGAATTTTACTGATACCAGGGAAAATGATACTCCGAGAAAAGGACCAAAAAATGAGCCCAGTGTGAGTGATTTCATTCCCTGCCTGTTTGTTAAGGCTGTACTGATGTTTTTCCACCTTCCCATAACAGTTACAAGTACCGCAAAGCCTGCTATTCCTGCCATTATTCGTATTTGAGTAGCAGCAAAAGGATCATAATCTTTCACCCCTTTTTTACTTAAAACCAACCCGAGGGCCTGACCCACAGCGCCTCCAAGAGCATATAAAATACCCGGCGGTGCAAGTTTCAGTGATAACTTTTCACCTTTGCCATTGCGGCTGAAAATGGCCAGAGCTATACCCGAAAATGTGAGTGTCATACCAAGAAAATGTATAGGTTCCAGATGTTCATCCATTATCAGCCATCCAAAAAATGCGGTGATGGGAGGGACCAGCGTCATGATAAGCATGGCAAATCTGGATCCTATGATTGTGTATGATTTAAAAAGAAACAGGTCGCCGAAAACAAAGCCTATTAATCCCGAAAGTAAAAGCCATAACCAGTTTTCAGGTCCTGCATCAACCGGTAAAATCATTCCCCTGTATATAAGAGCAAATATGCTCAGGAAAATGAAACCTAAAATAAGCCGGAGTAAATTTACTGCTACAGAGCCTAACTTCCTGCTGGCTGATTCGAAAGCAAGAGCTGTTATTGTCCAGAAGAAAGCAGTCAGAAGAGCAGCAAACTCACCATAATGATTTCTGAAAAAATCCATCTATTCAGCAAACTCAAATACATACTCACCTGATTCGACAGTTAATTCTCTTAATGTCAGATCCTGTGAATAAATGACTGCAGAAATAAGAAGCAGCA
>CAZHRV010000100.1:0-21830 GCA_964535035.1 uncultured Rikenellaceae bacterium
TTATCATCCTGCTGATTTACTCAAGCTTTTCATTTACGGGTATATGAATAAGATCCGATCCACAAGGGATTTGGAAAAAGAATGCAGACGAAACATAGAAGTAATGTGGCTTTTAAAGTGCCTCAGACCTGATCATAACACTATTGCCAATTTCCGAAGGGATAATGAAAAAGCCATTCGCAAAGTCTTCAGGGCAACTGTTCAGATTGCTAAACATTTCAATCTGATAGGCGGGAAGCTCATTGCCGGTGACAGCACAAAGCTGAGAGCTCAGAACAGCAAGAAGAACAACTTCAACCAGGCTAAAATAGACCGGCATCTGGCTTACATTGACAGTAAGCTTGATGAATACACAAAGGCTCTTGCCCAAAGCGATGAAGATAATAAACAGATTATCAGGGAAGAGATCAGAAAGCAAGAGGAAAGAAAAGCCGGGTACAAGGACCTTGAAAAAAAACTGAAAGAATCAGGTGACCCGCAGATCTCCGTTTCAGATCCCGAAAGCCGTCAGATAATGCTTCGTAACAACATCACCGAGGTAGCTTATAATGTCCAGTCAACTGTTGATGCAAAAAATAATATTCCCATAGACTACAAGGTTACAAACGAGAATGACAGCAAAGCGATGGGAAATATGGTGCAAAGAGCAAAAAGCATTCTCAGGACAAACGAGTTCTCAGTTCTTTATGACAAAGGTTTTCATACAGGTTCCGAACTAAAAACAGCTCAGGATTTGGGAGTGGAAACTATTGTTGCAATACCGGGTGTTCCTTCCACCAGCCAGGCCCCGAATCCTCTCTTTAATTATGAAAATTTCATTTACTACAAAGAAGAAGATACATACACATGTCCGCAGGGACAGATTCTTCTAACTAACGGTTCATGGTACAAGCAGCGTACAAGCACCGGTAATATCATATGGTTCAAACAGTATAAAACAAGAGCATGCAGACAATGCCCCTTCCGGTCAGAATGTACCAGATCCAAAAAGGGCAGACTGATCCAAAGAAGCGAGTATGCAGAGTATTATGAAAGAAACAGGATCAACACACTTGAGAAAGAGCATCTGTATGAACGTCGTCAGGCTATTGTTGAACATCCATATGGAACGATTAAACGACAATGGGGCTTCAGTTATATCCTTACAAAGAAGGGAATAAAAAGAGCAAATTCAGATGTTGGATTTATGTTCATAGCATACAACCTGCGACGGATTGCCAATATTCTGACACCTGAGGTGCTGAAAGAGTATCTGAGGATGCTTGTTTCTTTATTACGGATGGTTTTTGACCTCTTTAAAGCCATTTTAACGAGTCCTGACAAACTTATTACTGTAAAATATATATCTGAATGTAATAAACCGGCAGGTGGCTGAAATCCTCATGTAAAAGCTTAATTACCCGGAATTAAACAAAGTTATTAGATAGACTCCCGTTATGCGTCATGCAGAGCCATCTTATGAATAATGAGCATTTCATTGGAAACCTCGATAAAATTTCGTAAATTTGAGCATGGTTGAAAAATCGCAATATATTGATATCGAGATTGATAAATTAACAAACTCGCTAGAGAATGTAATTTCTGGTGATAGCTTTCCTACTGATATTGTTATAACCGAACTTAACGACTTTAAGACTATAACAAAAAAAGAGGGTTGGCTTTTTAATTGGAAAGCTGAATTTAAGAAACCTGATAGGGATGTATATAAACTCACAATTGTTAACAATCAATCTGTGATTCAAGGATTGATTAGTCTTTCTGTTAAAACTGATCATGTTTATATGCATTTAATCGAATCTGCACCCTTTAATAAGGGCAAGAAAAAAGTTTATGCAGGGGTTCCTGGTAACCTTGTTGCCTTCGCTTGTAGACTATCTTTCCAGAGAGGATTTGAAGGTTACCTATCATTCCTCTCTAAAACTAATCTGATTAATCATTACGAAAAAACACTAGGCGCATTCCATGTCGGTGGCAACTTAATGATTATTAATACTATTTCGGCTTTAAAACTAATTAACAAATATTTTGATAAATAAAATGGGACTAATTAAAGAACCAAAAGACATTGATTTCTACGTTGATCCAAGACCCTTGACGGCTAAAGAACAGAAAATGATTAGCGATTATATTAAAGCTGATAAGCAAAAGAATAAGCGTAGAAAGAGAATAAAAATAAGCACGAACGTATAACACGGACAAAGGTCATTTGTTTGTCACGGTTTTTGCTAACCGGTTCTGCTCTTATCTCATATTGTGCAAACAGTTAAACCCAGATACGCGCAACTACTCTCAATCAAACCTGTGTACTTTGACTCATTACTTGGCTTCGTCTATAATTGTATCGCGACACTGCGCATGTAATCTTTTGAAAAAACCTACAATATATTTCAATATCAATAACCTATTAAAATTGTACCGCGACACCCTGACGCTCACACTGTTCGGTCAGGGCTCAAAGCTCGTATACTACCGGTAATCTGTATCCAGACGGCAAAAACCGCTCCATACCCTCTCGCCCACCGGGACTTTTTCCTGGCTGAAGATGATGGACACTGCCCGGAAGGGCGTCGGATAACACAAACGCCCTTTATTGCCGGGCCGTCAGACTGTCTAATAACCTGATTTTATGCTAATTTGTCTTTTGTAATATATTGGATATTAATATTTTAAAAATTCAGTCGTTATTTAAAAGGAGGTTATTAGACAGACTGCCGTTATGGTTAATTCATTTTAACTGAGATAGTTCCGTAGACTTCTAACGATAACGGCAAATTAGCACCGAGACAATTTTCAAATTAATCATAATCCGCTGTTTATTAGTTGATTAACCTTTTGCAGATTTGCCGTTATGCAGAATTGACTGACTTCCTGCACACTAGAATAATGAAAACCAACTAACCATAACGAGTCAAGCTTTAGTAAGGATTAATAGAACAAATCCTTGATTTTTATATATCAAATCTGTGATAAAAAGACTAATTTTGTAAAAACATTTGCAAATGAGCACTGTTGAACTAAGACATTATATTATTGAGAAGCTATCATATATCGATGATATCTCTTTCCTTAAGGCCATCAAGACTATTGTAGAATCAAAGGCTGATGAAAAAGTCTACCAACTTTCAGATTTTCAAAAGAAAAGAATTGAAGCAAGCCGAGAGCAGGTAAAAAAGGGGCAGACAATTTCAAATGAAGCACTTAATAAAGAAGTTCTACAATGGTTAAATTCAAAATAGAATGGTCGATTGAGGCCAGACTGGACCTTCTTGATATTCTAGACTTCTATATTGCCAGGAATAAATCTTCTGCCTATAGCAAGAAACTCTATTCAAAAATTCATAAGAGTACTAAGCTTATCGCTAAACAACCATACATTGGTACTCAAACAGGAATTGAAACTGTCAGAGCCTTGATAACAGGTGATTATCAGATAATTTATGAAATCCTTGACAACAAAATCTATATTTCAATGATCTGGGATTGTCGTAGGGACCCTGGAGACAAAATAATAGATTCAAGGATAAAAAAATAAACAACTAACCATAACACGGACAATAAAATTAATAGGCTCCCCGCTGCGCGGGACAGGCTGTCACGGTTTTTGCCCGCCCGGTTGACGCCGGTCGGACGGGCATTCATTTTCAATCACTTAGATAGCTATGTAAAACAAGACAAATCCAGACCTTTCGCTCCGCTCAGGGCAAGCACGCTCCACTGCTTTCTATAAAAATAGTGTAACTTGACTCACAACCTGCTCACCCAAAAACTTGTAACGCGACACCCTGACGCTCACACTGTTCGGTCAGGGCTCAAAGCTCGTATACGCCCGGCAAATTGTACCCGGACAACATTTTGGCTAAAGATTGAAGGCCCTGCCCGGTACTGCGTCAGGTAACACCTACTACCCTGCAAGCTGGCTCCTCGCTAAAATTGCCCACCGGGCAATTTATTTACGCTCGGCCCTATTGCCGAGCCGTTAGCTTTAATGAGGTGGCTATCTGCACAATATGACAGCTTCTTATTGATCCTGCTTTTTATTATATTTGTATAAATATTTTTATCATGTTAACGAAAGAAAAAGTAAAAAAGACCATTGAGAGAATGCCTGACAATTTTACTGTTGATCAGGTTATTGAAAAACTTGTAGTTCTCAATAAGATTGAAGAGGGTCTAAAAGATATTGAGGAAGGGAGAGTATTTACGACTGACCAAGTAAATCAAGAACTTAAAACATGGTTAAAATAATCTGGACTCAGCGATCCCTAACCGACTTAAAATCTATTGCTGAGTATATTTCTAAGGACTCCGTAAAATACGCTTCTTTGACTCTCCAAAGAATTCTGGACGTAACCAAATACTTAGAAATTAATCCTCGAATAGGCAGGATGGTTCCAGAAGTTGGGAAAAATTATAAAATCAGAGAAATCATTTTGGGCAACTATCGGATCATTTATAAAATCACCAGCTCACAAAGTGTACATATCCTTACAGTTCATCATTCTGCAAGAAGACTTAGGCAAACATCCTTGACTCGAATAAAATAAATCACTAAAGCTAACACGGTCAATGCCGGTCGGACGGGCATTCATTTTCAATCACTTAAACAGCTTTGTAAAACAAGACAAATCCAGACCCTTCGCTCCGCTCAGGGCAAGCACGCTCCACTGCTTTCTATAAAAATTAGTGTGCCTTAACTCACAACCTGCTCGCCCAAAAACTTGTAACGCGACACGCGTAATGCTCAACCAACTTTGTACCTGGACGGCAAATACCGTGCCATTCCGCTAAAGCGGAACGGTAACTTGTTATATTAGCGGGCCGTCAGCAACAAGTTTCGAGATATGAAGAATGACTGAACAACTCGAATTGAGATTACGATCTATCAGCCATCAAGAGTCAACAATAAGTACCATTAAATACTGAAATTCTTGCATCATTTTTAATGATCTGCCGTCATTATCCAAACCTTGAATAATTATGTTCCGACACAACCTTATAATTATCTTCAGAAACTGCAAACGAAATAAAACTTCTTTTTTCATAAATTTAATTGGTTTATCAACCGGGTTGGCCTGTGCGCTAATGATTTACCTGTGGGTAAAAGATGAACTTCATGTTGATAAATTTAATCAAAAGGATAATCAGCTTTATCCGGTAATGAAAAACTCTCAGGGGCCAGATGGTAAAATCATGACTTTTGAGTGGACTCCTGGTCCTTTGGCAAGGACTTTGGCTGAAGAAATGCCTGATGTAAAATATGCCGTAACCGTTCAGGAAAGGGAATCTAACAGGGGTACTCTTTAGTATGATGATAATTATTTCAAAGCGAAAGAACTGTACGTAAGTAAGGACTTTTTCAATGTTTTCTCTTATCATTTAATTCAGGGAGGTAGAAACAAAGTGTTAATAGATAAATATTCAGTTGTTATTTCTGAGGAACTTGCAACTAGAATATTTCATACCACCGAAAATATTATTGGAAAAACAATAGAATGGAATCAAAAAGAAATTTCTGGAAAATTCGTTATTACTGGTATTTTTACTCCTCCTCCTTCAAACGCTACCGTTCAATTTGATCTTGTGTTCACCTTTGATTTGTATCGAGGGAAAAATCCAAATTTAGATAAATGGACCTATAATGAGCCTAGTACATATCTATTATTAAAAAGAGGTGTAAATATTGATCGATTCAATAGAAAAATTGTCAATTTTCTTCAAAAGAAATCAAATGAGGATTCTCATTCATTGTTTTTAAGACGTTATTCGGATAAATATCTATACGGCAAATATGATAATGGTGTACAATCAGGAGGCAGGATAGAATATGTCAGGTTGTTCTCCATTATTGCCCTGTTCATTTTGGTTATTGCATGTATTAATTTTATGAATCTATCCACTGCAAAAGCTTCAAAGCGGATCAAAGAAATAGGAGTAAAAAAAGCGATGGGCGCTAGCAGAAAGTGGCTGATTGTTCAGCACTTGGGAGAATCACTTTTGATAGCTTATTTATCTTTGATTGTTGCTGTTGTGCTTATCGTGATCCTTCTTCCTCAATTTAATGCAATTACAGGAAAGCATCTAAACTTTAATTATGACACAAAAGTTACATTGTTTTTTTTGGGTGTTACCTTTTTTACTGGGTTAATGGCAGGCATCTATCCGGCATTATTCCTCTCCCATTTCAATCCGGCAATTGTCTTAAAGGGAAAGTTTAATAGATCGATAGGAGAACTTTGGGCAAGAAAGGGATTGGTCATTTTTCAGTTTACAATATCAATTATTTTGATCGTACTGGTATTTGTAGTTCAAAAACAAATAGCATTCATACAATCTAAGAATCTTGGATTTGACAGAAATAACATCATTTGTTTTAAAAAGGAAGGAAAACTGGAAGAAGGAATAAAACCTTTCCTGTCTGAGTTGGAAAATATTCCCGGCATAGTTAATGCTTCAATTTATCATGGTGATTTAATCGTCAATCCTACTAGTACAGATGGTGTAAATTGGGAAGGTAAAAGCCTGAATGATAAAGTCAATTTTAAGTATTTATGGGTTGGGGATAATTTTATCGAAACAATTGGAATAGAAGTAGAGAAGGGGCAATCTTTCTCTAAAGAATACAGTATAAATGATTCTAAGATTATTTTTAATGAAACTGCTATTAAAAGTATGGGGATACAGGATCCTGTTGGAAAAACCATCACTCTCTGGGGAGAAAATAAGCAAATTGTAGGTGTTGTCAAGGACTTCAATTTTGAATCACTTTATGAGAATCTGAAGCCTTGCTTTCTTTTATATTCTTCAACTGAGGATATGGATAACATAATTGTGAAAATCAAAACTGATACAGAGAGAGAGACTATTGAACGACTCCGGAAATCCTATCAGAAATTCAATATAGGACTTCCTTTCGACTTCAAATTTATGGATGACGACTATCAAATGTTATATGAGTCAGAAAATCGAGTTGCCATTCTTTCCCGCTACTTTGCTGGCATTGCCATCATTATTTCATGTCTTGGCTTGTTCGGATTGACGACCTTCACTGTAGAAAGGAGACGTAAGGAAATCGGTATTCGTAAAGTATTTGGTTCGAATAAATTAGATATCATCTCACTTTTATCGATTGATTTTTCAAAACAACTACTTGTATCTATTTCAATTGCCTTAACTATAAGTTATTTAATAGCGATGCACTGGCTTGACAGTTTTGCCTATCGGATAGAATTAGAATGTTGGTTTTTTGTTGCTGCAGGGCTTATGACACTTTTCATCGCTTGGACTACAATTGGAATGCAGACGATAAAAGCGACGAATACCAATCCAGTACAATGTTTGAAAGATGAGTAATTGTAAGCAAATATTTTACATGAGAATTTAATTTTCCAGTTAGGAACACGTTAAAAATCAATACTAATATCACAAAAAAGATAGGCTAGACTGATTATTGAGAGAAATATCTATTGCTAACACGGACAATAAAGGTATGTTGTTCAGCCTTCGATCAAACTTGTATCACGACACTGCGCCAGTACCCCTTACAATGTTCATCTACCGGGATAAAAACTCGTCCACTTTGAAAAATTGTATCGCGATCACACCAGCACTCAATAAAATTTGTACCTCATGACGTTCGCTGCGCTCAGTCAGGGCAGGCCTGTGCCGTCCCGATAGGCAAAAAATGCGCTACTCCGAGTACTCGAGAACACCTACTAAATTTTATTGCCGGGCCGTTATGTGGCATAACAAGTCGAAAAAACAAGGTGTCAGCTATTTAGATAATTTATCGTGACACAGAAATTCTGCACATTTATCGGGACCATACCATTTATAAAAATTATCTTGACACGACCGGTTTTCCCCAACACTCCTTGCAAATTGCAATTCACGGTTTTGTATTGTTAAATTCACAAAACCGGTCCATGAGCACAATTTGCAAGTTTTGCCTACCCTTCGCAAACCTAGTTCAGTTCCATTTACCGGGACTTCAAAGATGCTACGCAACATAACGGCTTTTTCTTGATTTTTCACCATGAATATTAGCTGCCGATTTATCGAGACAAAATGCTTCTCAAAATTCGGAAAAAGTTTATTTTAGCATTATGATTAATCTAACAAACGATCAGATCAAAGAGATTGCCGAACAACTTGACTGCGGGATGAGATGCTACATTAACAAAGAAACAGGAGAAATTATATCTGTTTTAAATTTTGAGAGCTGGCAAACCGATGACAGAGAGCCCTGGGAAGATGTTCTGAATGAATTAGAAGAACACTGGGATAAATACATTGAGATAGAAAGAATGGAATCTCATGAATCATTTGAGATAATGGCTGACTTCGCTAATAGTGCTGACAGCAGAGAATTGAGGAATAGCCTTATCAATGCATTAAATAAAAAGCATCCTTTCCAAAACTTCAAATGGGTTGTGGACAATTCCGGACCATATCGTCAGAAATGGTTTAACTTTAAAAACCAATGCTTAATTGAGTGGGTCGAGAAAAAACTTGACGAAATAAATTCACTCGAAGAATTTAAATAAATGGCAATCGATGGAAGATGAGATACTGAAAAAAGTAAAACATGTATTAAACGACTGGAACCCGCTTGGAGAATATGCTTGTAAAATACATGACTTAAATGAATATGAAATTGAGGCAAATGACATCCTCTTCAACATCGATTTTGAGATAACTTCCAAAAGACCATTAGAGGTAAAGAAACAAATTCAAAAATTAGTTAAAGATGTCCTCACACAAGCATTTAACATTGATTTGACTAATGAAGAATGTAGAATTCCAACAGAGAAAATATATCAAATACTACATGAAAAGTAACAAAGTTCCTGCATGACAAGAATAAAATTGCTACCACCACATAACACGTACAATAAAGGTAAGTTGATTTGTCATGCTTTTTGCCCGCCCGGCTGACGCCGGTCGGACGGGCATGATTCTGAGCCACTTACCGGGACAAGTACTTAAACCATGCACCCGGATACGCTCAGCTGCTTGCAATAAAAATTCTGCACCTTGACTAATTTCTGGCTTCGAGACAATATGTACCGCGATCGCACCAGCACTCAATAATATTTTTACTCGTGCCGTCCCGATAGCTATGCTATTGGGAACTATCGGCAGGCAAAAAATGTGCCACCGCGAGTACTCGGGGACACCTACTAAATTTTATTGCCGGGCCGTTATAGGGCATTTCAACACAACAGGATAGTTCCTACTTTTCAAGATATTCTGAGAATTTCTGATCTATATGTTGATTGAACCACTTGTCAATAACTGATTTCTTAAACCTCCATTCCTTACCTAATTTTGCAGCAGGAATTTTTCCATTTTGTGCCCAAGTATAGATTGTCTGGGGTTTTAACTTGAAATACTTTGCAACCTCTTCAATTGTCATTATATCATCCATAATCTATTTCTTCAAGAGATTTAAAAGACTTGTGTCGCTTATCTCAGAATTTATCTTATTCAGATCCGGACTAACTACTTTAACTTCTTCATCCTGATTCTTATCTATTTTTGATACCAGATGTTGAACAGAATATACTATTGCTGTATAAAAATTACCTTCGTATTTCCTGAATAATTTGAATTCTTCAGTTTTATTACATAGAAAAGGTCGCAGATTCCAGGCCAACTGAATGCTAACAAATGCTAGTATTATAATCCAAATTCTAAAAACTGTGACTCCAATATGCGGATATATATCTTTTTTCTCACAGGCAAATTTCAAGGCTTCTATCATAAGTCTCATTCCAAAAATACCAGAGAATATAAAAATCGCAACATGTAATAGCTGCAAGAAGTGATAATTACCGCCTGTGATCTGAAACAAAATGATGATAGGAGAAAAAGACAATGCTATTGCAGATGTGAGTACAAATCCACTTAAAACAATAAATATCATCTGCCTTAAAGTCATTTTTGAACCCAAAACTTGCTGAATGACAAAAAATGATGGGAAACAAATTATAATTGAACACAAAAACAGAAATGTTACTTTAAATCCAGCTACAAGAGATTGAAGAAAACTGTGATAGCTTCCCATTACTACACCATATAGGAATGTTAAGACGAAAATTATTAGCAATTGATTTAAGATTAATTTCTTTGATTGCTCCTTATTCTTTTCATCAAAATATGATTCAGTATTCTGAAATATTTTGAAGACTTCTAATAATCCACTTTTCTTCTCCATAGCAAAAGAATTTGGTTAGACTATAAAGTTATGAATATTTCAATATATATTATTGTTTTCTAATGTTTTTTATTGTTTATATATGTTAGACTAAATTATTTTTGATAAAAAAGTAATAATAACGCCCTATAACACGGACAATAAAAAAAATAAACTTGTCACGAGGACTCGGGAGGGGACATCTACTAAATTTTATTGCCGGGCCCTAATAAGGCATTCCCCATACCGAGATGCTCAGTTAGTTTCGCACGCTAATGGCACAAAAATTGTTATCTTCAATTACTGATAGATTTGTAACAATTGTTATATTTCTTGTGCCGTTAGTTAAGATTCAAGTTCCTGCACATAAGATAATTACTATGATAGAAACTTCTGCTATAACAACCGAAATCCTCTCGCTGATTGATGTATGGGAACAAAATCTTGCTTCCCTGCCAAACGAGACAATTACTGAACGACGAAACAACCAGAATAGAACAATTAAGCAGATTCTGGGGCACTTGATCGATTCAACCTCCAACAATACGCATAGGGTTGTTCACCTTCAGTACCAACAAAGTCCATTCTTGTTTCCAAATTATGCAACATTTGGTAATAATAACCGATGGATTGCAATTCAGAATTATCAAAACGAAGACTGGTTGTCAATGATCCAGCTTTGGAAATATTCACTCATACATTTCTGCCATGTAATAGAAAATGTAAATGATGATAAACTTGATAATCAGTGGATATCCGGGCCTGATACAACAATTACTCTTAAAACAATGATCGCAGATTTCCCAAGACATCTTAAATTGCATCTTTCAGAAATTAATGACCTGATTAACATTAAATCATGAATTCTAAAAAACTGACAGTAAAGTTTGATAAATTCTTAATTGCCCCATGTGGCATGAATTGCGGAATCTGTATTGCGTACCTTAGAGAAAATAATAGATGTCCTGGATGCAGAATATCGTCTGCTGACAAAGCAGTGTCTGTCCAAAGATGCATAATAATAAAGTGCATCTACTTAGAAAAAACTAAATCAAAATTCTGCTATGAGTGCGAAAAATATCCTTGTAAGAGAATAAAACAACTTGATAAGCGTTACCGAACAAAATATAGGACTAGTTTTATCGAAAACCTGGCAATAATAAAAGAAAAAGGAATCACATATTTCCTGAACTTCGAATCAAAGAGAAGGACTTGCCCAAATTGTGGCTCAATATTATGTATTCATCGAAATTACTGCTTGACATGTAAGATCGAATTAAATTAAAACGCCTTATAACACGGACAATAAAATTAATAGGTTTCCCGTGAAACGGGAAGTTGTCACGGTTTTTGCATGGGGACGTAAACGCCACCTTGGCAAAGATTGCAAGTGGTTTAGAGACCCGGACCGTTATGCGTAATGAACTGAACTCCTGACTAATAAGTTTAATATATGAAAAAAGAAATCACGATTGATAACACAATATGCAAGAAATGCAAAGCTTGTGTAGAAGTTTGCCCTAATGGAATTTTTCAAACGAACAATAATCTTACTTCGGCCAAATCTGAACGAATTGAACTCTGTTTTATGTGTGGACAATGCATGGCTGCTTGTCCTGAAAAAGCAATTCAGGTTGCAGGACTAGACTATAACAATGATTTTTTTGATCTGCCTGAAACAATAAATTCATTTAATGCTTTAATCCAAAGTCGAAGATCCATCCGTGCTTTTAAAGATATTCCTGTTCCAAAAGATCTTTTGGAACAGATTGTAAGTGCAATTTCTTTTGCCCCGCCTAGCTTCCCACCATTAAAAACAGAATTAGTGGTTGTTCAGGATAAACAATTGATAGAAAAATCATTACCTTTTATGATTAATTTTTATGACAATTTGATGAAAGGCTTAAATAAACCCGTAGTTAAACATATAATCCGGAGAAAAATGGGATTTGAAAAATATCAACTCTTTCAGAACCATGTTTTACCCATGTTCAATATCAAGCTCCCTTTTATGAAGAAAGGAGTTGAAGATGCTATAACTCGCAATGCTCAGGCGTTAATACTATTTCATGCAAATAGACAATCAGATAATTATACTTCAGATATCTTTATTGCGGTTGCATTTGCTCTTTTAAAAGCACATACTCTAGGTATTGGTGCTACTGCTATTGATTTGATCCCTCCTGCAATTGAAAGAACACCACACCTAAAACAAATGTTTAATATACCCAAGGAAAACATAGTTGTTGCTTCAGTGATTTTAGGCTATCCAAAATTCAAGTATAAAAGAGCTATTCAAAGACATTTAAAAAGCATAACTTGGATTTAACAATCACTACGCATAACACGGACAAAAAGGTAAGTTGTTTGTCACATTTTTTGCCCGCCCGGCTGACGCCGGTCGGACGGGCATCTATTTTCAGACACTTAGACAGCTTTGTAAAAACAAGACAAATCCGGACTCTTCGCTCCGCTCAAGACAAGCATGCGCATCTGCTTTCAGTAAAAACCCAGTGTACCTTGACTCACAACCTGCTAACCCAAAAACTTGTACCCCATGACGTTCGCTGCGCTCAGTCAGGGCCTTCGGTGCGACACTCGTATACAGATAAATATACTGGATTGGATAATAACCTATAAATTGCAGATATTTAACCATAAAAACAGAAACAGATTTACAAGTAGCCAAGATTATATTTATACACATTGAACCGATGAAGGAAAGAATTAAAGAATATATTAATAATCCTGAGAAACTTGAACAATTATATCGTGATGATAGAATGGCTTTTAAATCAAATTTTAAAGAAGTTTATTCAGAAATAGAAAAATACGAACTGGCAAAATATTGGAAGATTAGATTAGATTATAATAAAACGCCAGATAAGATAAAAAAAAATGATCTGCCAGATATTTTTATATTGATTTCGTCATGTTTAATAGCTGGATTTTTAATTAAAATACCAGATATTCTTAATATCAAGATGACTGACTTTATTTTTTATGAGAAAAATGCAGGGATCATTGTTTTCTTTGGACTCACTATTTACGTTGTCTGGACTAACAGAATCTTCGAACTAAAAAGACTTACACTTATCATAATTACTTTTTTAACACTAACAATATATGTTAATCTTTTACCATCAATCAATGACAGTGCCTCAATTAATCTCGTGTACTTTCATTTACCTCTTCTAATGTGGTGCATTTTCGGATTGGTTTTTATTGATTTTAATTTAAAGGATAATATCAAACGAATTGAGTATATAAGATACAATGGTGACTTAGCAATTCTTGTAACAATATTAGGTATAGCTGGAGGTATTTTGACCGGAATCACTATTGGTTTATTTGATGCTGTCGGCATTAACATTGAAAACTTTTACATGAAAAATGTTGTAATCATAGGGTCAGTTTCTGTACCGATAGTTGCAACATATATTATAAAGAATTATACAACATTGACTAATAAGATCCCCTCTATAATAGCTAATATTTTTAGCCCAATGATTTTGCTTACCGCTATAATATATCTTATGGCTTTGGCAATTTCAGGAAAAAGTCCATATAGCGATCGAGAATTTTTGTTGATATTTAATATTATGTTATTAGGCGTTATGGCTGTAATTGTCTTTTCAATTTCTGAAACATCAATAACCAGAAAACAGAAATTCAATGAATTGATCTTATTTATCCTTTCAATAATAACAGTAATTATTGACTTAATTGCCTTATCTGCAATTTTTTATCGCTTGGGTACATATGGTATAACACCAAACAGGTTAGCTGTTCTTGGTTCTAATATCTTAATTTTAGGCAACTTAGTTTTAATTATTATTGATTTATATAAAGTAAATTTCAAGAATACTTTGATTAATGAAGTTGAGCTAACAATTTCAAAATACTTACCGGCATATATAATTTGGATAATATTCGTAATATTTGGATTCCCTCTTATTTTTGGAATGAAATAATAAATAAAAACGCAAGCAAACACGGACAATGAAGGTCATTTGTATTGTTACATTTTTTGCAATTGCTCCTACACCTAAGACAGATTTGTAATGCATTATACCGCGACCGCGTCAGTGCTTTCTAAAAAACTCTCTGCATCTTGACTTGCGACCTGCTCGCCATAAACATTGTACACCCGTTACTCTCCGCCGGCTGGCGGATCGCACGGGGCAGGTGTGACAGTCGTATAACTCATAAAACCTTGTACCCGGTCGGCAATAAATGCGCCCCCGTCTTCATTATAGAACTTATCATGACACAAAATTTCAATCACTATTACAGCCGATTCAACTTATAAAGAGTATCTGAATAATTCACTGGTCACTGAATCTACATTCAGGCTTGCATACAAAAGTCTAGATAGTATACAATATCTCATATTTGATGGACTAACCAATCTATATTTTGAATTTGCAGACTGTAATAATCTAATAATTACAGAACTAGCAGCCGATAGATATTCTATCTACTATAAAAGGGAACATAAGCAAAACCTTTAATTTGGAAACTACTTCGAACGCCTAACAACTCCGTCAAGCGTTATAGAGGACAAAGATTATACAAATGGAAAAAAATAATAACTATAACATCAAATACACGACTCTAATAATTTCAATTCTTACAATCTCATTCGTCAGTTGTAATAATTGTGTTTCTAAATACTCTTATCAACAACCCAAATTTATTGATGATGGATTAGAAGTCGGCACATTGGAACAAGCTGTCATTGATTCACAGATGATAGCCAAGGCAATTGGATGTATTTACGCCAATAAGTATGACCAGATTCATTCGATGCTTATTTATAAAGACACTATGCTGGTTTTTGAAAAGTACTTTGAAGGAAATAAGTATAAATGGGACGGTCCAAATTATTATGGAGAAAGGATCCAATGGGATAAAGATAGTATGCATGTTATTATGTCATGCACAAAGAGTTTTACTTCAGCTTGTATTGGTATTGCAATAGATAAAGGATATATTAAAAGTGTCCATGAAACAGTATTTAACTACCTGCCTGATCATCAAAGTTACAAAACAGGCGGAAAAGAAAATATTACAATTGAACATCTTTTAACTATGACTTCAGGTTTGAACTGGGATGAGTGGGGAGCACATGATCCATCTTCAAACGATATTGACGGACTCTATTCTTATTGCCAGAGTGATCCGGTTTCCTGTGTTTTGGAAAAGTCCCTTGTGAATAAACCAGGAGAAAAATTTACATACAACGGTGGTGGTATGATAATTTTAGGTGAAATATTAAAGAATGCCACTGACATGAACATTGAAGTTTTTTCGAAAAAATATTTATTCGAGCCTCTCGGAATTGATTCTGTACAATGGTATCAGTATGAAAATGGAACTTATGCCTGCGATGGTTCGTTAAAAATGACATCACGTGATATGCTAAAATTTGGGATAACCTACCTAAATGAAGGAAACTGGAATAGCAAAAGAATTATATCAAGGGAATGGGTGAAAAAGATCAAAGAAGCATATAATAATAACTCTGGAATAAAAATTCCTATTGATGATTCAGGAAAGAATGGTTATGCTTATTCATGGTGGACAAATAAAATATCCATTTCAGGGAAGAAAGTAGAACTGTTTCAGGCAGGGGGTTGGGGGGGGCCAGGAAATAATTGTTATCCCGGATTATAATATGGTAGTTGTGTTTACAGGTGGAAACTATACCGTTAAAAAACACTTATACAAAGTTCTTGAAAGATATATTTTACCAGCTCTTCAATAACATAAGCTGCACACAATCAAATTTATATCGCATGATTACACTGCGATCTCGATAAAAACTTATTTGGCCCGATGACATCAGATCAGGAGCAACAGGATAATTGTGGTAAGGTTACATTCGAAAACATTTTTTGATGCAAAAAAAGTGTACAAATATTCGGACTGTGGAAAATATCACTTGACTTCTCAAAAAAGACAATATTTATAACCTGACTTTAAAATAATACTACGAACACCTTCTAATTTTAGCTTATATAGCGTTAATGCAAAGAAATATTGCATATCATAAAGAATTATTACAACACATTTAAAATGCTTGAGATCATTATTTAAAAAATAAGAATATATGAAAATAGCGGCAAAATTGATGCTACAAAAAGAAAGAATCGCATTCGTATTAATTTTTGTATTTTCTATACCATTCTATTTATTTAACATAAATTTTAGTGACATCTGGATAGATGAAACCTTTACCAAAGCATTGGTAGAACATTCATTCAGAGATATAATAGGGCTGCTCAAGAACGACTTTCATCCGCCATTATACTTTTTCGGATTAAAAGTATTTGTTACAATTTTTGGTTCGAATATTTTTACTATGCGGGTATTTTCGGTTTTGGGTATTCTTTCAATTATGGTTTTAGGATATGTTGTAGGCCAAAGAGTATTTGGAAAATCCGGCGCCCTGTATTTTTGTTTGCTGACCTTGTCTCTGCCAATGCTCGCTTCATATTCGCATGATGCGCGAATGTATACCTGGGGGGCTTTTTCAGTTACCGGTGTATTTCTCTACGCTGCATTATTTATTTCTTCAAATAAAAGAAAAGATCTGATCTTTCTGATGTTCTTTTCATTAGCAGCTGCCTACATACATTATTATGGTTTAATAGCAGCTTTTTGGGCTAATGTTTTCGTCGCTGTATTACTGTTTGCCAAGAAAAATAGTAATTGGCGGATTCATCTTGGATATGCATTTGTTGCTGCACTATTATATCTTCCATGGTTGTTCGTTTTGTTTTATCATACAAAAAAAGCCCAGGAATTTTTCTGGGTGCCTGCCATAACATGGCAAACCTTTTTTTCCTGCTTTATCCTTCCTTTTACACAGAAATTCTGGATATCGCTATACTCATTGCCTATGATATTTATCGTTTACATTATAACATTATGGGTAATATATAGAAATTACATTGTTAAAAAAGATAGACAAGGCGTAGTCCTGGGATTATCGTTATTCATTTTTGGATTTACAGTATTAACCACTGCCGTTATTTCACTTTTTTCTCAACCCGTTTTATACCATCGGTATATAATGAATATTGTTATTATGTTATTAGTACCCCCAACCATATTTCTTATTACTAGTAAAAACATATGGATAAAAGGATTACTTTTAGTCGTACTTCTGATTTGTGGAATTGTCGTTTCTTTAAAAGCATCCTACTTTTCATATGGACCATATAAACAATCGATTGAATATTTACAAAAAACAGATCCTGAAATAAAAAATATATTTCATGTTTTTGAAGCAAGCGTCGGGCCGTTTATTGAATATAGCAATCCCGATATTAAAAATTATTGGTTTAAGAATGAACAAACCATAGTATTTACTAATATGGATGTTTTTAGCAATTTGTATACCACCGATTCTATTGGTAAAGTTCTTAAAAATGATGAATTATTCTGTATGGTTGGTTTTGAAAACCAACCTTTTAATAAGAATAGTCTGAAACATATATTATCCGAATCGCAGGTGTTGAAAGTTGACACTATAATTGACAATAAAGTAAAGTTAGATGATATAATGGTGGCATATGTACATAAAATGGTGTTATATATACTTAAATATCAAGATACTAAATCGGAATAGCTTCTGATTTAATGGTGAATGATAAATAACTAGTTGGTATAAGTTTGAAGTAAGAAATAAATAAAAAAGGATGTGAAATTACGTTGGGTAACACATGGAATAGTTAATCCCGACTTGTCGGGACTAACCATACCATCAAACGTTATGCGCAATAGATCAAATACATAAATGACTATATAACTATGATACTAAAAGATTTAAAGGCTATCCCAAAAACAGATCCAAGTGATTTATTTAGACTCAGAGATAGCATCTATGCGACCGATTTATTGATGACTTGTTTCCTACTTATCATTATACTTGTACCGTGACACTCGTGAAACTCAGATAACTTGTACCTGGACTTGCAGAAAATGTGCCGCCCCCGAGGTTTCGGGGCAGGCCCGATCCCGAGGATTCGGGAGTGGACACCTACCTCCCTGCAAGCTGGCTCCCCGCTATTGCGGGGCTAGAACAGCTCCCGCTAAGGCGGGACAGGCTCACTGGGCTGTTTATTAACGTTCAGCTCTATTGCCGGACCGTCAGACTGTCTAATAACTAAAATAAACTATCTTAGAATTGAATATTTGGAATTTTTACGTATGGGTAATCCGAATAAAATATGAATCCGAATAAGTTATTATACAGACTCCCGTTATGCCAAATTTAATTCGACGAACTTACTTAATAGAAATACAATCAATCTGTTAATCACTAAATTGATTAAATAAAATTTCTGCTTATCAAAATATTTTTTTTAACTTGAGGATAATTACTAATATTTTTAGGATTATGAAAACAATTATGAAAAATCTTTTTTTGATCATGTGCATATTCGTACTTGTTGGATGTATTTCTAAATCTGGGAATAATTGGCCACAATTTCGTGGGATAAATAGCCTTGGTATTGCTCCTGAAAACGCAATCCCCCCACTGGAATTAAATCCTGATAAAAACCTAGCATGGAGAATTCCTTTAGCAAGAGGTTTATCTTCATCATGCATAGTTGATGGAAGGATCTTCCTCACAGGCTTAACCCAACAGATAGTGCCTTGATAACTTATTGCATTGATCAGGTGAAGGGTTCATTACTTTGGGAACGATCAGTATTTCCTGATACTCTTGAAGAAGTGCATTCGTTACCCGGAAGTCCTGCCACCCCTACTCCAACTACAGATGGATCTATGGCATATGTTTATTTCGCAGCATATAATGGTAATATTACTGTTGTTAAGCCCGGTGATAGATTAAATGTAATAGCCCGTAGCGATCTACGAGAAAAGATTGGTTCTTCACCAGCTGCACTGGGTAAAATGTTATATATAAGAACAGATTCTGCATTATATGCATTCAAAAAATAATATGTAACCTTCAATATTATGGCTCGCATCAAACTTGTACCCCATGACGTTCGCTGCGCTCAGTCAGGGCCTTCGGCGCGACACCCTGACGCTCAATTCGTTCGGTCAGGGCTAAAAACCGGAACAATGTCCTCGTTTTTTGAATTAAAAATCTCTTTAAATATAAGATCTATTACTTTTTAGTTTCTGTTACAGTGGGTGTAACTTCAGTTTTTTCGCGTTTAGCAATAAACACCTCAGTGGCATATTCACCAACTTGTCGTGTAAAACTAATCTCGTCTCCCGTTACTTTACCTTTATAGCTTATCTTAAGCTCATTGTCCTGAAAATTCATCATTTCTACAAACTCAATGATATCGCCGTTTAGCTTTCCCTCCAGCACAACAGTTTCACGCTTCTCACCTTCCAATTCAGAAAGGATCTTACCTGTGATCTGGGTTCCTTCCTGCTTTAACAAGTAAGTGTACTTAAATTTTCCAACTTGCGTTTCAATATCGCCTTTCCAGGTGCCTGTAACATCAATGGCAATTGTTGTTACAGGAAACATAGCACTAGTCATCAGGACGACCAACAAAATAGATAAATGCAATTTTAATAATTGTTTTCTTAAACTCTTATAACTTAACATTTCTTTTGATTTTTAATTAATAATAACAAATGAATTTAGTAATCGTAAATTATTCATGAAGATAAAACATTTCTTTAATTATAACAATTCCTTATTGTGTCTCGTGTTGAAATAGGTTGATACTTTTTTAACAATCTAAGGAGGAATGAGATAATTGCGCTGCAGAACAAACTGTCTGCCAGATGTAAAATGAAAGACATTGGAAGAATTTATCAAGTGCTCGTTGAAGGTTATTCAAAGAAATCCGATCAATATCTTTACAGGAGGAATTCACAGAACAAGGTTATTGTATTTCCAGCGGGCAATATAAAAAGGGTGATTATGTGAATGTCATGATTTAAACATTACATCAGCCACACTCATAGCTGAAATATTCGGACTTAAGACATAGTATTATTTAAACAAAATGATTATTTTAGTTAAAACAAAATCTGCCCAGTTATGAAAAGAGGAATTATTTTTTTAATGATCCTGATACTACCATTGTCCTGTAACCTGTTTGCTCAAAAGCCAGGAAAGAAATATTATATTACCGGACGGGTCATTGACGTTAATGACAAGCCGGTATCCGGTGCTATAGTGCTGATTGACAATCAGAATACTGAAGTTGTCACTGATGCCAAAGGTATGTATAAGGTCAGGGTAAAAACTGATGCAGCAAGGATCGCTGTTTTCAAATCGATTAACGGACTAATGGATGAAGAAATAAACGGAAGGACAGTTATCAATTTCAGGCTTGCAAGGGAAACACCACTTCAGACAACAGAGAAACAGGAAAAACCTGATAATGAAGAAATAAATATCGGATATGGATATGCTTCAAAAAAAGAGCTTACAACCACCGTCGGCAAAATTGAAGGTCAGAGGAAGAAATACGCCAATTATCAAAACATTTATGAAATGCTACGGGAGGACCCAAGTGTTCAGTTAAACGGAACAAAGATTACAATCCGGGGTATAAACTCCGTTAATTCCACAGATCCTCTGCTTATTGTTAATGGTATTGTGGTTTCATCGATCGATGATATCAGTCCAAATATGGTAAAGTCGATTGAGATACTTAAAGGTTCAAATGCATCCATTTATGGCTCAAGAGGAGCAAATGGGGTAATAATGATAACACTGACCAGGGAGTAGTAATTATTGTTACTCCGGTTTTAAACGATCATCATTAATTCTTCAAACTGTTGAGCTGCATTTGGAACAGGAGTATCAATCACAATGTCCCTGCCAGTATTGTTTTCTGGAAAGGCGATGAAGTCGCTCGCTGATTTAACTAATGCCTGCCACTAAAACAAACAATGCTAAAGGTGAGTTACTTGTAAACCAGATACATAGACTAACAAAACACGGATATTAATGATCTTTTATAAAGCCTGGTATTGGCAGCCGATGAACTGCAAGCGGCTGAAACGAATGTAGATGGAATGGAACGAAAGGTATTGAGCGCTGCGAAACCCTGCAGTGCAATGAAGGTGAAATGAGTAAAGCGGCCAGATGGGCAAAAAAGGTTGCTCCTTTGTGCAACAGAGAGGTGGAAGAAGTATGTAATATTCAAACCTGTATATTTGTTTTTCTTGTACTAGTATAAAAAACTCAGAAGTGAGAAATTCGTAAAAAAAAATTATTTACTATATTGGCACGATATTAAACCAATTAAATAATCATTTTATTATTGAATCTGAATCATATTCAGAAATTTTCAAAAGGAGGTACATGGCATAATAAAAATAATTAAACTAAAGACAATGAAAAACATAAATTCAAGAAGAGCATTTTTAGGCAAAGCTGCCTTTACAGCTGCCGCTGTAACTGTTTCCCCTTTGGCTGGTTTTGGAAAAGGTTTTGAAAAGGCTATAGAGGGAACATCAAAATCTTCCATCCCTACTGATCTGAAAATTACAGATGTTAAGTGTGGTTACGTCGGGGGAAGTCTTTTTGTGAAAATATACACCAATCAGGATATTTGGGGATGCGGCGAAGGAGTAGATGCCATCTCGGGAACTTATTACATGGTTCAAAACTTTG
>CAZHRV010000101.1:0-13408 GCA_964535035.1 uncultured Rikenellaceae bacterium
ACACTTATCTCATCTCCCTGTTATGATCCCGGCCTTCTGGTGGGAAGAATAAGATCGGAGAATTATTCCAGGCTTCAGTCCGATACCCTGCTGCCTCTTTTTAACAGGGCTTTTATGGCTTCATATCCTCCGGGGTCAACCTTTAAACCTCTGAACGGACTTATAGGGCTTCAGGAAAAAGTAATTTATCCTGGCACCAAGTTTGGCTGTGATCACGGGTACCTTTTTGTAGCCTGTCATTCCCACGAATCACCTCTTGATCTGAAAGGAGCAATAATGAATTCATGCAATTCTTATTTCTGTCAGACATTCAGGAGGATCCTTGAGAATCCGGCATATGATTCTATTGACGAGGCATATGAAAAATGGAAGAGCTACCTTAATGAATTTGGTTTTGGCAGGAGACTGAGTAACGAATTTGTGAATGAATTACCGGGATTAATCCCGGGATCATCATATTTTGACCGGTATTATGGCAAAAACAAATGGAAAGCGCTGAATGTGATCTCATTGGCTTTTGGCCAGGGAGAAATAGGGACAACTCCGCTGCAGATGGCCAACATGACTGCCGCTATTGCCAACAGGGGATTTTATTATACTCCTCATATAGTCAGGTCAATTGGTAACAAGAAAAACATCGACACAACTTTTACGACAAAACATGAAATAAGCATTGATTCTGTTAATTTCGAAAGTATCATCCTTGGAATGGAAGCTGCTGTCAACGGAGGAGCAGGTGCAACTGCACGGATAGCAGCATTAAAGGATATTGTCGTTTGCGGAAAAACCGGAACAGCAGAAAATCCTCATGGGGAGGACCATTCGGTGTTTATTGCTTTTGCTCCAAAAGAGAATCCTGAGATTGCAATAGCCGTTTATGTTGAAAATGCAGGTTTCGGTGCCACCTATGCTGCTCCTGTTGCAAGCCTGATGATTGAAAAATACCTTTCAGGACAAATCTCCATGGCCAATAAATGGAAGGAACAGAGAATGATTGAACTGGACCTCATCAACAAATCAAGGGAAATTGAAACGGAGAATTAATATCTGGACCGGGATCGATAAAGTAACGATCTTTCTTTTTCTCATCCTGATAATGATGGGGTGGTTCAATATTTATGCTGCAGTATATAACGAGGAACATAAGGGCATACTTGATCTTTCTCAGCGTTATGGGAAACAATTTATCTGGATTATTGCATCATTCATTCTTGCTGTATTTATAGTGATTATTGATACAAGATTCTATCTTTTCTTTGCCTGGCTAATATACGGAGGACTTATTTTCCTGTTGATCCTGGTACTTTTCCTTGGCAAAGAGATCAACGGAGCAAAATCGTGGTTCGAATTCGGACTGATAAGTCTTCAGCCTTCCGAATTTGCTAAATTCGGGACAGCACTGGTCCTTGCCGATTTTCTCAACAAGCGCCGACAGGAACTGACCAGGCTCAGGATTATAATGCCTGTAGTAGGAATAATTCTTCTGCCGGCTTTTCTTATAGCATTACAGCCGGATCTGGGATCAACCATCGTATTCATTTCATTTTTCCTCGTACTGTTCAGGGAGGGAATGAGCCCCTATGTTTTCCTGTCAGGACTGCTTATGCTGATACTTTTTTTCCTGACACTCTTCTTAAGTGATGTCTCCCTTGAGCTCGCACTTATAGTTGCAGCATTTCTCATTACATTGTTTGCAACACGAAAATGGAAGACATGCTTAACCGGACTTGGAATTTTTATAATTATTTCCGGAATATTATACGGACTTGATCATTTTATTATCAATTCACTTAATAATAAACTGATCATAATGATATCACTTATAATCTCCGGGATAGCATTTGGGTACCATATTTATCTCAGGAAAGCAAAGTCAATACTTGTCATTTATCTGTTTCTTCTTGGCAGTGTATTGTATATCAATTCGGTGGATTATGCTTACAGTCATTTGCTTAAGCCTCACCAGCGCGAGAGAGTTGAGATTATGCTGGGCTTCAAGTCGGATCCTCACGGTACCGGATATAATGTGAACCAGTCGATGATATCAATTGGATCAGGCGGACTTACAGGAAAGGGATATCTACAGGGCACTCAGACGAAATTCAAATTTGTCCCTTCACAGAGTACCGATTTTATATTCTGTACAATTGGTGAGGAATGGGGCTTCCTTGGTTCGGTTACTGTTATAGGCTTATACCTTTTTCTGCTTCTAAGACTCATTATTCTTGCTGAACGACAACGTTCGGCATTTTCAAGAATTTACGGTTATGGTGTTATATCGATCCTGTTTATGCATTTCTTTATAAATATTGGTATGGCCATAGGCCTGGTACCAGTCATTGGTATTCCATTACCATTTTTAAGTTATGGAGGAAGCTCACTGTGGGGGTTCACAATATTGCTGTTTATTTTTCTGAGACTTGATGCCGGTCGTGCGGAATACCTTTTATGATCAGAATGGAATTGTTATTCTGTGTGAAATCTCAATCCCGAAATCATTTTCCACATAATCGATAAGCTGTGGGAAGAATTCCATAAAATCATCTTGCAGGGAAAAATAATTTTTCTTCAGTGCGCGAATGGCAAACCTTGTTTGGTTGGGCAGTGTGGTACGCTTGCTCAATGTCTTTAATACATGGCTGATTCCATGGACAGTCTGGTATGATTCTATCCAGTTATTGATAATAAAGAAAGGCATCATCTCACTGACCTCGGCAGGGAGGATCTCGTAATTATTAACCATTGCTCTATAGAAATTATACGTCACACTTTCAAGAGGTCTTCTTGAAAAAAAATTCCATTCCCTTGTCAGGAAATGATCGTAAATAATATCTGTTACAACTCCTGCATACCTGTGGTATTTTTTGGTAAAAAATATCTTGCTTCGGTGTACAACAGGATGTCGGTCGGTAAAATCATCAATATGGCGGTGGATAATAATGCCTTTACGGATAAGATCGGGATAATTAAGATAATCTCGCCCTTTTACATAATCCCCGATATAATTACCGATGATTATCTCTTCATCATCACCAGACAAATATATGTGGGCGAGCACATTCATATACTGATATAATAGTACAAAGAATTTACCATATGCCTTATGATATCCAAAACAATTTCTTTAACATGTTCAGCCGTTATTGTAATAGCTAGATTAAATATCTGGTGTACAGAATATTATACTATACAAACAGCACATAAAAAAATCCCTTTAAATGTTCGGAATTTCGATACGCAAATTATACATTTGTTGTGTTATATTAAAATTAAATGTCTTTCATCTAAAATAATTATTCACTTTTAATTAAGGAGGATTTAATGGTTAAAAAGAATGTCATCATAATTGGTGCAGCAGGAAGAGATTTTCATAATTTCAATACATATTTCAGAAATAATAAGGATTATAATGTTGTAGCATTTACAGCTGCCCAAATACCTGATATTGATGGAAGGAAATATCCGGCGGAGCTTGCAGGCAGATTGTATCCCGGAGGTATTCCGATCTTTGCAGAGGAGAATCTTCCTGAACTTATCAGAAAATACAAAGTTGATGACTGTGTTTTTTCATACAGCGACATTACATATCAGAAGGTAATGTCGGTGAGCGCAATCGTAAATGCTGCCGGTGCAAATTTTGTTTTGCTGGGACCTTCTGATACAATGATTAAAAGTGAAAAGCCAGTTATTGCAGTTGGTGCTGTAAGGACTGGCTGTGGTAAAAGTCAGACTTCAAGAAGGGTTATAGAGATACTTATGTCGAAAGGACTGAAAGTGGTTGCCGTGCGTCATCCAATGCCATATGGAAATTTTACTGTACAAAAAGTACAGAGATTTGCGGTTATAAAAGATTTGGAAAAACATAAATGCACCATTGAGGAGATGGAGGAATATGAACCTCATGTAGTAAGAGGCAATATTATTTATGCAGGTGTTGACTATGAGGCAATTTTGCGTAAAGCGGAGAAAGATCCTAAGGGTTGTGATGTTATTGTGTGGGACGGAGGTAATAATGATTTTCCCTTCTATAAGCCTGACATGATGATAACCATCACGGATCCACACAGGGCAGGTCATGAATTAAGGTATTATCCCGGGGAGGTAAATTTGCGGCTGGCTGATGTGGTGATAATTAATAAGATAGATACTGCCGCTCCCGAAGCAATTCAGGTGGTGCGTGAAAGTATTGCAAAAGTGAATCCTAAAGCTGTTGTCATCGATGGTGCTTCACCAATAAAGGTTGATAACCCGTCTGTGATAACAGGGAAGATAGTACTGGTTGTTGAAGATGGGCCGACACTGACTCATGGTGAGATGAAGATAGGTGCAGGTGTCGTTGCTGCCCGTAAGTTCGGAGCCGCCGGTCTTGTTGATCCCAGGCCATATACTGTCGGAAGACTTACAGAAACATTCAGGATCTATCCGGATATAGGGACGCTCTTACCCGCCATGGGCTATGGTAAACAACAGTTACACGATCTGGAAAGCACAATAAATAAAACGAAATGCGATAGCGTTATAATAGCAACTCCTATTGATCTTAACAGAATAATCAACATTAAGAAACCCAGTACCAGGGTCTATTATAATCTCCAGGAGATAGGGGAGCCAAACCTGTCTCAGGTTCTGGATGAATTTATCAAGAAACACAAACTGACAGGGAAGAAAAGATAACCTCACTCCCTGCTTTATCCTTCATGGCATCTTTGGTGTCAAGAACCATCTTCAGATCACCTGCACTAAGTCGCCAGTCTTCATACGGATAAAGCCGGTTATTCTTATTGAGGTCTTTGAATGCAAAACCCTAATCAGTTAATAAAACGATTCCCGGGGTTGTGTCATAACCAAGGGTTTGACCACTCTTATTGATAACAGTCATGACAGATCCTATTCCGGTTTCGCTCCATTTTTTGCAACTGCTCATAGTAATGCTTACTATGACAATGAAAGCTATAAAATAGAATGTAAATTATCTTATTTTGATTTTATTTATTTGATTTATACGTATATTTTTAACGGCTTACACGTGCATTCCCTTTCCAGATATTCCAGATCTGTTCTTCATCGGACGGTTGGCAATAATCAGTTATCAGGGTTGTTGCCAGAGTACCGGCAGCCCATCCGAACTGGATCCATTTATCCGGCTCCCAGCCTTTAAGAATGGCATATAGCAGTCCTCCCACAAACCCGTCACCTCCGCCGATACGGTCAAGTATATTTATCTCCCGCGGTTCAACAACATGCCAGTTGTCGGCTTCATGCATGACAGCTCCCCAGAGATGTTTATTCGCATTTATGACCTGCCTGAGAGTAGTGGCAAAAACAGAAGCATCAGGATAGGCCTTTTCGACTTTGCCTATCATTTCCCTGAAGCTTTCAATCTGTGTAGCAATATTTTTTCCTCCCTCTTCAGGGCCCTGTATTCCAAGGCACAGCTGGAAATCCTCTTCGTTGCCGACAAGTATATCGGCAATACCGGCAATCTCCTTGAAAATAGCAGAAAGCTCTTTCTCACGGTTTTTCCAGAAGGTAGCACGGTAATTCAGGTCAAAGGAGATGAGTGTTTTATGTTTTTTTGCTGCTCTTGCCAGTTCAAGGCAGAAATTACTTGTTTCAGGCGACAGGGCACCTATTAATCCCGAAAGATGCAGGATCTGAACACCCTCTTCACCAAAAATCCGTTCAAGGTCAAAATCCCTGGCATTTAGCGTTCTGCCTACTTCTCCGGCACGATCGTTATGAACCCTGGGTCCCCGTGAACCGTAGCCACTGTCAGCAATATTGAACTGATGACGGTAACCCCACGGACCTCCCTGGTCAACTTCCACACTCTCGACAGACATATGACGGCCGGCAAGATTATCTTTTATTAATCTTGCAATTGGGCTCTCCCTGACAAAAGTTGTAAGAACTTTAACAGGCAGCCCGAGGTATGATGATATGCTTGCTACGTTTGTTTCGGCACTGGTAACATGCATATAAAATGTATCGTTGCAATAAACCGGTTGACCGTTTGCCGGAGTTATACGGACTCCCATGCTGGTCGGCACAACAAGCGACCACATGAAGTCTTTTCTGAGCTCGATTTTCATCCTTTATTTTGTTTCTTTTGTTTTGGATCTTCTATTTCAACCTTTCTTTTAGTTTCTTACCTTCCTCCTCATATCCCGGTTTGTTAAGCAATGCGAACATATTCTTCTTATATGCTTCAACTCCCGGCTGATCAAAAGGATTAACATCGAGTATATACCCGCTCACAGCACAGGCCAGTTCAAAGAAATAAACCATTTGTCCGATATAAAACTCATTAAGTACAGGAACATTAAGTGTAATTACCGGCACATCTCCGTCATTATGAGCAAGTACTGTTCCCGTTTCGGCATTATGATTCACTTCCGAAAGTCTTTTTCCTGCAAGATAGTTTAGCTGATCTGCATCATCTTTCTCCTTAGGGATCGTTAGTTTTGTCCGTGGATTACATACTGAAATGATTGTCTCGAACATTATTCTCTGTCCCTCCTGGATATACTGACCAAGTGAATGAAGATCTGTGGTGAAATCAACCGATGCGGGAAAAATTCCTTTTCCTTCTTTCCCTTCACTTTCGCCAAACAGTTGTTTCCACCATTCAGCCAGGTAATGTAGTCTGGGAGTAAATCCTACAAGTATCTCGACCGGTCTGCCTCCCTGAAGCAGGAGGTTACGGGCAGCAGCATACATAAGGACAGGATTTGATGAGGCATTTTTATTATGTCTTGTGGCCTCTTCCATCGCTTTTGCACCTTTTACCAGGGCTCTGATATCCGGGCCGCTGACGGCAATGGGAAGAAGTCCGACCGGAGTCAGGACAGAATACCGTCCCCCGATATTATCAGGAATGATAAGAGTCTCATAACCATTGATTTCTGCAAGCGATCTCAGTGCTCCCTTCGTGCTGTCGGTTATAGCAATTATCCTGTCGGCGGCAACTGCTTTTCCGACTTTTCTTTCAAGGTGATCCTTAAGGATTCTGAAAGCTATGGCAGGTTCTGTAGTTGTTCCTGACTTTGAAATGACGATGATGGAATAATTCCTGGTTTCGAGTATTTCCAGAAGGTCCGACAGATAATCTTCGCATATATTTTGTCCGGCATACAGCATCTCATGATGATTTGATTTATGTAGTAAGGGGAATGAATGTGACAATGCCTCAATAACAGCCCTGGCTCCAAGGTAAGATCCTCCAATGCCGATAACTACCGTCGTATTTGATACTGATCTCAGGTGGCTTGCAGTTTTTTCTATCCTGTCAAGCTGTGTAAGGATATCATCAGGAAGGGAGAGCCATCCCAGAAAATCATTGCCTGCTCCCGTTGCACCATTAAGGGTGTCAAGATGCCTTGTAGATAATTGTGCGAGGGCTAATATCTCTTCATACGGAATAAAACTTGCCGTATTTTTCAGGTTGATGCTTATATTTTCTTTCATGGAATAAATGATTATAAATATGGGGCCGAATACAAAAATAAAAAAAAAACCGTCAGGGATGACCCTGGCGGTTCATAATAAGAGGGAAATATATGGTTATTGACGATTACTTGCTGTGAATTCCTCCCGCACTTGAGGAATGGGCATCAAGATATTTCGGATTACCCTTGTAATTTATATCGCCTGCGCTGGAAGCTCTTGCTCTGAGCCTCTCAGTCACATAGATATCTGCATCTCCTGCACTTGATGCGCTAAGATCAGCCTCTCTAACCTTGAAATTATAGGCATTGAGATCACCCGCACTGCTGAGATCCCCTTCCAGCCTGTCAGCTTCACCTGTTATCGTAATATCACCTGAACTGCTTATATCAATTTCAACTGCATCAGCATAAACTTCCAGCTTGATATCACCGGCACTGCTGGCACTCAGCTTCAGATTATCTGTCCTAACAGGAGTCTCCCCAATGATATCGCCGGCACTGCTTGTACTCAGGTAATCAATATCTTTCATTTTAACATACACTCTTTTCATTTCTGCCCTGCGGATATTGGCGTCAGTATAAACATGCAGAATACCATTCCTCACTTCAGTAAGAATATATTCATGGAGGTTTTCATCCGCCTGAACCGTTATACTCATGTTATTACCCTGTGAGAGGTAAACATCTATCCCGGTGCTGACCTTTACACCGGAAAATGATCCTGCTGTTCTGTTTTTCCTGACAACATCGCCGTCGCCATAAACTGTTTTCCGGAACTGACCGCAGGCACCGGCACTAATTGCGATGAACAGAACTGCAGCTGTAATATTCTTTAGGTTTTTCATTTTCTTCCTTATTTGTTTTTATTATTCAGTTTCCTTATTAAAGACAGGAAGAAAATCTGATTGTTGCATAAAAATGGTGAAAATGTCACTTATAAATTTTAATGCCACTTGAATATTTTCAGCCCAATGGCGAAGAATATTACACCTGTTACTGAAAGGATGATAACAGGAAAAGCCACCTCTGCATACCCGGCACCTTCGTTAAAGATACTTCTTATCCCGTCGGTGAGCATAGTGAGGGGCAGTTTCTGAATTACAGGGATACTCCAGTCAGGGAAATTGTAATAGCTGAAGAAGATACCTGACAGCACCATCATTGGCATGACAATGAAATTAATCAGTCCATTTCCGATCTCGGTATTTGATGTATGTGACGAAACAAAAACGGCAACACCTGCAAAGGCTATATTTCCTGCAATAAACAGGAGTATCATAGCAGAAATACTTCCCTGTATCGACATGTTAAAAGCAAGCAACGCGAAGAGAACAATGATGATTGCTTCAATGAAATTCATTGCTAATCTGACAGTTATAAGAGCAATGAGAAAATGAGACTTTTTCATTGGAGTAGCAACCAGGCGGCGGAGGAGTTTTTTCGAACGTTTTTCTATTATCCCGTAGCTGATACCCCACATGGTCGACATCATAACACCCAGGGTTATCAGTCCCGGGATAAGGAAATCAATATACCTGGTTCCTGTAACGGTAAGGGGTTTTATCTCGGCACTGTTTTTTGCAGGAAGGATCTTCCCGTACCCGATGATGTTGCTGAGCTTCAGGTAAGTCAGTTCCGCGTCAGAATTTACAGGATCGAAATGGTATTCAGTGTTGCCATTGTTGCTGTAAAGGATCAGATTAACCGTTCCTCTTTTCAGAAGGACTATGGCATCATCCCATTCCATTGCATAAAAGAGGAAAATAGAATTACCAAGCTTATCATCCTTTATTTCAAAACGCCACTTATAGTCATCTTCTGTCGCTGAAACATTTTTTTCACACTTTTTATCAAGAAAATTGAATATTGCCGAGCTGTCCGCCAGAGATATTTCAGAGTTTTTTATAATTGCTACCTTGCGAAGGAAGTCAGCTTTTTTTGTAAAGGCAAGTCCAAGACCGAGTGACATAATAATCGGGAATACTATTCCCCAGAAAAGGACTCCCGGTTCCCGGATTATTTCACGGAAATGGGCCAGGATGAGAAACCATAACTGGTTTAATTTGAGGATTTTACTCATAGATCCTCCTTCCAGTCAGTGAAACAAAAAGATCATCAAGTGATTTATTGTCAACCAGCAGCTGATCAATGGTGCCTTCGCGAAGTATCACTCCATTATCGAGGATGATAATATAGTCACATAACTTTTCGGCTTCCTCCATGTAATGGGTTGTCAGTATCATGGATGTCTCCGACATCTTCTTAAGTTTCCTGAGAATATCCCAGATCTCCCTGCGTGCATTAGGATCAAGACCTGTAGTGGGCTCATCGAGAAGAAGGATTGCAGGTGTGTTGATAAGTGCTATTCCTATTGCCAGTCGTTGCCTCTGTCCGCCGGAAAGATTAACGACATAAGATCTTCTTTTGTCCTCCAGTCCGACAATTTCAATTATTTCGTTGACTCTCTTTTTCCCGAGATTAAAGAAGCTGGCAAAAAGCTGGAGTGTTTCCGTAACTCTGAGTTTATCGATAAATCTTGTCTCCTGGAGTGAAAGCCCAATGATCCTGCGAAGTGTATCTTCATTTCCTTTCCAGTGTTTCCCCATGATGGTTATTTCACCCCTGTCCGGTTTCTGGATACCTTCAATCATCTCTACAAGAGTGGTTTTACCGGCTCCGTTCGGTCCCAGGAGGGCAACAAACTGCCCCTTAGGGATATTCAGACTTATTCCTTTCACTGCCTGGACTGTCTTAAACGATTTCCAGACATTTTTTACTTCTATGACATTATTGCCAGTCATATTATTTGGTGCCAAATAACCTGTCACCTGCATCTCCCAGACCGGGAACGATATATCCGATTTCATTCAGCTTTTCATCGAGTCCTGCAAGATAGATCTGCACATCGGGATGATCCTTTTCAATTTTATTGACACCTTCCGGAGCACCTATAATGCAAACCAGCTTTATCTTTCTTGCACTACTCTCCTTTAGTGCCTGAATAGCAGCCGTTGCGCTTCCCCCTGTTGCAAGCATCGGGTCAAGCACCATTACGACTGCATCTGAAAGGTTTTCAGGCAACTTGGAATAATATGTCATTGGCTTCAGTGTGTCATGCTTTCTGTACATGCCTATATGCCCGACTTTTGCATCAGGGATGAGATTGGTAATGCCCTCCACCATTCCCAGTCCTGCTCTCAGGACAGGAATAAGAACGACGATTCCGGCAAGCTCTTTGGTTCTGCATTTGCCCATTGGAGTTACAACATCAGTCTCCTTCATGGGAAGGTCCCGGGTTATTTCATATGCCATCAGCGCAGAGATCTCGCTAAGATTATACCGGAAATCTCTTATTCCGGTCTCTTTACGGCGAAGCTGGGCAAGTTTATGTGTTATTAGGGGATGGTCAAATACTTTCAACATATTTTGTAAGATTGAATCTGGCAAAGATAACAGGAAATTTATTTTTCAGAGAAAATCCCGGCTTTGATAAACAGGCCGCTCCTACGGGGCTAAACACTAAAAATCAGATCCTTATACCTATCACCAGTATATCATCTGTCTGCTCCTCATTATTTACCTCACGCCACTTCTCAATTTCTTCATATAACCTGTCACCCTGCTCGGGCATAGGAAGTTCCTGGATATTAATTAAGAAATTCTTCAACCTGCTGCTCTGATATTTCTTATGATCACTGCCACCAAACTGATCGACATAACCGTCTGATAATAAATATATTGAGTCTCCAATGTTAATGAGTATCCGGTCGGATATATACCCGTGTTCATCTTTTTCATCATAATTTTTCCTAAAATTTCCCGGCTTGTACTCATCAAGTTTGCCGTTATTGAGATAATATAACGGATTGCCAATTCCCGAATATGTCAGAATATGGTTCCGGATATCGAAGCTACAGAGGGCAATATCCATATCATCCGATACACCTGTTTTTTCTTCACCCAGTTTCAGAAACCTGTGCATCCTTGAATATAGATGTTCAACGATATCAGGAGGATTGGTTAGCTTTAATTCGTTCACTGCCTGATCAAGAATGCCATAGCCAATCGTGCTCAACAGAGCCCCAGGTATACCATGTCCCGTACAATCGGCTGCGGCAAATATTATTAAGTTGTTCTGTTTGCTGAAGAAATAAAAATCGCCGCTCACAATATCTTTTGGTTTAAACAGTATGAAGCTGTCGGGGAAGCATTCCCGAATATAAAGATTATCGGGTAAAAATGATTCCTGAATATGCAGTGCATAGTTATAACTAGATTCAATCTCTTTTACTGCTTCTTCTATTTTTCTGTTCCTTGCTTCTATTATTTTTTCTACACCGGGAGATAATGCTACCAGTTTCCTTATCTGGAGGTTCATCTTCTCGGTTTCATCCAGTATTCTTTGGATGCTACTCAGCGGCTTTATTGCATAGGGCAGCTTGCTGATCTTTTCCGGATTGACATGAACTACCTCATAGTCAACATCCTGGAGCAACCCAGGGATTAGTCTTACAAGTTCACGGTCCTTTTCTTTTTCTGATTCGGAAAGATCTTCATATGGTATTATGGCCGAATGTGTTTTTTTATGGTCATCTTTAACTTTGCCAAAGATCCAGCCATGTAAAATCTTATCCCAGCACCATCTGATATGTTCAACCCTGGCCATTGTTTCAATCTCATCTTCCCTTAGATGCAGTGCAGGAGGCCTGTACCCTTTCCTGACAGGACGAATCGTATAGCCAACTGATAGTAATTTAGCCGGGATCTGGAATGCATTATCAAGGTTGGAATGTTTTATCTCCTCGGGCAAATCATCAAAATTCCTGATAGACTCATTTCTTGTATCTCCAGTCTTATGGATCCACGAAAGATAAGTTCTCTTTTTTGAACCGGGATATCCTTTTCTTATCTCACGCAGGTACCTTGAATGAATAGCCCTGGCAAATTTCCAGACTATTTTTTCGCTGATCTCTGTTATCTCCTCTGTCCTGATTATCTCATATCCGATTTTCTTCAGCGCTACCGGGATTAAATGATTAAGTTCAATATAAAACCGTTTTCTCTCCTCAGGCAGGTCCCGGAAAGAAACAAAAGGACCAGATTTATTTCTCTGATTATCAGTATAATAATCTTCACCTGCCAGTATTTCCAGATCTCTGTAAGGGATAAGACAGGTCCTGCAGAAATCTTTATAAGGCCGAATGAAAAGATTTAGTGATCTCAGTTTCTTTGGTATATTAACGGCATATTCATACCAGATTGATTTTTCAGATTCGGAGAGGTTATCAAACTCTTTTTTGAAGATATGCGGTGATGTAAAAAGATGTTTTGCATGCTGGATATCTTTATACAGATTCTCAGTAATCCGGTCAATGAAGATAATTTTGTATTCCGGCCAGTTGAGACCTATTTTTCGGATCAGAAGATTATCAGGGGAATAAACAATCTCCTGCCATATTTGAGCTTTACTATTAATTATCAGCCCTGTCATTAGGATGAGATGTTTATTATATTACAGGTAACTGTTTCAAACAGGTCATTCTATTTCCTTGGGTACAAATTCAAAAGGTAATTTAGCAATCTTCGACATTTCCTGTCCTACCTGCATCATATCCAGGTCATCTTTATCATAATGCCATTTTACGTTAAGGTTCATGCCTTTTGACCTGACATTGCCGATCTGCTTGCAAAAATCAAGTAAATATTTAGCCGATGATGAATTAAAATATTCAAAATCGAAGTTAAAAACAACCGGGTCTTTCATCTCTTGGCTCCTGTTAAGATATAAAGTGTAATCATCAAACCACTTCAGTATTTCCAGGTAGAAAGAGGCGACATCAGCAGGTCTTGATTCACCTGATATTTCAAACCTGTTGGATTCCGGATCAAAAATCACTCTTGGTGAATTTACAGTCTGGTCAATAATCAACTTTCTCATGGTATACTTATTAACTGATATT
>CAZHRV010000102.1:0-10468 GCA_964535035.1 uncultured Rikenellaceae bacterium
TTGCCGCAGCAGCCTCTGTTCCCTCCTCATTAGTCTCGATAAATGCCTGGTGAATGACATCCTGAATATTAAGGTCGGTATCTGCAATATTTGTGAAATCAGCACCCGGCCAAAAGGCTATTCTCATTCCCATATCAGATAGAATATCCTTTAGTTTTTTCTTATAATCATACTTAAATCTTGGTAAATATATATTAACCTTTGTTTCCGTTGCCTGGCTTATCCAGCTATTGAAAGAACTTTCAGTAATAGCCGGTATGATTCTATTGATTCCATCCTGATCATCCGGCAATATGATATCCATAACAAAATTACCCTGACCATATGGAAGTTCGGCCAGTGCGAAGTTTTCACCGCGATATAACATTAAGTCAACTTCCTGGTTCATCATCGGGACTTCAATGGTTTCATCCCCGGTTTTATAAAAGGTTTTGTAATCAGTATCACCTTCTTCGAATTGATATTTCCATATTCCCTTGAAATAGATGGCATTAATTAACAACATTACGACATCCGGCTCTAATTCATCTATCATGTCTTTTATTAGTCCATTAGTATTATCTTCAATCCATTGATTAATTATATCAGGAGTTGCCGGATCATTTATGTCAAACTGTATTGACTCAGCGTCGTAATATGTTTCAAGTATATCAATAAAGGCTTCTTTTACAGGAAACCCTTCTTTTGTCCATACTGAATTGGCAATAGTCATTAATACCCTTTTATCTACTGAGAGAAGAGCTTCGGTAAGCTGTTGAAATGCGCTGTTAATTTCTTCAGGTGTCATACCGGTTACCCTGAGAGCTTTTAACATTGAGTCACGTGTTGCACCGTCAGCGCCGTTAAGTGTCATCGAGAGAGCGTAGGAAATGCTCAAAGGTGAGATTATTAAGTTTTCTGACTCCTCGCTATCTTCAACCACTTTCCTGAAAATATCAAATGCAAACGAATTCTCTGATTCGATCAGTGCGATCTGGTCTGAGGTAAGATCTATCAAGACAGGTTCTTCAGGTAAAACTTCATCGGGAGTTTTTGTACATTTTACGAAAAACAGGGGTATTAACAGAAGAACCAGCACGGTTGTTATAATATTGTACTTCATATTCTTGAAAGTTAGTTAATTATCAGAATAGCCTTAAATAGCAAACGATAAGGTTTACTTAAAAATTGTCCAAAAAGTGTGCCATAGTTTCAGGCCCGTTTCCTGTGCTTTTTTGAGGTTTCGATCCATGCTTTGAGATAGATCAGTGAAACCATGACAAATCCCAGGCCAACAATTAAAAGAAGGAGAAAAATGATTATTGACGGTTGCTCCAGATCCGGCAGAGGATGGGCCAGTCTGTAGATGTACCCGGCGACTGTGTAAACAACTATGATCACTGAGAGTACCAGGCCGAAAATGATAGTAGTGCCGTCAAATATTCTCGTGGTCTTATAGAATTGTGTTTTTTTAAACCTTATATATGAAGCATGGGCATATGCGCGGGCACGTTGTCTTGATCTGTCCTGCCTGTATTTTCTCCAGTTTTCCATAGCCTGCTGGTAGGCTTCTTCATTTTTTGCTATTTTATTGTGATTGGCAATAAGGAATTCATAGGCTTCTGTGACAAGAATAAATTTATCCCGGGCATCCGGTGAAGGATTGATGTCGGGGTGGTACAGGCGGGCTTTCTGTCTGTAAGCTTTCTTTATGTCGTTAACCGAGGAGTTTAGCGGTAAACCAAGGATTTTGTAATATTCCGATAGTGTCATATATGCCGGAAATCGGTATTATGACAAATGTAGTTATTTATTTTACTATCCCGGTAAATCCCATGAAAGCCAGAGCAAGTATTCCTGCAACAATCAGTGAAACAGGAACACCTTTCATCGCCCTGGGGATATTAACCAGTTCAAGCTGTTCCCTGATCCCGGCAAGAATTACCAGGGCAAGTCCGAATCCTATTGCATTTGCAGCAGCGAATACTGTGCCTTCAAGAAGATTGAAGTCTTTCTTAATGATAAGTATTGCAACACCCAGCACAGCGCAGTTGGTAGTTATAAGCGGAAGGTATATCCCGAGTGCCTGGTAAAGAGGCTGGCTGATCTTTTTCAGAATTATCTCAACCATCTGTACCAGGGCTGCAATTACCAGGATAAAGGTTATTGTCTGCATAAACCCAATGCCCAGTTTATCAAGAAAATAAACCTGGATAAGATATGTAACTATTGAAGCAAGGACCATGACGAATGTAACTGCTCCCGCCATACCTAAAGCAGTATTAACCTTATTTGAAACCCCCAGAAACGGACAGATGCCCAGGAACTGAGCCAGGACTATATTGTTGATCAGGACAGCTGATATTATAATTAATATATATTCCATTTCAGTCTCTTATTAAGTTTTTCTTAACCGGTTTATTAATGCGATCATGTATCCCAGTACTATGAAAGCTCCGGGTGCAAGGATAAATACCAGGATACCGTCGCCATTTATAAATTTGTAACCAAATAGTGCTCCGCTTCCGGCTATTTCACGTATGGACCCCAGAATTCCGAGTGCCATGGTAAAGCCGAGACCCATACCCAGACCGTCAATAAACGATGAAAGCAGAGAGTTCTTACTTGCAAATGCTTCAGCCCGGCCCAATATGATGCAGTTTACAACTATCAGCGGAATGAATATTCCCAGAGTTTCATACAATTCAGGCACATAAGCCTGCATAACAAGGTCGACTATTGTAACGAATGAGGCGATGACTATGATAAACGCGGGAATTCTGACTTTATCAGGGATAACATCCGAAAGAAGAGAAATAACGGTATTTGATCCCAGGAGGACAAATGTTGTTGCAATTCCCATGCCGAGGCCGTTGAATGCTGAAGATGTTGTGGCCAGAGCAGGGCAGCAGCCCAATACCAGGATAAGGAGGGGATTCTCCTTGAAAAAGCCTTTTGTAAAGTTTTGTAACTGGTTCATTTTTGACCTCCTTTCTGCAGTGTGTTATATGCACGCTGAATGGCATCACAGAATGCCCTGGAACTTATTGTAGCGGCAGTTATGGCATCAACCGGCCCCCCGTCCTTTTTTACTACAAGGCTGAATTCTGCCGGATTCTTATTCATGAACTGATCTTTAAACTCAGGTTCAGTCATCTTGGTACCCAGACCGGGAGTCTCTTTATGTATGAGAACGGTTATATTGATGATTGTACCATCAGTTTTAAATCCGGCCATCATGCTAATATTCCCGCTGAATCCTTTATTTGTGTAGGTGTTGACTGCATAACCGACAAGCACACTATCATTTTTTGCAGGATAAACATCGAGACTATCTCCCTCACCTGTTGGCAGCCGGAACATCTCGGCATATGGATTATTATTAAAATCAGGCACAACCTGCTTGATAGCATCCAGTTTCTTGTTAAGAGCAGTTGTTTCAATAGGACCTTTGGTGATTTCATAGATAAACCCAAGGCATGCTGATGCTCCCAGTGCTACAAGAGTAAGCGACAATACCATATTCCTGAGAGTTGACTCGGTCTTAGCCATTTTTCACCTCCTCTCCAAATCGTTTAGGTTTAAAATAAGTGTTCATTAATGGTACAAATGCATTCATTATAAGTATTGCAAAAGAAACTCCTTCCGGATAAGCGCCCCATACTCTGATTATTACAGTCAGTATGCCGATGCCGCAGCCGTAAATTATCATTGCTTTGGGATTCATGGGTGAAGTGACATAATCTGTCGCCATGAAGATGGCCCCGAGGAGGACACCGCCCGCAAGGATATGAAACATCGGATCTGCATTTTTTTCAGGGTTTATCAGCCAGAGGATTGTGGTAAAAATTGCAAGGCTGCCAATAACAGATACGGGTATATGCCAGGTGATAATTTTCCTGACAAGCAACCATACAAATCCTATAAGAAGCGCTATGGCTGCTACTTCTCCCATTGAACCACCCATATTACCCAGAAACATCTGTGAGGGTGTGGGAATTTGTGTTACAAGCTGAGATATTGACTCGCCATTTTTAAGACCTTCCTTTATTATGGCCAGGGGTGTTGCCCCTGTTGCAGCATCAATGTAACCGGTACTCAATCCCGCCGGCACAGGCCAGGTAGTCATCTGTACGGGGAATGATATAAGCATAAAGACACGACCAACAAGAGCAGGATTAAAAGGATTGTTACCCAGTCCGCCAAAGGTCATTTTTGCTATAACTATAGAGACAAAACTGCCGATGATAATTATGTATACGGGAAGATTTGACGGCACGTTGAAAGCCAGCAACAGACCTGTAACTATCGCTGATCCGTCTGTTATTGTAATTGGTTTTCTGAAAATAAATCTCTGTATAAGGTATTCAAAAACAAGGCAGGATATTACTGCTGTGGCTGTTACTATCACAGCACCATAGCCGAAATAAAATATCGATGTGAAAAGGGCAGGCAGGAGTGCCACTATAACTCCTGTCATTAGTTTTCTCGTGGTCTCTTTCCCGTGAGCGTGGGGTGAAGGTGAAACACTTAATAGGTTGCTCATTTACTGGAATTATAAAATGATTATTTTAATACCCTTTCACGGGCCATTTTAATAACAGTAGCTTTCCCAAGGCGGATATAGTCAAGCAGAGGTCTTCCCGCAGGACAAATAAAGCTGCATGACCCGCATTCCATACAGTCTGTTATTCTCTCTTTCTCAGCCCTTTCAAAGAGTCCCATTTCTGAAAGTGTCATCAGCAAATATGGTTCAAGGTTCAGAGCACATGCCTGTACGCATTTTGCGCACCTTATACATGGCATAGAGTCCATACGCTTCGACTCATTTGAGGGGAAAAGAATAATTCCTGAAGTTCCCTTGACAATAGGAACTTCAGTACTGTTGAGAGCTTTACCCATCATCGGACCGCCCGATACAATTTTTCCTGTATCATCGGGAAAGCCTCCTGCAGCTTCGATAAGATTTTTCACCGGTGTACCGATCCTCACGAAATAATTGCCCGGATTTGAAACAGATTTTCCGGTAATTGTAACAACTCTTTCAAAGAGAGGCTTGTTTTTCTGAATGGCCTCGTATACTGCAAAAGCGGTACCGACATTATGTACAACAGTATTAACATCGATAGGCAGGCGGCCTGAAGGGACCTCCCTTTTAGCAAGAGCCTTTATGAGCTGTTTTTCAGCACCCTGTGGATATTTGACCTTAAGCGGATATACCGTTATCCCCTGAAATGCTTTTGCAAGATTTGTAAGATGATCTATGGCATCGGGCTTATTGCTTTCGATGCCTATCATGGCTTTATTAACTCTGAGGGCCTTCATAAGGATTGTAACACCAATAAGGATCTCTTCGCCTCTTTCGAGCATAAGACGATGATCTGATGTAAGATACGGTTCGCACTCAACTCCGTTAATGATCAGTAGGTCACATCGCTTTCCCGAGGGCACTGTGAGCTTGACATGAGAAGGAAATGTGGCTCCGCCAAGCCCGACGATCCCCGATTCCAGACACTTCTTTACAATCTCTTCAGGTGAAAGGTTTATTTCTGTCAGAATTTCATCGCTCCTGTCAATGGTCACAATCCATTCATCCCCCTCAACATCAATAAAAACAGCTATCTGCTTATATCCGGTTGTATCCGGTACAGTGCCAATTTTATTAACCTTGCCTGACACTGATGAATGTATGTTTGATGAAACAAATCCCTTGTTTTCAGCGATCACCTGACCCGTTTTTACCCTGTCATCCTTTTTAACTACAATTGAGGCAGGGGTGCCGATATGCTGGTTTACAGGTATTGCAACACTGTGCGGAACAGGCAGATACCGGATCTCACTTCCTGCTGTCAGCTTGTTTTCGGGCGGATGAACTCCACCTATAGGAAATGTTTTCAATGATATGATGTTTTTATATAGATAAAATAATTTTCATACTGTTTTTACCTCGGCCTGTTCTTCAACTTTAAACTTCCTGGGGGGAAAGTTAAGTTCGAGAATAGAACCTGTAGGACATTCAGCGACACACTTCCTGCAAAATGTACATTTAGAGGCGTCAATGTATGCAAGGTTATCCACTATAGTAATGGCATTGAATTCGCATACTTTGAAGCATTTGCTGCAGGCTATGCAGGCGACCTTACAGGCTCTTCTTGCCGGACCTCCCTTATCGCAGTTTGAGCATGCTACATAAATTTTGCGGTCTTTCTTAGCCTTCTTCCGGAGCTCGATAATATTTTTCGGGCATGCTTTCACACAGGCTCCGCATGCCACGCATTTATCATCTATTATGACCGGTAAAGCGGTTTCATTATTCATGAACATTGCATCGAAGGAGCAGGCCCTTACGCAATCGCCGTAACCCAGGCAGCCATAACTGCAATCCGTTTCCCCGGTATAGAGACTATGTGCGATCCGGCAATCAGGAACACCGTCATATCTGGATGTATGAGGACGAAACTCCGGTGTTCCGTTACATAAAAGAACTGCAATAAGCGGTTCAACGGCAAGGGCCTCTTTACCCAGCATCCTTGCAGTCTCTTCCATAACAGATGAACCTCCCACAGGACAATTCAGACCCTCAAATGTCTCAGCTTTGACAAGAGCCTCCGCAAAATTTCGGCATCCTGCAAAACCGCAAGCTCCGCAATTTGCACCAGGGAGAACAGCCTGAACCTCGTCAATCCTGGGATCCTCAATAACCTTGAATTTCTGAGCTACAAAATAGAGTATTACTGCTGCCAGCATGGCAAGCAGGCTCAGACTTATAATCGTTATGAGAACTGTAATGCTCATTTATTCAGGCTTTTAGCGTAAAAATGAATCTCTTGCTTATTCTGTTTCTGAAAGCATAGAGAATCAGGTAATAGGGGATCAGTACTGCCAGTGCTGCAAGACCTGCCGTTAGCTCGGGTACTGAAAGAGATACAAGGATTATCAGTATTGCCACTAAAAGGATCAGTGGCATGACATAACCAAGGAACACAGCAATATTTCCTGACGATTGTTTCATCTGGATTGTTACACTGTCGCCCGGATGTACCTTATAAATACCTGGTATTTCAATAATCTTCTCTTCCCTGCCTGACAATGAACAGATCCCTTCAGCATGGCATCCCGAGCATGCTGCTGATGATATTATACTAACCGTAACAGAGTTATTATCTGATTTCTGCACTATGCCTTCGTGTTCAATGCTTTCAAATTTATCAGACATATTATTTGGTGCTCAGAAAATTAATAGGCAAAATTAAAATTACTGTAAAAATCTTGTAATGCTTTTTATCAACATTTATGATGCTTTTATTATTTATAATTATTTTAAATAAACCATTTCAGCTTATATTGCTCCACGACTGTCGTTTACTGAATAAATGTTTCAGTCCTGCTGAAAGAATAAGATTCTGATCATGTTGAAGAAGAGGATCCCTGTTGAGAATCTCTTCTGCAATGTTCCTCACATATTCAATCAGCTGTCCATCTTTTGACAGGTCAGATATCTTAAGATCGAATGGAATCCCGCTCTGCATTGTTCCTTCTATATCACCGGGGCCCCTTAGTTGAAGATCTGTTTCAGCGATCTCGAAGCCGTCATTTGTGCTAATCATGATCTCTATTCTTCTTGCAGCCTCTTTTGATAGCTTCTGAGAGCTCATCAGGATACAATATGATTGACCGGCGCCTCTGCCCACGCGGCCCCTGAGCTGGTGAAGCTGTGAAAGTCCGAATCGTTCAGCGCTCTCAATCACCATAACAGTGGCATTGGGAATATCGACTCCCACCTCTATAACCGTTGTAGCAATCAGGAGATGAGCATGGCCATCCCTGAAGAGCCTCATTGATTCTTCCTTTATTGCAGGGGTCATTCTCCCATGCACCACACTTATACAATACTGAGGCGGCGGAAACTCCCTTGAAATTGTGTCCCAGCCATCTTCGAGATCCTTATAGTCCATGGTCTCGGATTCCTTGATTAACGGATATACTATGTAGATCTGACGACCTTCTGCTATCTGCCGGCGCAGGAAACCGAACACTTTGTTTCTTTCAGAGTCCAAAAAATGCATTGTTTTTATCGGTACCCTTCCGGGAGGAAGCTCATTGATGACTGAGACATCAAGGTCGCCATAAAGGGTCATTGCCAGTGTTCTCGGTATAGGAGTTGCAGTCATAACAAGTATATGCGGCGGATTAAGGCTTTTTTCCCAGAGCCGTGCTCTCTGCTCAACACCGAACCTGTGCTGCTCATCAATAATTACCAGTCCAAGGTTAGCGAATTTTACATTTTCTTCGATAAGTGCATGGGTGCCTATAAGTATGTTTAGTGATTTATCGAGCAGCGATTCGCTGATATCTTTCCGTGACGATCTTTTTGAAGAGCCTGTTAAAAGCCTGACTTTTACGTTGATGCCTTCAAGCATTTTTGTGATTGTCTCATAATGCTGACCGGCAAGAATCTCTGTCGGAGCCATGATGCATGTCTGGTATCCGTTATCAATGGCAATAAGCATGCTCATCAGGGCAACAAGCGTCTTCCCGCTTCCAACATCACCCTGGAGAAGCCTGTTCATCTGTTTTCCGGAACCCAGGTCCTTACGAATCTCTTTCATAACCCTTTTCTGCGCGTCAGTAAGTGAAAAAGGAAGATTGTTGAAATAGAAATTATTGAAATTTTCCCCGACGCTTGAGAAAACAAATCCCTTGAATTTTTGGGAGCGTTTATTCTTATACCTTAACAGATTAAGCTGGATATAAAAGAGTTCCTCGAATTTCAGTCGGTACCTGGCTCTCTCAAGTTCACCCGGATCAGAAGGGAAATGTATCTTCTGCAGGGCCTGATGGAGATCCATCAGCTTATACTTTGTAACAATACCGGCGGGCAATGTCTCAGGCAGGGTGAATTTCATCTGCCGGAAGAGATTTCCCATGAGCTTACTGACAGCTTTGGAGGTTAGAAAATGGTTTTTGAGTTTTTCAGTAGTGCTGTATTGTGCCTGAAGTGCAGAACTCATTCTCTCAGCAACCTTTCCGGATGCTTCAATCTCAGGGTGGATAATGTTGATCATGCCGTTGAAAACACCAGGCTTGCCAAAAACAATATATTCAACGCCAGGGACATAACTGCCTGTTATCCACTTACTGCCTTTAAACCACACAAGTTTGATGGTACCGGTATCATCCCCGAAATCTGCAACAAGCCTTTTCCCGGCCCCGTGCCCTTCCGTATAATATCCCCTTATCATACCCCTTACCTGCACATACGGCAAATCGTGATCGAGCTCGGAAATCTTGTAAAACTTTGTCCTGTCAATGTATTTATATGGGAAATAATACAGGAGATCATTATAGGTAAAGATATTAAGTTCCTTATTGAGTAACTCTGCTCTTTTAGGACCGACACCGGGCAGGTATTTAATATCAGTTTCGAGAAATTCGTACATCTTCTGAATGTAAAGAATTTAAAGATCAGAATTTTTGAAAATCAGGAATAAGAGCTTTTCCATTACTGATTTAAACAATTTTAAAGATGACCTAAAATACTTATTTTTGCAGACCTTACCTAAAATATATTATCTGAATGGGAATGTTTTTTTCCAGGATAAAATATCTGGGCTATCTTATGTTTTCGGGGCACCGGAAGGGCCATGGTATCCACAGCCCTTTTGTTTTCGACCTGGTATCACGGATCATGCGGAATAAAATTGACCAGGATATTGTCTTAAAGATTGAGAATATAAGAAAGAATAATATTTCCGACAACAGGATCATTTCAATTCAGGATCTTGGAGCCGGATCATCCAGAATGAAAAGCAGTTTAAGAAAAGTGTCAGATATTGCAGTATATTCAGCAGTACCCCGGAAATATGGCAGGCTATTATCGAACATGGCATCAGAGTTTGGAAAACCTGACATTGTAGAGCTCGGAACATCACTGGGTATAAGCACATTGTACATGGCAGCAACATGCCCCGGATCGATGGTGTATACCATTGAAGGATGTCCTGTCACCGCTGAAATTGCAAACGAGAACTTTCAGAAAGCCGGGATACACAATGTAATACTTATTCACGGATCATTCGATGATACAATACCTGAACTCCGTAAGAAATCTGTAAAACCTGGTCTGGTGTTTATTGACGGTAACCACAGGACAGAATCCACTTTAAATTATTTCAGTGAGCTGGCGGATCTTTCTGAAGGAAATGCAGTGATTATAATCGATGACATACACAGTACAGATGAAATGGAAGAGGCATGGAGGTTGATAAAGAAACAAGAAAAGGTTACTCTTACAGTAGATATCTTCAGGATGGGTTTTGTCTTTTTCAGAAAGGGAATAAATCGTTATAACTATGTGATAAAGTATTAACAAAAATTAAGACACTAAAATTTCGTATTTAACTAAATTAATCTAATTTCGGAAATTCAAATTCAAAAGGAAATGGACAAAGTAATTGAGATACATAATATTGTAAAGAACTACCAGATT
>CAZHRV010000103.1:0-22677 GCA_964535035.1 uncultured Rikenellaceae bacterium
GAGGTCATAGCTTTTCTGCCACAGATAAGTATATGTACCGGAACCACCAACAGGAGAAGTTCCGATAATTGGTTCCGGAATAACATTTGAGCATATTGAATCAACCTGGTTACCGGTAACTGAAGAAACAATTGAATTAAATAAAAATCCGTTTAAAAGGGGAATAAAAGTTGTAGAATCAGTACCTGGTAAACCATTAAGTCCGGTTGGTGTCCCAGATCTTATACCTCCGGTTCCTCCGGAGACAGTTTTTATTATGTTTGCTGGTAATGAGATATCCGTGGTATTTATATATCCGCCACCGCCGCCACCGCCTTCTCCTGCATTCCCTGCGTTATTTCCACCATGGCCACCATTTGCAGAAATAGTAATTGCAGATGTTATCGTGTTATCAGAATAACTCTGTAGATAAATTGCAATTGATCCACCGCCGCCGCCGCCGCCTGCTCCTGCATTGCCGCTTGATGTGCCGGGGAATTCACCCTCAGCAAGTATACTGTGTCCATTGCCCATCAGTGTATCACATACTAAGAATATCATTCCACCTCCGCTACCACCTGAGACTGGAGTTCCAGTTGTATATGTTGCCCCACCACCTCCACCACCCATAAACATACCACCTTTCATCCCCGTGCTGGCAATATCTTTTCCTTCAAGCCCACCATTATAGTTTGGAGAACATGTATAAATTTCTCGACCACCTTTTGCTCCCAATCCATAATTAGAACCGCCGCCACCACCTGAAAATCTTCCATTACCACCTCCACCACCTGTAAAATTTGCCCCTTTACCTTCGGCAAATCCCGGATAGATGGGAAGATATGGAGGTCCGTCAAAAGCATTTGCCAGGATAGCTAATCCCTCACCTTTGTTGCCAGAACTGTCACTATAAGCTTGATAGGCAAATTTATCCCAGGCCACAAGATTATCTCCCATGCAAATTCCTTCCCCTAATACTGCTGTTCCTCCTTGTAATCCTTTTCCTGTTACATTAATATTTGCATTCAGAGAAAGAGTTCTTCCGATAATTGCAGCCAGTACACCTCCTGTTTTGGCAGTGCTGTCCCATGGCTGGCAGGTAAGTTCACTATCTACAACTGCATAATTATAGGATGGTACTTTTATCAATTGAATATTACCAATAACATTAAATGAAGTATTTATAATATTGTTTCTAAATTCTATAGTATTTGTTCCATCATCGACAGATAATATAGTAAGAAACTCATAGTAACCAGGTTTACCATACAACCAATCACCGACACCATAAAAGGTTGGGTCCTCCAATACCCAAATTCTGGCTCCTTTCATTTGTATAAGCAACACTGTATCACCTACAGCAAACTGGTCGAACTGGATTTCGTCATCAATAACGACATAATCAGCACCTATAGAATTGACTCTTGCATACTGGTTTATTATACCGCTTATTTTAGTCTGGGCAGACAGGTAAGTATTAAATACTGCAACTATTAACAGACTCAATATTAACCACTTGATATGGTGTGACAAACTTGCTGTCATTAAAGCCAAAAATGAACTGCTAATATAACTAATATAATTACATTTTATAGTTTACTCTTATCATACTTTAGGAGTCTCACCGGGTTTTTCAACAGTGTACATCAGGGGAAATTCTATATAAAAAGTCGTTCCTTCCCCGGCCTCCGATTCAAACCATATTCTTCCATTGGCGCCCTCGGCATATTTCTTTGCAATTGAGAGCCCCAGGCCTGTTCCTGATGATTTTGTCGTGAAGTTGGGAGTGAACAGATTCTGCTGCAAGGGCTCAGGGATCCCTGTACCATTGTCAGCTACCGCTACAACTACTTTACTGCCGCTGATTTCAAGCGACACTTTTACAAGTCCCTGCCTGTCAGGGGGAATTGCCTGTATACTGTTCTTGAACAGATTTGAAAAGATCCCGTTCAGATGCTCCTTGTCGGCATAAATAAAGACCTTGCTCTCATGGGGCCACCGGACCCGGAATGTTACACTGGCGGTATTTCTGAATAGCTCGAGTGTTGTCTGTATCTGTTCAATCAGATTGACAAGACCCGGTTTACTGCCCGGCATCTTTGCAAAAGACGAGAATGCCGAAGCTATTGAAGAGAGGGTTTCAATATATTCGATCTGGTTCCTTGAGAATTTTTCAAGCTTCTTTTCAAAACCCGGTATGCCATCCTTCCATGATTTGACAAGCTGCTGCACATTAAGCTTCATCGGGGTGAGAGGATTTTTGATCTCGTGGGCGATCTGTTTGGCCATTTCCCTCCATGCATACTCTCGTTCGGAATTTGCCAGCTTATCAGCACTCTCTTCAAGCTCATCCACCATCCTGTTGTACTGTTTAACCAGCTCCCCTATCTCATCATTGTCCTTATACGTAAGATGTTCGGTTTTTTTGCCAAGTTCAACGCTGGCAAGACCTTCGCCGAGCATTGCAAGAGGTGAGGTCAGCCTGTCACTTATGAACACTGCAAAGCTCATTGTGATCAATATCAGAAGAAGTGTGAAATTTATAACACCAACAACCAGGTTGGAAATGTCCCTCGCCAGCAGGCTCTGCATCCTGAAATAGGGAAGGTTCACATATGCCAGAACCTTTCCTGCAGCATTATAGAAAGGGACATAAGCGGAGAGATACCTGAGGCTGCCAATTGACTCTGTATGAATATATTCGCTCTTTGTAAGGTCCTTAAGATTAATAAAAGCCAGATTGTTCATCCTCGTGCTTGTAAGATTGCGGTAAAATATTTCAGGCCGTGATGTAGCCATCATTAATCCGTTCAGATCATAAAGGTTTATATCGGTGATTAAAATATTCGAAAGGTTAATCAGCAGCTCATTTAAGGATGAATTGGCATCATTATTCCAGTCGGCTGACAGGTGATTCTCATTTGAAAAATTGTTATCAAGCTCAGTATAAACAGAATTCATCTTCTCCGTAATGTTTTCATTGTGCTTTGCCATGTATTGCCTTATTGTAAGAAAAGTTACAACAATGCCTACCAGTATGAAGGAGAACAACAATATTCCGAGAAATGACATCTGGAGCTTCTGACGAAAGTTCAGGCTCTGCAGGCTCCTTAATGCAGGAGGTCTGATCATCATCATAATAACGTTAGTAAATATGAAAATGAATGCAAACAGGTAGGCAAAGGAGATGATAATATCTCTTATTGATATTTCCGGCCGGCTTATCACAACAGTGGCATTGCCGTTCCTGTAAGCTATATGTCTGAATCCCCCACTGTTGAAAATCCTGTATTCGGAATCCTTGTTCACATAGCTGTCATCAGCCTTATCATAAGCAAATTCACCATATTTAAGAACAATCTCACCGTTAATATATTTTGCGAAAGAGTAGTTCTTCAGTCCTGAATAACCCTGGAATTTCTTGTCAAGCAGCAATTCTGAGTAACCAGGCTGAAAAACATTGACGTTACTGTAAAGTTCAATGAATAACCCATTTGTAAAACGAGAGTCCTGCCTGAATAATAACTTACCAAGGTAATATGATCTTCCTCCCTGGTTATCAATAAAATAAAACCCGGTACCTGTAAGCTGTTGGCCGTATTTCCTGATCCGTTCATCAAAAAAACCGAAACAGTTTTCATAATACTCATTCCCCGAGGCAACAAGGAGAGAATCGTCATTCCTGCATGGTACAATACTAAAATTATAATTCCCCCAGTAACTGCCGAAATATATATCGTGGAGGTAAGCATTTATCCTGTCTGCGTCATCTTTCCAGAACAGATCTACATTCATCATCTTTTTGAGCAGAGTATCGGTGGTAATCACCCCCCACATATCAAGAAGAAGATGTTCAGCTTCGGGATCGTTATCAGTTGAAAAGGAGAGTGCCTGTATCTTAACCTGTTCCGTGGTTTTCTTCTCCGAACAGACTGTAATCTGAACCACCGAATAGATGCCGAAGACCAGGGATAAGAGAACTAAAATCCTGAACAGACCTGTTTTATATTTTTGTGAATACAGGATAACAGCTATTATCGATAGTAAAAGGATCGCAGTTGATAATAGTGAGACCGGATCTTTATAAAAGAATGCCGCAAAAACGGCAAGAGAGGTAAATACAGGAATAATAACAGTTTTAATACCCGGTTGGCCTGCCATTTTAAAAGTCTTCAGAAGAAACAGCACCGGAACAGAGAGAAGCAGAATTATTGAAGAGAAACCGGCTACACTGAAGAAGCTCAGATTCAACACCTTATATGTTTCAAAGCTTATGTTTGAATCAGAAACCAGCTGGCTGAAGATAAGCTGAATAAGGCTTATCAGGCAGGCTCCGGTAATGAGCATAACTGTTAAAAAAAGATATTGCAAGGCCGGATTTTCCTTTACCCGTATCTCCTCAGAAAAATAAAGCATAAAGAGATATGCCAGCACCGCGGTCAGGATGCTTATTATCAACAGGTGTCCCAGCGAAGGTATAATGAGGTTCAGTGAAAAATTGAAAGGGGAGAATAAACCAGTCCTCATGATAACCTCAGGTTTGCCTGAAACCAGTACAATTGCATAGAGGATTATAAATATTAACAGTGAAAAAAAGATACCTGTTATATTCTTCCCTCTTTCTGCCATGAATTTCACAAGCAAGAAGGTCAGCAGAACAATAAGAACGAAAAATGATGCCCATAAAATCAGGGGGATGACTATCAGAATTGAATTGCTTTTAACTTCCGGTAAAATAAGGGAAAAAAGAAATGTTCCATTGTTGTTTACAATATTAAATCCTGAGCTGTCCTGTACCGTTGTAAATTCCACATCCGCCGGGATCCTGAAGTCCTTCACAAATCCGTTCTTAATTATGTCATTTTCAAAACCGTAGTCTGTCCTTACCCTGAGCAGCCCTACGATTTTTTCATTGACTGATTCTGTTATTCCGGGTACAAACCATCCATTCTGAAGAAAAATAAAGGGTTGTGCAAATAATGAGTCATCCATTACCGGCGGCACATCAAAATCATTGTCCGACCAGTAAACAAGGTTATCATCAAAATACTCCAGGATAGTAATATTATTCTCTTCGGCAACAGAAAAGAGGTCTTTTTCGGCCATTGAGCCACGCGGTTCTCCTACAAGTTTCAGTCTTTTCAGGCAATCTTCCATGATCTTTTCCTTCGCTCCAAGAATTCTGTTGAATCTCTTTGTTCTGTACCTGTATTCGAAATCGCTCAGGTAAACCGATTCAGTCATCAAAGCGAGCAGGAAAATGACAAAAGTGATTATCAGAAGAATTATGCTGCGCCGTTTGTTACTCATAATCAAATTATTATGTACTATTCGTGGTGGTAAGATTCACCCTTAATTATTGTAAGAGCCCTGTAAAGCTGTTCCAGGAACAATACCCTGACAAGCTGATGAGGAAATGTCATCCTTGACAGTGAGAGCGTGAAGCCGGCGATTTCTCTTACTTCATGCGAGAATCCCCATGGACCACCTACAATAAAAAGTATCCGCTTCCCTGATAGCATTGATTGTTTTTCGATCCACCGGGCAAATTCAACTGTCCTGAGCTCTTTCCCTTTTTCATCGAGCAGCACAACAAAATCATTCTTGTCTACCGATTTTAACATCCTCCTCCCCTCCCTTATCTTCACCTCTTCAGACGGCATATTACGGATATTCTTCATATCAGGAATAGTAATGATCTCAAATCCCGAATATTTTCTGATGCGTGCAGAATATAATTCAACACCTTCATTTACATACTTTTCAGTTGTCTTACCTGTGTGCAATAATGCAATCTTCATAAATATTGGCGCGACTTTTGTGCACTTCTTAAAGCATTCTGTCACATGCAAAAATATAATTAAAAACGAGCACCTGCAATTATAATTATATTGATGCGGCAGAACTGGTTTTCTTAAATGAAATTAGTTAAATTTGTGATGCGCAGAATTTGGAAATCGAAAAAACTGAATCAGATGCAGTTCATTAATATTATACCGGCCATAATCATTGTATTAAATGCTCTCGCCTTTAATATGCAGGAACAGACAAAGATTCCCGGAGGTATCTCCATTGCTTTCAAGGCGGGTAATTCATCGGAATTATCCAAATACATGAATTCAACGGTAGAGGTACTGCTTCTCGATAAAGAAGATTTCTATAAAAAGAATGTTGCAGAGGCCATCCTGAAGGATTTCTTCAATACCTATCCAGCCAGAGACTTTATTATCCGTCACCAGGGTGCAAAAAGCGATGCACAATATGCCATTGGAATTCTGAAAACAGAGAAGGGTGATTTCAGAGTCTACTTTTTGCTTAAAAAGGTAGACAATGAGCTTCTTATTCACCAGATACGCATAGAACCTGAAAATGGAAAATAGGATTCTCAGGGAATTTATTTCAAGAAGTGTTGCAGAAGACCTGGGCGATGGTGATCATTCCTCACTCGCATGTATTCCCCCGGATTCAATTGGTAAAGCTCAGCTTAACATAAAAAAGGAGGGAATACTTGCCGGAGTTGAAATTGCCGTAAAGGTCTTTACAGCAATAGATGAAACCCTGAAATGTGAAATACTTTTAAAAGACGGAAGCCATGTCAAACCAGGTGACATTGCATTGATTGTATCCGGAAGACAACAATCAATCCTGAAAGCTGAACGCCTGGTACTCAATATAATGCAAAGGATGAGCGGAATTGCAACAAATACTGGCCGCTATGTTGCCCTTGTTGCCGGTTTAAAAGCAAAGATCCTGGACACACGTAAAACAACACCCGGTTTCAGGTTCCTTGAAAAGGAGGCTGTAAGGATCGGAGGCGGAATGAACCACAGAATGGGATTATTTGATATGATTATGCTGAAGGATAATCACATCCGTTATGCAGGAGGAATAGAACCGGCAATAAAAAGAACCAGGGAATATCTTAAGAGAAATAACAGGAAGCTTAAAATTGTAATAGAAGCGGGAAATCTTGATGATGTAAAAGAGATATTGGCAATTGGAGGCGTTGACCGGATCATGCTTGACAACTTCAGTATTAAAGATACCATCATGGCGGTAAAGCTTATTAAAGGCAGGTATGAAACGGAATCCTCGGGAGGTATCACTCTCGATACTGTAAGAGCTTATGCTGAATGCGGCGTTGATTTCATCTCGGTCGGAGCTCTGACACATCATATCAAAAGTCTGGATATGAGTTTAAAAGCCATTTAATTTATGCAGTTCATAAAAGGGATAAACGGAAAGAGAGAAAAAATAAGAAGACTTGTTCTTCCCGGCTTTGACGGTGTCCCCATAAGCGATGTATTAAGATTCGTAATAAAAGGATTCAGAAAAGGAGTGCTTGTGACCAGAGCTTCCTCAATAGCTTTTAACCTGCTTATGGCCCTGCTGCCCGCATCAATTTTCATCTTTACCCTGATTCCCTTTATACCCATACCCAATTTTCAGAATGAGCTTATTGAGCTCTTTGAAAACATACTCCCCGTAAATGCATTCAATTTTCTTGAAACCACAATAGTAGATATCGTCACAAATAAAAGCGGAGCCCTGCTGCTGGTAATGTTTTTAGCTACCGTAATTTTTTCTACCAATGGCATTCATGCAGTTATTCATGCATTTGTGGTATCGGCCCATAATTTTAAAACGAGGTCATGGATACACCAGCGTAAGGTATCCATTATCTTTCTTATTATTGTGGTTATGATGATAGCCTTTGCCGGTTTCCTTGTTATCTTCGGGAAAACTGTTGTTAATTACCTTGTTGTACTGGATATCCTTGAGAAAAGCCTTGTGATCAGTATTATTGTAATTATTAAATGGATATTGGTAATCCTGTTACTTTTTCTGGCAATCTCATTTCTTTATTACCTGGCCCCCGCTAAAAGAACCGATTTCAGGTTTATCTCACCGGGATCGATGCTGGCTACAATTCTTTTTATTGTTACATCTCTCGGGTTTTCCTTTTATGTCAACCACTTCGGGCAGTACAATAAGCTGTATGGATGGATCGGCACCCTTATGGTTATCCTTATCTGGCTCTATCTTAATGCAATAGCGCTGCTCATCGGTTTTGAGCTGAATGTAAGCATTAAAGAGGCACGTGAGGAGGATGAAAAGAAGAACCAGGTCAGCAAAACCAGGTATTAAATCGGAACTGATAATGACAAATGTCTCTATCTGTTAAGGTGATTTTGAGATTTGGACAAATTGAAAGAATTTTGATTAATTTTATCCAGCCAAAATTCCGCCCATGACAAGATGGATAATTTTTCTTCTTTTGTTTGGCCTGACAGGATGCAGGACTGAAGAAGACAACACATATCTCACACCTGAAATCGCAATTCAGTATTTTAGTAAAATCGAAGAGATTTGTAATAAGGATAACGGCAGGCTATGGGGAAAAAATCTATACGGTCCGTTGATGCTTATTGACCGTTCAACCCGGAGAATAACGGCCAACCAGCCTGACAAAGAGGGTATACTGAAAGAAAGAGACGGCATTTATACAGGAATTTACCCCAGAGAACAAATCATCAACAACAGGGCAATTGCATTCGGAGGGACTCTCTTCGCTCTTGTTCCGTTACCCGGCGAAGAGGACGAGTTCAGGATCATCTCATGGTCCATCCATAGTCTTTTCCATCTTTTCCAGGAATCAACCGGTTATAAGTCTTCCGACTTCAACATCAGGATCATGGATGACAAGAATGCCAGGCTCTGGCTCAAACTTGAATGGAAAGCCCTGCGCAAGGCAATAGAAAAGGAGGGTTCCGAAAAACAACTTGTCATTAGAGATGCGCTGATATTCAGAGGATCCAACCATGAAACATACAATAATTATATTGATGACGAGATCAGGTTTGAGAACTATGAGGGACTTGCCACATTTACTTATATTCTGTTATCCACAGACTCCCCTGAAGAATTCAGGACAAGGCTTTTTGAATCGCTCGACAAGATCTATTCATTTCAGTCGTATGCCCGCTCATACGGCTTTATCCATGGCGCATTATATGCTACTCTGATGTATCAGAAAGGATTTGATTTCTCTGCAATACAATGTGAAAATGTTGATCTTGCAAATATTGTAAAAGATCTTTACGATATCCAGTGTCCTGAAGTATGCCGCGATGTAGCAGGAAGCATTGCACTGAATTATGGCTTTGAAACGATCGTGGAAGAAGAGGCTGAAAGGGACAGGGAGATAAGTGAAAAAATTCATCGTCAGATAGCAAAATTTGTGGAAAGGCCGGTTGTTCTTCTTGAGCTCGAAAGTCCCTATTTTGATTTTGAGCTAGAAGATATCAGGTCACTTGACACCCTGGGAACAATTTACAGTAAAATAAGGGTATCGGATAACTGGGGAAAACTGACTGTCGACAAGGGAGGCTGCCTTTTATCCAATAACCTCAGGTATCTTCGCATAACGGCTAAAGGATTCAGGGAGGACAAAAACAGGATAGAAGGCGAAGGATGGCTTCTTATCCTCAACAATAACTGGAAGCTTATACAGGTCGATCAGAATTATTTTATCAGGGAGGTAATGCAGTAACCCCCGTCATTTTTTCAACTCTTTCAGCCTCTCTTCAAGCGACTTTATTTTAGACTCAGCATCGTTTTTCTTTTTTCTTTCCAGTTCAAGTACACTGGTCGGGGCATTTTTTACAAAACGTCCATTATCAAGCTTTTTCATAATTGAAGTAAGAAAACCCCTGTAGTAATCAAGCTCTTCTACTATACTTGCAAGCTCTGCATCTATATCGAGTTTGTCTCCCACAGGAATATAAAATTCGACAGTTCTAACCATAAAGGAGGCAGCTCCTGTTTGTTTTTCCGTTACAAATTTTATTTCCGACAGGTTGCAGAGTCTTGAAAGTACAGGCAGGAATTCCCGGCTAAAGTTCTTTTCATCCGCTCTGATAAAAAGATTAAGTTTTTCCTTATTTGGAATTTTCTTTTCTCTTCTGACTGTTCTTACAGCACTTATACAATCCTTAATAAATTCAAATCTGACTGTCAGTTCCCTGTCATATTTTCTTATTTCAGGCATCCTGCTTATCATGATGCTTTCTCCCTCTTTTCTTTCAACGAGCATCTGCCAGATCTCTTCAGTAATAAAGGGCATGAAAGGATGTATGAGTCTTAACAGTTTGTCAAAGAGGACTAAAGTGGCATCATATGTGACCCTGTCGACCGGTTTTTTATATTCAGGCTTTATTGTTTCAAGGTACCATGATGAGAATTCATCCCAGAAAAGTTTGTACACTGCCATCAGGGCTTCGGAGATACGGAATTTCCTGAAGTGTGTATCAATTTCTGTTGTTGCCCTCTTCAGTATCTCATCCATCCACTTTACTGCTGCTGCTGAAAAATCGGGCTGAACGATGCTATCATCAACTTTCCATCCCTTTACCAGCCTGAAAGCATTCCAGATCTTGTTTGCAAAATTACGTCCCTGTTCCGGCAGAGAATCATTATATAGAAGGTCATTGCCGGCAGGTGAGCATAAAAGCATACCCACCCTTACACCATCTGCTCCATACCTGTCAATAAGCTTAAGCGGTTCAGGTGAGTTGCCCAGTGATTTTGACATTTTTCTTCGTTGCTGGTCACGTACAAGGCCTGTGAGGTACACGTTGTCAAATGGTTTCTGGTCCATATACTCGTAACCTGCAATGATCATTCTGGCAACCCAAAAGAAGAGTATCTCAGGTGCAGTGATCAGGTCATTTGTAGGGTAATAATATTTCAGGTCGGGATTATCGGGTTTGTTTATACCATCAAATGATGTTATCGGCCAGAGCCATGAGGAGAACCATGTGTCGAGTACATCCTCTTCCTGCCGAAGGTCAGACTCATTGAGAGAATCATTACCGCTTTTTGCCTTTGCCAGCGCCAGGGCATCTGTAACGTTCTCAGTAACAACAAATTCATTATTGTTATAATACCAGGCCGGAATTCGGTGTCCCCACCACAACTGCCGGCTGATGCACCAGTCGTGTACATTTTCCATCCAGTGCCTGTAAAGGTTTTTGAATTTTATAGGATGAAGATGGACCTCCCCATTCATAACAGCACCGAGTGCGGGACGTGAAATCTTTTCCATTTTCAGGAACCATTGCATTGAGAGCTTTGGTTCTATTATTGCAAGTGTCCGTTCTGACCGGCCTATCTTGTTATTATACGGAACAACCTTGATCAGGTTGCCGCTCCTCTTAAGCTCTTCTTCAGCCAGATCTTTTGCAGTAAATCTGTCGGCCCCGACAAACATTGCGGCCTCAGAACTAATGGTACCATCATCATTAAAAATATCTATCGACGGAAGATTATGCTTCTGACCAATAAGGTAATCGTTGACATCATGTGCCGGTGTTATTTTGAGGCAGCCGGTACCAAATTCCATATCCACATATTCATCAAAAATGAAAGGCACCTCCCTGTTTGCCATAGGAACGATAACATTTTTCCCCTTTAAATGCTTATATCTGGTGTCGTTGGGGTTGGCACATACCGCAGTATCACCCAATATAGTCTCGGGACGTGTTGTTGCAACAGTAACATAATCATTCCAGCCTGCAATTTTATACCTTACATAATAGAGCTTGGATTGCTCTTCAGTATATATGACCTCCTCATCCGAAACGGCTGTTCTTGCCTGCGGATCCCAGTTGACCATACGTACTCCTCTATATATCAGGCCCTTATTAAAAAGATCCACAAATACCTTAATAACAGAATCATACCTCTCCTTGTCCATTGTAAAGAGAGTCCTGTCCCAGTCGCATGAAGCTCCAAGTCTTTTAAGCTGTTCAAGGATTATTCCGCCGTGTTTACGGGTCCATTCCCACGCATGTTCAAGGAATTCCTCCCTCGAAATATTACGCTTGTCAATTCCTTCGCTTTTCAGCTTGGCAACGACTTTAGCCTCAGTAGCTATGGATGCATGGTCGGTGCCAGGCACCCAGCAGGCATTTTTACCAAGCATTCTTGCTCTTCGCACCAGTACGTCCTGTATGGTATTATTCAGCATGTGACCCATATGAAGAACGCCTGTTACATTCGGCGGAGGAATCACAATAGTATAGGGTTCCCTGTTATCAGGAGTGCTTTTAAAAAAGCCCTGCCTCATCCAGTAATCGTACCATTTGCTCTCGGTTTTTCCAGGTTCGTATTTTGAGGATATTTCCATTGGTCGGTCAGGTCTGTTGATCTGCAAAATTAGAAATAATTATGAAATCTATGTTGAAGAGGTTTAAGGCCCTCCTTCACTATCCTTCGACAAGCTCAGGATTTGTTTCTGACTTCGTCCGACGTAGCGGACTATGTCCGACGAAGTCGGAGGGTAAAAGTTGAAGGGAGTTGAAGAAGGTTGAAAAAGATGAAAATTATTCTTTCAATCGGTCATTTTATTTATTTTTGTCACACTTTGAAGTGAGAAAAAAACTTAAACATCATGCCGTCAATATCTGAAAAAGGCAGGGCAATGCCTCCATCTCCGATAAGAAAACTTGTTCCCTGTGCCGAAGAGGCAAAAAGGAGAGGTATAAAAGTATACCATCTGAATATCGGGCAGCCTGATATCCCGACTCCTGAAGTTGCGCTGGATGCACTCAGGAACCTTGACCAGAAGGTAATTGAGTACAGCCACTCCGCCGGCAATGAATCCTATCGCCGTAAGCTGGCTGGTTACTACAATAATATCGGTATTCATGTCGATCACACCGAAATACTTGTTACTACGGGGGGATCCGAAGCTATATTGTTTGCACTGAACTCATGCGTCAATCCCGGCGAAGAGGTGATAACATCCGAACCATTTTATGCTAACTACAATGGATTTGCAATATCGGCCGGGGTAAAGATTATACCGGTAACCTCTTATATAAATGATGATTTTGCACTTCCTCCGATAGGTGAAATAGAAAAAAAGATCACTTCAAAAACAAGGGGAATATTAGTTTGTAATCCCAATAATCCTACCGGATATCTTTATTCGAAGGAGGAGCTCTTTCAACTTCGCGACATCGTTAAGAAACATGATCTCTTTCTTTTTTCTGATGAAGCATACTGTGATTTCTGTTATGACGGAGCTGAACATTTTTCAGCTATGAAGCTTGAAGGCATTGAGAATAATGTTGTATTACTTGATTCTATATCAAAACGTTACAGCGAATGTGGTGTTCGTATCGGCGCTCTGGTCACAAAAAACAAAGATGTCTTTTCCACTGCCTTTAAATTTGCACAGGCACGACTTTCTCCTCCCGGTCTGGGACAGATCGCAGGCGAAGCTTCAACAGATACTCCTACTGAATATTTCATTGAAGTTAACAGGGAATATTCTGCCCGCCGTAATTTTATGGTTGGGGCTCTTAATAAAATGCCCGGCGTATATTGCCCTAAACCCAAAGGTGCATTTTACACTGTAGTAAAGCTTCCTGTTGATGATACCGAAAATTTTGCCCAATGGCTTCTTGAGGAGTTCGAGTATAAAAACCAGACTGTGATGGTTGCCCCGGCATCAGGATTTTACTCTACTCCCGGTCTGGGAAGAGATGAGGTTCGTATAGCATACGTCCTGAAGATCGATGACCTAAAGAATGCCATGGAGACTTTGGCGGAAGCGTTAAAGGTATACCCGGGAAGAATTACCCCCGGTCATGCTGAAGCATGACCTGCCCCCTTTTGAGACAGCCTCCCGGGGGGTTATTTATACAGAAGATATTTCCCCCTTATTTTACTATACTCCGCCAGGCCATCCTTCCATGTTTCCCTGATCTCATCAGCAGTCATACCTTTCTTGATCTGTTCTCGAAGTGTCGGTCCTGCAGCTAATCTTTCAAAATAGGGTGTGAAGAAATTTTCCTTGTCCGGGTACTCATTATAAGCATCTATCACCCATTGAAGATTAAGTTCAGGTGAAGGTACAAGCTCATCTTCAATTGCATTATGCAAATCAATCCCGAAGCACTTCTCCCCCAATAAAGGCGGATTTACTGATTCCGGAAGACTTTGGGGAGTAAAACTGAATCCCCTGTCGCGTAAAAGCGGTGATCCGTAAACCTGGAAAGGGTATGGTGTTCCTCTGCCCAGCGAGATTCTTGTTCCCTCAAAAAAACATATCGAAGGATAGAGATATACGGACGTCTGATTTGGCAGATTCGGCGATGGCCGTATTAGCAGTTCATAGAGGGTTTTATGAGTGTAATTTTTACACTTAATAACTGTAAGATCACATTTCATTCTATTTTTAAGCCATCCTTCACCGTTTATCATCCGGGCATATTCACCGATTGTCATTCCATGAACCACAGGTACCGGATGCATGGCTACAAAAGAGCGGTATGCTGTATCGGCAATATTTCCGTCAAAATAAAATCCATTCGGATTTGGCCTGTCAAGAACAAGGCATTTAACATTGTTTTCGGCACATGCCTCCATAACATAGTGAAGCGTTGAGATATATGTATAGAACCTTACGCCAACATCCTGTATGTCGAATATGACAACATCAATACCTGCAAGATCTTCGGATGACGGTTTCATGCGGGTACCATAAAGGCTTTTAAGAGGGATCCCGGTAGCAGGATCATTTTCATCCGGTATGGTATCTCCATCAGGAGCCATCTCCCTGAAACCATGTTCAGGTGCAAAGATCACCTTTACATTAATCCCTAAACTTAACAGATTATCAATAAGATGGGTCTGTCCGGTCATGGAGGTCTGGTTAGCGACTACCGCAACTGCCTTATCTTCTATAAGATACCTGTATTGCTCTATCTGGTTTGCTCCCGGGACAGGAACCTTTTTAACGCTGAAGCAGGAACAAGCAAATAATCCGACTAATAAAAAAACAAATAGTTTCTTCATTCAATAATACTTTGCTACAAATCTACAGTTTTTTGTCCGTGTGCCTCTGTGTAATGTCCCGATTTATCGGGAGAGTTTCGCAGAGGAGACACAGAGATACACAGAGAAATTATTAAATTTGAATCCAATTAAAATGAATTTACCTTATTTCATAGCACAACGACTTATAAAAGGGAGACGGGAAGGAACATCTTTTTCGCGGCCCATAAATGTTATTGCCATAACAGGCATTGCAATGGGATTGGCTGTGATGATCATTGCTGTTGCCATACTTACCGGTTTCAAACAGCAGATCAGGGAAAAGATCGTCGGATTCGGATCAAATATCCAGATATCAAATTTTGATTCCAATATCTCATTTGAGACTGCTCCGATATGCCAGGGACAGGATTTCATCCCCAAAATCAAGAATATACCGGGGATAAAGCATGTACAGGTATATGCCACAAAAGCAGGTATAATCAAAACAGATGCCGATTTTCAGGGGGTGATCCTGAAAGGCGTGGGCAGCGATTTCGACTGGAGCTACTTCAGCAGAAATATGATAGACGGCTCAGTATTTACTGTTACCGACACTGCTCGCACAGATAAGGTGATTATCTCAAAAAAGATCTCCGATATGCTTCGCCTGAAGACCGGCGATTCCTTTGCGATGCATTTTGTACAGGATCCTCCCCGGATGAGAAAATTTACTGTCAGCGGAATCTATGAGACCAGTCTCGAGGAGTTTGATAAGATCTATGTTTTTTGTGATATTGGTCATATTAAGAGGCTTAACGGGTGGGAGGATGATCAGATCAGCGGATTTGAAATATTTATTAAAAATTTTGATCGTCTCGATGAGATGACCATGGCTGTAAGAGACGCCATCGGTTACAGGGTGCTGGAAGATGAGGAAAGATTCAAGGTGACCAACATCAGGATGAAATATCCCCAGATCTTTGACTGGCTCAATTTCCAGGATGTTAACGTGATCATCATCATATTCCTGATGCTTGTTGTAGCCGGATTCAATATGATCTCAGGTTTGCTTATTTTGATACTCGAGAAGATAAATATGATAGGAGTTCTTAAAGCGCTTGGTTCTGAGGATACTACAATACGAAAAGTATTCCTCTACCAGGCTGCCTATCTGATAAGCAAGGGATTGTTATGGGGCAACCTGATAGGTATTGGAATAGCTTTTATCCAGCTTAAAACAGGGCTTGTGACCCTTGATCCCTCTTCATACTACATAAAGACTGTCCCGGTAAATCTTGATCTGATCCACATCCTCATTCTCAATGCAGGGACCATGGCAGCAATAATTATCATGCTGCTGGTGCCTTCAAAGCTTATAAGCAGGATCACTCCCGTGAAGGCAATAAGGTACGATTAAAATAACCTGCCGTATACTAATGGCTGAAAAATTGTAACTGCTTTAATTATAATTCTGGCTTATATGCTCGGGAATGAAATTCTTGTAATGTTCAAAGCGGTCGAGGATCTCGGCTACAAAATTAATTGATTCAGTACCCCTGAAATACCCGTTTTTAACTACTGTATCATTGTAATAAAGGGGTTCCGACTTCTTTGTCAGCCATAATTCAACGTTACCATCCCATTTCTGAGGGTCCATCCCATATTTCTCAGCCAGTCTCATGGCATCCAGAACATGTCCCGGGCCTGCATTATATGATGCAAGAATGAATTTCATTCTTTCGTTCTCATCTTCTATCTTCGGATCAAAAACAGATTGAAGCTTTTCTATATAAAGAGTTCCTGCCTTTATATTGTTTGAAGGGGAGGAGGTTATATCAATTCCAAGTTTTTTTCCTGTTCCCGGCATCACCTGCATAAGACCGTAAGCCCCTGCCCATGATCTTACATCAGGTTTAAAGCGTGACTCCTGGTATATAAGCGATGCCAGCAGACGCCAGTCCCAGTTAATATCACTGCTTGCTGATTTTATCATATTGTCCCATCGTGATATCTTTCCTGTAGTGGGTGCATAATAATCACTTTTAACTATTCTGCTGGATCTGGCGTTTTTAAAATATTTTGCATATAACAGGGCATAAGCACCTGTTCTTTTGTAAGCAGCAAGCCAGTGATTCAGCTCTCTTGCGAGCATATCAGAATTCTCCTTTCTCAGACCCCATGCTATGTTCTGTGGAAAACTTACAGGCGTTTTAATGTCAATATCGGGGTAATAAGTAGAATTTACTACCGCAACATTCTCATCACATACAGTATATTCAATCTCTCCGGTTGCCACACTCTGAATAAGCTGTTCCGCATCATGGGGGACTTCGATTATAATAATCGAATCACCTATTTCACGTGAGAGAGAGTGAAGACGTTCCGAGTGGGAAGATCTTTCCTGAACAAAAACTGTCTTTTTTGCCAGGTCGAGCTGATTTCTTATAAGTTTTTTGTTCAGGTTTTCCTTTGTCATTGACTGCCATTGTTGCGGCTTTCGCTGCACAAAGACCTGCCGGGTCTCATAAATAGGATCACTGAAAAGGATCTCATTCTTGCGTGTTGCATTAACAGTGAGGCCAATAGCCATCAGATCAGCTTTCCCTTTATTGAGAAGATCAAATGCATTTTCAAGATTATTTTCTGTGACCATCTCAAGATCAACTCCTATGTGATCGGCGAATGCTGTTAGTAATTCATAATGAAAGCCCATTGGCTCTCCCCTGTAGATGAAATAATTCGTGGAATTATAGTCTGTTACTGCAATAAGCCTTCCTCTGCTCCTGATCGAATCGAGATCGATATTCACCGGAGTAGTATTGTCCCCGGAAGTTCCGGGTTTCTTATTAACAGAAGCTGTAATTGCTTCCAGGAATATTAATACTATAATTATTACTTTTTCCAAAATTGTTGTATTTGTTTAATATCTATTTCTTGTTTCAAAAATGGGTGCAAAGGTACAACTATTTTTTAATTATAAAACGTCCATGCCAGCCCATAACGTATCATTCTGATATTCAGCGGATAATAGGGTGTTAATAAATAATTATAACTTAAATATCCTGAGTTTATATGATCGAACATGAAGAAAATCCGCGTTCTTTTCAGTTTAAGGTTAAGAAATACATTAATAAACGGGTAATTTCCGGTCTCCACCAGGGACTGGTTGTAGAACCTTCCGGTTGCAGGCATATAAGCATACGAATGATAAAGAGTATGATACATAACATCTACTCCCAGCTGGGTATTAAGCCTTCCATTAGTCTGCTTGAAACGGAAAAGATGTTCGAAGAATCCGGCCGAGCGCGTAGTAAGCAGGGGAAGGTCAAGAATCTCAGTATTACTGCTTTGCTGCACAAGTATGTCAGTAGTGAGATGGAATTTCCAGGCTTTGACCTCTTTTTTTACCATAAGGGCAGCAACCGATAATCCTCCTTCATGCTGGAAAGGAATTGCATATTCATCAAAGCCGGTATAGTTATCAATAATTGCATAGTTCAGTTTCAGTTCAGTTTTTAGGGCAGGATAAATAAAGGATGTTCCAACATCTATCCGGAACTCTTTATTCAGGTCATTATGCCACTCAAAATGATTTCCTCCCCATTGTTCGTACCAGAATGAGGGCTGCCTGTTAATGATACTGCCTGTTATGAGCCATGATGCGGTTCCTTTTTCCCATCCGAATGATTTTCTTATTTCCCCTGATAGATTGAAGTCGCCTGCCCTGTAACCAGTAAGATAGAGCTCTCCGTTCGCCGTCCACCTGAACTTATCTCCCACATTGTTGTATAACCGGCCCACCAGTACGTTATTGTTTTTATTCCAGGTTGATGTATCTGCAATTGTAGTATCATGAGTGGGGACTATCTGGCTGTACCGTAAAAGCTCATTTCTCAACCCCACTCCTGCACCGAGGCTGAATTTTCTTGTATCATCCGTCGCAAAATCAAACCTCAGGGTGTTTTTTATGCTTCGTGAATAGAGAGAATCAAATGTCTCTGAAGAGCTGATGTATATTGTATCATAAAATCCCGACTCCGGTGAATCATCACTATAGGTTCGCCTGTTATTCTCCCATGTGAAGATATGTGAAAATGTTCCGCTTAATCCTGTAAAGTTTTTTCGCTCATTTTTTACAGTATCCTCCTCCAATGTCTGTTTTCCTATAGTATAGCGCTGCACCAGGAGTATGCTCCTGTTTTTCAGTATGCTGGTTGCTGCGTTGAGGCTCCCGAGGTTTACCGGTACCTCCCGGGTTTTTTCTTCGTACAGGGGCAGCTGGTCGGTTCCGGTTATTCCTCCATTTTCATATGATGTTATATTATTAACACCTGCAGAAAAATAGGCTTTGTATTCAGGTCCGGTATATGAAGAGAAAAAGGTAAAGGTTTTGTCCTCTGCTCTCTGGTAATTATACTGACCAAGACTGTAGATAATATCGTATATAAGACCAAAATTGAAAAACCTGTTCACATTCTGTGAGTGACGCACCCTGAAGGTCTGTTCTGAAGTCTCCCTGGGAGCTCCGTATGTCCATACCATTTCCGTAAACGGAACCTGGGTGTTCATAAAAACAGCTTTGTCAGGCTGAAAAATAAATGGATAATAGTTGGCATACAGGAATTTATCGGGATTAAAGACACGATCAAAGAAATTTATCTGGTAAAAGGGCAGACCATAATTACCCAGTGTGGCATTTAACGGGGAGTATCTGTCAGCAATACGGTGGCGGTGGAACAATGAAAATACCGTATCAAACGGAATCGGAACTTCTTCGGCATAGTCGGCTGAGAGATTCCATTGTTTCAATATCCTCTTTCCTGCAGGTTCTTTGTTTTGTGCAAATAATCCGGCCGATACCAGAAGGAGCCATAATATTGAAACATTTCTTGTCATCGGCGCAAACATAGAAAATTAAATCAGCAGGGTCGTTGCATGCAAAGCCCCATATCAATCCACATTATCATTCAGGTAGGCATTGTTTTCCCTCAACACAGGTCCATCCTCCTCATCGTTAGTGAGTGTAAACTTTGATAACTTGCTTTCTGACGTATTTTCCGAATTCTCGGGAAGCAGGTTTCTCCGCACATAAGCCGGAACATCTTCAAATGTCTCAATATTCTCTTTCATTGTTTTATTCGAGATGCCCTCTTTCTTCATAATATCGTGCATATGTTTCACTTTTCGCAGTGTAGCATCAGATTTATCCTGCTCATCTTCATCTATCTTATTTCTCTTGGTCCCATTTTCTTCATCAGTGTTGCCTGATAATCCAAAATTAAATTCTCCCTGTGATTCCTCCTCAAAATCAGTAATTATTGATTTTTTACCCTTTTCATAAACAGTGAAGGATTCATCATTTCTTTGTTGATTTGTTACCGGAGGTATTACATTTTTATTTGTAAGCATCTCTACCTGCCTGGGTTTTTTAGTTTTATAGGGCTGGAAGATACTGTTTGCCTCAAATCCGGTTGCAATCACAATGACGCTTATATTTTCGCCAAGGTTTTCATCCTGCGATAAACCCCTGATTATCAACGCATCCTCTGAAGCTGCCTCATACATATAGTCAGTTATTTCACCCAGTTCATCCATGGTAAGTTCATGTTCCCCTTTTCCGGAGGATATATTAATAAGGATGCTTTTTGCACCTGTGATATCGTTTGAATTGAGGAGAGGTGATGCAAGTGCGTTCTCAATGGCACGTATAGCCCTGTTTTCGCCGGCAGCCTCTCCCATGCCCATGATAGCAACACCTGAATCTTTCATAACTGTCTCCACATCAGCAAAATCAACATTGATATAACCTGCCACAGTGATTATTTCAGCTATCCCTTTAACCGCTGTTGTCAGAACATCATCAGCTTTTGCAAATGCGGTTGAGACTCCCTGGTTACCATATATCTCCCGCAGTTTCTCATTATTTATCACAAGCAGAGAATCTACATGGTCTTTCAGCTCGGTGATACCGTCGACTGCATACCTGATACGGATCTTGCCCTCTGATTTGAAAGGAATCGTAACCACTGCAATAGTCAGCAGGCCCGCCTCCTTGCAGGCTTTTGCCACTACCGGTATTGCACCTGTACCTGTTCCTCCTCCCAATCCTGTCGTTATGAACACCATCCTGGTGTTTCCGCTCAGGGCATCCATGACATCAGCAATATTCTCCTGTGCTGCTTTTTTGCCCTTCTCAGGCTGACTGCCGGCACCCATTCCTTCGGTGAGGGATTCGCCTATCTGTATCTTGACCGGGACAGGGCTGCTTGTGAGGGCTTGATGGTCGGTATTGCAAACCACAAAATTAACGTCCCTTATTCCTCTTTCGAACATATGATTGACAGCGTTATTACCCCCGCCGCCAATACCAAGGACCTTGATTATCGACGATCTTTCAACAGGCAGATCAAAGTTCATTATATCGTCTGACATAGCTTTATTTTTTATTGTTTATGAACAGTAAATTATAAGATAACACAACCATATCTAAATCTTATCAGTTAATTGACTGATCCTCAACCTCAAACATACTTTGCATCATTAATTTAATCTTTTCGGTCAGGGTAGTCTTCTGTTCTTTCCTGTATTCAGGATGTTCGCTGCCCTGTCCCATTTCGGCTTCCTCCACAGGTTCTGTTTTTGGCCTTACATATTCACTTTTCAGTCCGATATTGAATGATTGTTTATAGGTCTCCAGGTATTCAAAGCCGCGCATAATCAATCCCACACTGGTAGCATACATAGGCTGATTTATTTCGGTCCTGCTTGTACCGGCCAGATGTTCATTCGGCAGTCCTATTCTCACATCCATGGCTGTCTTGAATTTCATCAGCTGCGGCAGATGCTTCAGCATTGATCCACCGCCTGTGATCACAACACCGGCAGCAAGTTTTTCTGCATACCCTGAATTCTGGATCTCGAAATTGATAAAATCGATTATCTCTTCCATTCTCGACTGAATAATATAGGCGAGGCTTTTGAATGATATCTCTTTGGGTTCTCTTCCGCTTATACCCGGTATTGACACAACTTTATCTTCGGGAGCTATGTCGCCAAGAGCCGATCCGTACTGGATTTTAAGCTGTTCAGCGTGTCTTTGCAGAATTGCACATCCCTCCTTGATATCTTTCGTTACTACGTTTCCGCCGAGAGGAATAACTGCCGTATGACGGATAATGTTATCGTAGTATACCGCCATGTCGGTGGTACCGCCTCCGATATCTACCAGCACCACACCAGCTTCTTTTTCATCCTCTGTAAGAACCGCATCGGATGATGCCAGCGGCTCAAGTATCATATCCTTCACCATAAGATCAGCCTTCCGGATGCATTTTTCTATATTCTTTGCTGCAGCCACTTGTCCGATGACGATGTGAAAATTGGCTTCCAGCCTCCTGCCGCACATTCCTATCGGATTCTTTACTCCTGTTTCATTGTCAACAATGAAATTCTGAGGGATGACATGTATTATCTCCTCGCCGATATCAATATGGATCTTATGCATATCCTCTATGAGTCTGAAAACCTCATCCTTCTTGATTTCATCCTCATAGGAGTCACGCATAATATACCCGCGGCTCTTCATGCTTTTAATATGCTGACCGGCAATCCCGACAAAAACCTCCGAGAAGAGAATGTCTGATCGTTTCTGAACATCCTCAACGGTTGTCTGTATAGCATTTACAGTCTCTTCGATGTTCATTACCACACCTCTTTTAACTCCTTTTGAAAGAGCTTTGCTCAACCCGAGAATCTCAATTTTGTTATTCTCGTTTTTCTTACCGACAATAGCCACTATTTTTGTGGTTCCTATGTCGATAGCTGCTACATACTGTTCTTTGTTGTTCATATGATTTAAATATGGTTTCT
>CAZHRV010000104.1:0-16375 GCA_964535035.1 uncultured Rikenellaceae bacterium
AGATATTTATGCCCGGGATACCTCAGGTATGGTACCTGGATCTTCTTGCCGGAAAGAATGACCATGCTGCCGTTGAAAAAGCCGGTCCGGGTGGGCACAAGGAAATCAACAGGACAAATCTGACATTGGAACAGGCTTGTAGAGGACTCGAGAAGAATGTAGTCCGGCAACAGCTTTCTCTCCTGAAATTCAGGAACAGCTTTCCTGCTTTCGGTTTTGACGCGAAACTGGAGGTCCTGGATTCCAAACCGCAAGAGTTGAAACTGCGATGGGAGAATAATGGTTGTACAGCAACCCTGGAAGCGAATTTGAAAGACTATTCCTGCAACATTACTGCATTAGATGAAAATGGAGTGCTTATGAAATATTAGATATAAATCAAATAAAATAAGTTTTATGAATACTAATTCACAAAATCAACGAAACCTGGGAATAATTAAATGGCTGACTTTCTTAATGTTTATGATGTTCGCCATGACCACTGATTCTGTCGGTGAAATAATTCCCGAAATACAGAAAGAGTTTGGTGTTAATATGACTGTTGCCGGATTAATGCATTATATACCGATGATCTGTATTGCCCTGGCCGGTGTATTTCTGGGATTTCTTGCTGACAGACTGGGTAGAAAGGTGACTATCATTCTCGGATTAGCTTTGTACGCTGTAAATTCTTATCTCTATATAGTCGCCAATACCTATGGTTTTATTTTAAGTTTAATGGCTATCGGAGGTCTGGCTATAGGTGTGTTTAAAACCGGTGCCTTAGCCCTTGTCGGTGATATCAGTACTTCAACAAAACAACATACATCTACCATGAATACCCTAGAAGGATTTTTTGCTGTAGGTGCAATTATAGGACCCTTCATTGTAGCTAATTTTATTTCAAAGGGAATTAAATGGCAATACTTGTATGTGGTAGCAGGTTGTCTGTGTGTACTTTTAATCTTCATGGCTCTGATTGTAAAATATCCGGAAACCAAAAAAACAACTGAAGGTCCGATTAACCTTTCAGGTACATTATCTATGTTAAAGGATCCCTACGCGATAGGGTTTTCAGCGGGGGCGTTCTTGTATGTTGCAGTCGAATGTGCTGTTTATGTCTGGATGCCCACATTGATCGCAAATTACAAAGGAAATCTGATTTTAATTGCAACCTATGCCCTGACTATCTTTTTCATTCTCAGGGCAGGAGGACGTTTCCTTGGTGCCTGGCTGATGTCATATTTTAACTGGTCAGTAGTACTTACTATAGTCAGTTTTCTGATTTTGCTCTGTTTTCTTGGAAGTGTCATTGGCGGAATTGGAATGGCAGTTATATTGCTACCGCTTTCAGGTTTGTTCATGTCCGTTATTTATCCCACTATTAATTCAAAAGGGATCAGTTGCTTTCCAAAAACCAAACATGGTTCAATAGCAGGCATAATATTGTTTTTTACAGCTGCCGGTGCAGCCTTAGGCCCATTGGCTATGGGTGGAGTCAGCGATATACTTGGCGGAGATGCAAAATATGGATTTATCCTGGCAACCGTTTTTGCAGTACTGTTATGTGCAGGAGCAATTGTAAACCTGGTATTCAATCCAACAAAAAACAGGTTACAAGAACTGGATCAAACTGAATATTAAGGTATAAATAGAAATTATCTAAAAGTTTTACTTTACTTAAGGATGACAGCAGGCTCGGGTCAGAGCCTGCTGTTAATATTTTAGTATATTACTTTCTTTCTTAATTTATTATTAACTATTTCACTACTAACGATTTGTTCCATGATTTTATATCCTTCAAGATTCGGGTGAACACCATCCGGAGAATACTTTTGTGGAAATCCACCTTTCTCATCTACAAAAGTTTTGTAATAATCAACATAAGGAATCTTATTACTGTCTGAATAATCCTTAAGCATCTGATTCAATTCCCGTATTTTTTCCACGGGCTTAATTGTCTTGTTCCATGAATATTGAAAAACCGGCAGAACTGAACATATTAAAGGTTCAATATTGTTTGCCCTGGCAATCTCAACCATGGAGATAATATTCCCAAATATATTTTCAATGGAAATTGGTCCGGTGTTTTCAGCAATATCATTTGTACCTGCAAGTATTACAACTGCAGTAGGTTTTAAATCTACAACATCCTGCCGAAAACGTACAAGCATTTGTGAAGTGGTTTGTCCACTTATCCCCCTGTCAATAAATTGATTCTTTTCAAAGAAATCTTTATCAAATCTTATCCAGAAGTCTGTTATTGAGTTTCCGTAAAAAACAATCTTGTTCTTTACATCCTTTGCTGGCAGCTCAATATTCTCCTTGTTATACCTCGATATATTTCCCCAGTCAGTCTTCATTAATTCCTGCTGTGCAGTCTGCATTTTCAGATAGTCTTTATATGACATTCTTGCATTAAACCCCTGCGGATTTTCGGGCCACAATAATCCTTCTCCCCCGAGCCAGTCAATAAATGATTTCATCCAGCCGTCAGTCGGGTTATAGTTTCTATCGGCACCAAACCCATGGCTTCCCTTACTATAAACAAGCAATTCAACGGGTTGATCTGCATCTCTCCATTTATTAAATATTTTCAGGCTTTGAGGCACCAGTTTAAGATTATCATCGTTTGCAACTACAATAAATGCCGGAGTTTTTTCTTCAGGTACCTTATCACCCAGTTCACCAATCCACGGATATATTGCAGCTATGAAATTTGGCCTGTTCTCAGTGTTACAATTGAACACAACCGATAAAGTTACTGTACCTCCTGCTGAAAATCCCATAAAACCAATCCTGTTGGGATTTAATCCGTATTCTGCCGCATTTTCCCTGACATACGAAATTGCTGATAATCCGTCCTTCATTGAATAGGGGATTATTGTCGAGATCATCGAATCCCTCTTTGCATCACCACTGAAAAAGTTAGGTCCGACCTCAGTAAGGGGATTATTAACTGTACGAACAAGACTGTATTTCAATATAAAAGCATCGATCCCGTTTTCATTAAGGTATTTTGCGACACTGTAGCCCTCATTATCGATTGATATTATCTGTAATGCTCCTCCGGGAGCGATTATAACCGATGTTCCGGAGATATTGTTCTTTGCCGGCATATAAATTAAAGAAGGCTTGACTACATTATAGACAAGTCTCTTATCAGGGTTCTCATTGATTACAGTCTCCAGCATACTCGCTGTCTGGGCATTATCCGGAAGACTTTGCTCAAGGGGAATAATTTTTTCCTGTGCCGGGACGCTTTGCATAGGATATAATATAATCAGGAAGCAAACCAGAACTCTAAAGAATGTTTTGTTTTTCATGTCTTATATAGATTAATGAACAGTACCGTAATTATTTAACTGAAGCCTCTCCTTCAGGTGTCCGTCGCCATTCGAAATATGAATCCAGTACCCTGAGTGATTCGGCGCTGGGCACCGGCCCTGTATGTGGTGTCTGGCTGAAGTACATTACCACAGGATTGGCATCGCTGAAAGCCGGCCATTCCGGGACTCCTTTTCCGTTGGGATCTCCGTACTTGGCAAAGTTCGTCCAGTAAGTTGCCATAGCTTCCGAGATATCTTCGTCTGCTTTCGTAATCTGACGATTTCCCATCATAGGATTTGATGCATTCAGATGCTGAAAAACATAGGGTATTTCCATACCATGCGGTGAGCCATGATCTGCCTCGGGTGAGTCTTTCGGATATTCCTCATGCTGATCGAAATAATAATAGAAAACTTTCGATTTGCCAGTCTGTGACTGGAGCCGTGCCCATATCCAGGTATGCCATCCGAATGCTACATCACGGGCCAGGTCACGGGCAGTTTTCGGAACAGTGTTCGTGCCTGGAGGATAAGCTTTGATAAGGTCGTCGGCAAATTTACCGTAACGCCCCCTGACTTCAGTAATATATTCCTCCGGAGTTTTTGCCCTTGAAAAGCTAAGACCTTCGTCAGAGTTATAGCCAATAAGAACCGGGATATCATTATACTTACCGGCTGCATAGAGTCTGTATTGATCGTCCGGGATTACATATCCATCGATATTAGGCCATGCCAGCCCAAGGCTCATCCCTCCCGTCAGCTTTTCGGCGTCTATCTTCCGCAGTTCCGCTATTGAAAAAACTCCGGCGCTTTTGGCGTATTCTACTCCAGTAAGTTCGGCATCAGGAAGTAATTTCATATTCTCACCGAATGGGCTGCTGCGTCGTGATGGCCCGAATGAACCGCCGCTCTCTGAAACAGCACCCTGGAACAGTCCTTTGGCCAACGGCGATGCACAAAGCATACTGACTGCTATTCCACCGGCCGATTCGCCGAATATAGTTACCTTATCGGGGTCGCCACCGAATGCAGCAATATTTTTCTTGATCCATTGAAGTGCAGCGATCATATCCAGCAGACCATAATTCCCTGAAACATGATCGGGATTCTCGGCGCTTAACTCCGGATGTGCCAGGAAGCCGAGCTGACCGACACGGTAGGCGATGCAAACCAATACTACTCCCTTCTTAGCCAGTTTATCTCCGTAGAAAAGCTGTTCGGAAGCTGATCCTGCTCCAAAACCACCACCGTGGATCCAGACAAATACGGGGATATGTTCCTTAGCGGATTTCGCCGGCGTCCAGATATTCAGATACAGGCAATCTTCGCTCTTTCCAAAAGGAAAGTCCTGACCCTGTATAGGGCCGGGAGCAAACTCGGTGGACTGACGCACACCTTCCCATTTCTCTGCAGGCTGAGGAGCACGCCAGCGGAGGTCACCGACAGGTGGTGCCGCAAAGGGGACACCTTTATAAACCGTCAGACCGTCTTCATATAATCCCTGTATCAATCCTTCTTCTGCTTTTACAGGTTTTGGCTGTTGCCGGGAACAGCTGAATCCTGTGATAATCAGCATAAATAATGCTATTTTAAAATAACTTTTTCTCATATTTTTTCCTCCTGATATTAATGATTTATACTTTTAGATTTTATATTTAGTTAGTCAATTATTCCTGCATTTTCATGACCATTATAGTTATTTTTGAAGGAAGCTTACCTGCAATAAATGTTTCAGAATGTCCTGAATATTTAACATCAAAAGAAGAATCAACAACTTTAATAAAATCTTCAACTGTTCCGAGCCTGAAACCACCGGCAGGAGCATCTGCCGGTGAATAATGCATGGGAATTACCACCCTGGGCCTGAGTTGCTTAATGACTTCAATTGCTGATGGAAGATCAATTGTGGGTCCGCCTCCAACCGGCATCAGAAGGATATCTGTTGTTCCAATAGCCGAAACCTGACTTTCATTGAGCACATGTCCGAGATCTCCAAGGTGAACGACTTTTAATCCTGGCAATTCAAAAACGAAAATCGCGTTCTTTCCACGCTGGCTCCCTTCCTGTTTATCATGAAATGATCCGACCGTATAAACGTGAATACCCTTAAATACAGTATCAACTTTAGCAAATCCGGATACATTGAGTCCGCGTATTATAGTTGGATTTCCCTTTGCCAGGGCAACATAATTGTGATCACCGTGTTCATGTGATACCGTAACCAGATCAATGGCTTCCGATATTTCCACTTTTATCATATTTGGACTTACCGGATCCATCAGGACTTTTACTCCATCACCTGTGCTCATCAGGAAAGTTGACTGACCAAACCAGGTAAGATTAATTGTGGTCTGACATATAACCATACTGGTATTTATAATTACAATAATAAGAGCGCCAAACAGCTTTTTCATAGTATTAATTTTAAAGATATATACCAAAGATAATCAAATAAATAATTACTATTCACGACTTCGCTATTCTTGATATTACAAGCAAGCTGGAAAAGCCAGTAGCTTTGACCATAGTTAGCCGGATAATATTGACCACTAACGCCGGAGTTAAATGCCTGTTATATAGTTATATATGTTAATTGTAATCTGACCGGCCAAATGTGGTCAAAACGTAAAGCTTTTACAAATAATCAGAAACAGTCAACGTTATTTAGGCATTGACGAGCCAATAACCAATAACCAACAACCTTTCTCATAATATCTTTTTTTCTATTTTTGCAGAAAAATTAATCAAAAGGATTTATGGAACTATTTAAACCAATGGATCTTCAATCTGATTCTGAAAAAGCTGATATTGAGAATGTTGAAAAAGTCAGATGCCTGATTGTCGGTTCAGGACCTGCTGGTTACACCGCAGCTCTCTATGCAGCCAGGGCAAACCTCGATCCGGTTCTCTATACAGGAATGGAAATGGGCGGCCAGCTGACTACAACGACGGAAGTTGATAACTACCCGGGATATCCCGATGGAATAACAGGCCCTGAAATGATGGAGGATTTCAGCAAACAGGCAGAGAGATTCGGAACGGATATCCGTTTCGGTACAGCAACAGATGCTGATTTTTCGGGCAAAAAACATAGAGTCACAATAGACAGGGAGAAAATAATTGAGGCAGATACAGTTATAATAGCTACAGGAGCGACTGCCCGGTATCTTGGTCTGGAGGCAGAAAAGAAATATGCCGGTATGGGTGTCTCAGCCTGTGCAACATGCGATGGCTTTTTTTACAAGCAGAAAGATGTGGCTGTTGTTGGTGGCGGCGATACGGCAGCCGAAGAGGCAACATACCTTGCCGGATTGTGTAATAAAGTATATATGATAGTCCGCAGGAATGTGCTCAGAGCATCGAAGGCAATGCAGGAGAAAGTTATGAATACACCCAATATTGAGATTTTATGGGAACACCAGGCTATTGATCTTTTTGGCGAAAACGGGGTGGAAGGAGCAGTGCTTGTTAAGAAAAAAGGAACTCCCCGGGAAGAGATTGTCAGGATAAAGATTGATGGATTCTTTCTGGCAATAGGACATACACCCAATTCGGACGTTTTTAAAAAATATATTGATACTGATGAATCCGGTTATATTAAAACTATACCGGGAACATCAAAAACAAATGTCCCGGGAGTCTTTGCTGCCGGTGATGTACAGGATCCGCACTACAGACAGGCAGTTACTGCCGCCGGTTCAGGATGTATGGCCGCAATTGACGCGGAACGTTATCTATCGGAATCAAAAAAATGAAGACATTCAAAAAGACATTTAAGATAAATGCTGAGCCATCAGATGTGTACTCTGCACTGATAAATCCATTTACAATTGAACTATGGTCGGGTTACCCGGCAATAATGTCAGAAGAGCCCGGAAGCGAATTTTCGTTGTGGGAAGACGATATAACGGGAAGAAACCTGGAATTCATTAAAGATAAGAAAATAGTACAGGAGTGGTGCTTTGGTGAACAACACGAAAAATCAGTCGTGACAATTACAATTCAGCCTGACAGGGAAAATTGTCAGGTCACAGTCGAACATACAAATATCCCCGACAAAGATTTTGCCGAAATAGCTGAAGGATGGCGGGAATATTATATAGGAGCCATCGCAGATTTCTTTAATCCGAATTTTTGAAATTCTGTCAACTATTCTCCGCTGTTCTCCATAATGCCGTAAAGGTCTTCTATACAAGCATATAAAAGAGCGGCTATGCCCTTGTAGCAATAAGTATGTGCATATTCCTGCACATTTGTATTCCACATAGGGACCCATGACAAAAGATGCTGATCAATATATCGGGTTATCTCCTTCTTCATTTCATGGCAGCAGGGATCATCATCAAGCTGCAGGTAGTTATCTATCATACTGGTAAGGAAAAGAAGCTCTAAACCAAGATGGTCTTCAGGCAATTTTCCATGCGACTTTGATTCCCAACCGTATGATCTGTAAAACTCACTGACATTTTGAACAAAGATCCATTTCGTTTCTTCCCGTGCAAGATAATCAGAAGCCTGAGCCGGCGCCAGAGGCAGTCCCGTTACTGCAAACAGCCGGTAAAAATCTCCTGCAAGCTTCTTTCTGCATGTATCTGTATCTTCACATGAGTCCCTTAGCATTGAAGCAGCTTGTAAAAACCTTGGATTTGTACTATATACTGGCAGTTTCTTAAGGAAACCTTTTGTCCAGAAGTCAATTACACACTCATCAGTAGGTTCACTCATGATCATACTGCCTGCAAAATATAACAGCATATTATAACCCTTCAGGAGATTAATGTGATCTGCTGTAATTTTATTGTTTTTAGACTTCATATAAGGAAAATGGTCAGATAATTTCAAGTGTATAACGAATTGGTAAGGATATTGTTCATTTTTGACCCATCCTTCCATCCTCCTTTACGCTTTGCTGAAGAAACGGGCTGTAATAAGCCTTTATCAAGCTTCCCCCTCGCTCTCTGGGAGAAGTAATTATTAAAAAAGCCGCCCCTCAGAGACGGCTTTTTCTATTACTACGTATTCTGGTTCTATTTCGAAAAATCTGCAATCTCGTTGGGATACAGATTATTATCAAGCTTCCTTTTAATTTCTTTAAATGCTCTTACGGTATATTCAACATCCTCAAGGGAATGGGATGATGTTGGGATCAGGCGTAGCATTACCACATCCTTTGGTACAACGGGGTAAATCACCACCGAACAGAATACCCCAAAATTCTCTCTCAGGTCATAAATAAGTTGGGTGACCTGGAAAAGCTGGCATTTAAAGAATACAGGTGTCACCGGTGATTCAGTTCTCCCCAGATCCATCCCGGCATCTCTCAGCCCTTTCTGAAGTGCATTGACGATGGTCCATAACTTATCTTTGTATTCAGGATGAGCTTTAATGAGTTCAAGTCTCTTTATGGCTCCAAGTGTCATAGCCATCGGCAGTGCCTTGGCATAGATCTGAGACCTCAGGTTAAAACGCAGGTATGTCACTACATCCTTTGTACTTGCCACAAATCCGCCTATTCCAGCCATCGATTTTGCAAATGTTGCAAAATATATATCTATCTGATCCTGCACACCGAAATGTTCTCCGGTACCAGCTCCTGTGGCTCCCATCGTTCCAAATCCATGTGCATCATCAACCAGGAACCGGAAATTGTATTTCTTTTTAAGTGCGGCTATCTTATCCAGTTTACCAAGGTCTCCCGCCATTCCGAAAACACCTTCAGTAATTACCAGTATTCCGCCTCCGGATTCTTCAGTAAGCTTTGTTGCGCGCTGAAGCTGCTTTTCACAGCTTTCAATATCATTATGGGCATATACAAATCTTTTTCCGAAATGCAACCTCAATCCGTCCATGATACAGGCATGTGATTCGGAATCATAGACTATTACATCATGCCTGTCGACCAGAGCATCAATAATAGAGACCATTCCCATATAGCCATAATTAAGCAAATAGGACGACTCTTTTCTTACAAATTCAGCAGCCATCTTTTCGAATTTTTCATGCATGCTTGTATGCCCCGACATCATTCTTGCGCCCATCGGGTATCCCAAACCATATTGTTCTGCTGCTTCAGCATCCGCTTTTCTTACTTCAGGATTATTAGCCAGCCCCAGATAATTATTAAGACTCCATGAAAGGACCTCTTTCTCTCTGAATTTCATTCTTGGAGCAATCTCTCCTTCCAGCTTGGGAAACATAAAATAACCATCGCTGGCTTCCGAATACTGCCCTAAAGCACCTCTGTTTGATTTAATTTTTTCAAAAATATCCATGATTTTTCAGTCTGTGAATGATTTCTACAAAAGTAAGGATTAACAGTAACCTGCTGATACCTATTTATACCTAATTTGATTTTTATTATTCTCCTTCAGAATAATTGCATAAAAAAAGCGTTTTTATAATTGATTTGAAAAATATATTGTACTTTTGCGCAACATTTTTTTATGAAGGTCAGGTTATATATAACATTGATATTTTTGGTGTTGGTCAGCTCTTGTGGCGAATATGAGAAACTCCTGAAGAGTAATGATTATGATCTTAAAAAAACAAAGGTAAAGGAATACTTTGATGCAGGTCAGTATGCCAGGGCAACTGAACTGCTGGAGCAGTTGTTACCGAGATACAGAGCGACTGAAGAAGCAGAAGATCTTAACTGGATGAATGCCCAGAGCTACTACAATATGAAAGACTATTATTCTGCCGGGGCTTATTTTAAGTCATACCTTGATCAGTATCCGTTTGGTAAATATGCCGAAGAATCATCATATGTGAGTGCATTGTGCGATTATTATATTTCTCCCCGTGCAGAACTTGACCAGGAAAATACGAGAAATGCAGTTGACGGATTTAAAGTTTTCATAACAAGGTATCCTTACAGTGCAAGGATTGATGAATGCCAAAAGCTCCTGAAGGAGCTTGAAGAAAAACTTGTGGAGAAATCATATCTCAGTGCTAAGCTCTATTACGATATGAAAAAGTATAAGTCAGCAATAACAGCTCTATCCAACAGCCTTAAAGAGTATGCTGAGTCAGAATACAGAGAAGAGATGATGTTCCTTAAGCTTAACTCTCTTTTTCTTTATGCTGAAAACAGTTTTGCCAGCAAGCAGCGGGAGAGGTACCAGGATACTCTTGACGACTATTATTCTTTTATGGAGGAGTTTCCGGAAAGCGAATATTTAAAAGAGGTAAGCAGAATATACAATAGAACCAGCGAATACCTTAAATCCGGAAATGTAGAAGTAGAAACTGTGGCAAATAACGATTAACATACTATGGATTACAGAAAATCAATGGCCCCCGTAACAACTGTTACACGTGATATCGATAAGATTACACAAGACACCGGTAATATCTATGAAACGGTGATCATTGTGTCAAGAAGATCGAACCAGATTGCTGTTGAGATGAAGCAGGAGCTCAACAAGAAGCTTGAAGAATTTGCTTCATACAGCGATAACCTGGAGGAGGTTTTTGAGAACCGCGAACAGATCGAGATATCGAAATTCTATGAGAGGCTTCCCAAACCGACTCTTATAGCTCTCCAGGAACTTGAAGAGGGAAAAATATTTCACAGGAACCCGGAAAAGGCAGCAACATAAAAATAGAAAATGCTGAAAGGCAGGAAAATACTTGTAGGTGTAACCGGCGGTATTGCTGCTTATAAAACTGCAGCAATTATCCGGCTGCTTGTAAAAGATGGCGCTGATGTGAAGGTCATTATGACAGATCGTGCCAGGGAATTTATAACCCCTCTAACTCTTTCTACATTATCGAAAAATCCTGTTCTTAAGGAATTCTCTAATCCTGAAAGCGGTGAGTGGAACAGCCATATAGACCTCGGTTTATGGGCCGACCTGTATCTTATTGCTCCTGCCACCGCCAATTCAATAGCTAAGATGGCTAATGGCATAGCAGATAACCTGCTTCTTACAACATATCTTTCTGCACGCTGCCCTGTATTCATTGCTCCTTCAATGGACATGGATATGCTTAACCACCCGGCTACAATAATTAATCTTGAAACATTGAAAGCCTTCGGGAACACTATCATGGATCCTGAAAAAGGCGATCTTGCGAGCGGCCTGACAGGAAAAGGCAGAATGGCAGAACCCGAAGAGATAGTAAAGGAGATAACGGACTTCTTTACAAAAAAAAAAAATAAGCCTCTGAAGGGGAAACATCTGCTCATAAACGCCGGCCCCACACGTGAACCAATTGATCCTGTTCGTTTTATAAGCAACTACTCTTCCGGTAAAATGGGAATAGCCCTTGCTGATGCTGCTGCAGAGATGGGAGCCTCTGTTGACCTTATTCTGGGTCCGTCTGAGATCCTGCCAGAGAACAGTACGGTGAAGGTTACTAGGGTAACGACAGCCGAATCAATGGCATCAGAATGCATTTCACGATTTCCGTCATGCGATGCAGCTATATTATCCGCTGCTGTCGCCGACTATACACCGATTGAGCAGAACACGGAAAAGATGAAGAAGGACAATAAGGTGCTTACACTGAAGCTGAAACCTACTTCCGACATAGCCAAAACACTCGGGATAATGAAGAAACCATCCCAGATACTTGCAGGGTTTGCCCTCGAAACTGTCAATGAGCTCGCCAATGCAAAAAGCAAATTAAAACGTAAAAACCTTGATTTCATCATATTAAACTCACTGAAAGATGAGGGGGCTGGATTTGAACATGATACAAACCGGATCACGATCATTGACAAGTACAATAATATTGATAAATTTGAGTTGAAAACCAAGGACGAAGCCGCCAGGGATATTCTTGACAGGATTGTATCAATGCTCAAATAACAAATAAGGATGACAGGAAACCGTTTTAAGAAATATTTATCGCTGGTATTTCTGATACTGCTTCCCAGAGTTATACTCTCCCAGGAACTAAACTGTAACGTCCAGGTATCTGCACAGAAAGTCCAGGGCTCCAACCGCCAGGTGTATGAGAATATGCAGCGCGATATCTACGAATTCATGAATAATACTGTCTGGACTAACCATATATTTAGTTACTCTGAAAGGATCGACTGCAATATTCTTATAAATATAACCAACCAGTTGTCAGCCGACGAATTCAACGGAACAATACAGATCCAGCTAAGGCGGCCTGTATATAACACAACATACAATTCAACTATCCTGAATTTTATTGATAATAATTTCAGATTCAGGTATGTGGAGTTTCAACCACTCGAATTTGATCCCACTACTCACAGGTCGAACCTTGTATCTGTTCTGGCATATTATACATATATTATACTGGGTTTTGATTATGATTCTTTTTCTCCGGAAGGAGGACAAGAGTTTTACCAGATGGCTGAGAAGATCGTAATTAATGCACAAAATACACCTGAAACAGGATGGAAACCCTATGACGGTTCCCGGAACCGCAACCGGTACTGGCTTGTAAAAAACCTTCTTGATAAGGAATATGAGGAGGTTAGACAGTTTATTTATCAGTATAATATCAATGGTCTTGATAAGCTGGAATCAAAAGCTGCTGAGGCCAGGGTTGCTATGGTAGAGAGCCTCAGGCTTGTACAGGAGGTTTACAGAAAAAAACCTGATCCATTCATGTACCTCATTCAAGTCGTGATAGAAGCAAAAGCCGATGAACTGATAAATATATTCACCGAGGCATTTCCCGAAGAGAAAAGCCGTGTTGTGCAGATCCTTACCGAAATCGATCCGGCCAACAAGTCAAAATACGAGAAGATCACTGCATCCAACTAACATTAGTAACCTGTCATGCTCATTAAACTATACGTTCAAAACTATGCGCTGATCAAAGATCTGGACGTTGAACTTGAGGAGGGTCTGACTATCATCACAGGTGAGACAGGAGCCGGTAAGACAATACTTCTTGGCGCTTTGTCGCTGATTCTGGGGAACAGAGCAGATACTTCAGTGCTTATGGAAAAAAATGAAAAGTGTGTAGTGGAAGGGACATTCAGAATAGAAGGTTATGACTTTACTGATTTTTTTACTTCTAATGAACTTGATTATGAGTCTGTTACCATATTGAGAAGAGAGATTAATCCGGCAGGAAAGTCACGGGCATTTATCAATGACACACCTGTTACCCTGAACCTGCTCAAAGAGCTTGGCGATCGTCTTATAGACATACACTCACAGCACCAGACATTAATGCTGAGTGATAATTCATTCCAGCTCAATGTCATTGATTCTTTTGCGGGTACAATAAAACTTAAGGAAGACTACAGGAGATCATATTACAAATACCGCAGCCTGAAAAAAGAGTATACGGAGGCAAAGGAAAAAACCGAACAGAACAAGGCTGACCTTGAATATTATCAGTTTCAGCTTGCCCAGATCGAAGACGCCAAACTGATAGATGGTGAGCAGGAAGAACTTGAAAAGGAACTAGAACTTCTCGAACATGCAGGAGAAATCAAGCTTGCACTGGGTAATGCTTCAGATCTTTTTTCATCCGACCGAAACTCGATTCTTACAAATCTGAGAGAGGCTAAGATAAATCTTTCGAAGATAATATCATATATGCCTCAGCTTGAGGAAATGCTTAACCGGGCAGAATCTTCCTATATCGAACTCAACGACCTTGCAGGTGAGATTGAGAAGCTTGCCGTATCTGTAGAAGCTGATCCTGACCGGTTGACCCGTATTACCGACCGGCTCGATACAATATATTCACTTATCCAGAAACACAGGGTATCTTCACTAAGTGAGCTTATAATCAAAAGAGAAGAAATCAGGAAGCTGGTAAATTCAATTATTACCGGCGATGACCGGATAATTGTACTGGAGGCAGATCTCTTGAAAGAGACTGAGAATTTAACAAAACTGTCTGCCGGTATTTCAGATAAAAGAAAAGCTGTTCTTCATGATGTAGAAAAAAAGATAACTGATCTTCTCAGGCAGCTTGGAATGCCCAATGCACGCTTCCGGATCTCACTTAAGTCTCTGCCCGATTTTACCCCTTCAGGAACCGACCATGCAGATTTTCTCTTTTCCGCAAACAAACAGGTCGAACCGGAAAACCTTGCCAGGATAGCATCAGGAGGTGAATTATCACGAGTAATGCTCAGCCTTAAATCATTGCTGACAAAGAATACAAACCTGCCTACTATAATTTTCGATGAGATTGATGCAGGAGTCTCAGGAGAGGTGGCTGACAGGGTGGGACAGATACTGGCCAATATGGGAAAATATATGCAGGTGGTAAACATCACACACCTTCCACAGGTTGCCTCAAGAGGAACAAAGCATTATCATGTCTACAAAGATGAAAGCGGAACCGAAACAATAACCAGGATTAAATTGTTATCTTCTGATGAGAGGATTTTTGAAGTTGCCAGATTATTGAGCGGCAGAGAAATAACTGAAACTGCAATAAAAAATGCAAAGGAACTGATAAAAGCCGCTCAGAATTAATAATCAATATTATAATTATGCAGGGTAAATTATTACCAGGTAAAAAAGGGATCATCTTTGGTGCACTCAACGAGAAATCGATTGCATGGCAGGTGGCTCTTAAAGCCTGGGAAAATGGAGCTCAGCTTGTTCTGACCAACTCGCCGGTTGCAGTCAGGATGGGTACTATAAATGAACTTGCCGGGATGACCGGTGGTCAAGTCATTTCCGCTGATGCCACAAAAATGGAGGATATTGAAAATCTTCTCATGGAAAGCATGAATTTTTTCGGTGGACAATTTGATTTTATCCTTCATTCAATAGGAATGTCTCCAAATGTCAGGAAGGATATTCCTTATGAAAATACAAGCTATGAAAACATGCTGAAGACATTTGATATATCAGCTCTGAGCTTCCACAGGATATTGCAAACAGCATATAAGATTGATGCTATAAGGGAATGGGGTTCTGTTGTTGCACTCTCTTATGTTGCAGCCCAAAGAACACTTACAGGATATAATGATATGGGCGATGCAAAGGCCCTGCTTGAATCGATAACCCGCAGCTTCGGGTATATTTATGGCCGCGACCGTAAGGTCAGGATAAATACAATATCACAATCACCAACCCCAACAACTGCCGGGACCAGTATTCATGGATTTGATTCACTTGTCGACTTCTCTGAAAGAATGTCACCCCTTGGTAATGCCACTGCTGAAGAGTGTGCCGATTATTGCATAGCGCTCTTTTCCGACCTTACACGAAAAGTAACCATGCAGAACCTTTATCATGACGGGGGTTTTTCAAGTATGGGTATGAGTCTGAAAGCTATTGAACAATACCAAAAGAGCTTTGATGAATGCGATTGTGATGAAAAGTAAATAAGTATAAATACTTATTTTACAGGCGATTTGCTCATGAGTAAATCGCTTTTTTTTATTTTTGGTATACTTATAAACCTGCCGTATGGTAAGAGTTATACTTCTTGTTCTTTTTTATTTCACCTTCCCGCTCGTTATAATCTGGATGTGTAAACGATGGACCTTTTTTAAAAAGCTTGGTTCAATAGTTGTTGCTTACGGATTTGGACTGATACTAAGTACAACAGGCATTATTCCAAATGGCAGTGACGCATACCGGGAAGCCCTCAGGGGGGAATCATTTCTGTCTTCCGAACAGGTACAGGAGCTGAGAACATTAGGGATAATCAATGAAGATGATATCATTGTGAATAATATTGCTGTTGCACAGGATACGTTACAAGCTATCGGAGTCCTGGCTTTTCCGCTTCTGCTCTTTTCCCTCAATATACGACGTTGGTTGAAATATGCAAAAGAGGGTTTCGTCTCAATGGCTCTGGCTTTTATATCCATTATCGTAATAATAGTTTCAGGATATCTGATTTTCAGGAATATTGTTCCCGATGCATGGCAGATCGGAGGAATGCTGGTTGGAGTCTACACGGGCGGAACACCCAATATGGTGTCTCTGAAACTTGCACTGGATGTTGATCCAACTTCTTTTGTCATGGCAAATACATACGACATGCTGGTGGGTGCAGCCACAATTATCTTCTTTATAACAGCAGGCCCCCGTGTATTCAGGGCATTTCTCCGACCTTTTAAAAAGGTCGCCGACAGCAATGTCACAGATGAA
>CAZHRV010000105.1:0-8205 GCA_964535035.1 uncultured Rikenellaceae bacterium
ACTAATTCTCCTTTTTCAATAACCTCATTATCAGCACATAACATCCATATTGTTTTTAATTCGTCCAGATTCGTAAAGAGATACCTGTTGGTTATTTTCACAATACCCTTTTCATCTGATAATAGCTTTACGGTTACGGGCTGTCCTGATTTTTTTATCTGCCACATTTCGGGTTGTGGCCGGCGGTCGGGCCATATAGCACCATAAGTCCTCGCTCCTATCCCATAGCTGAAAAACTCACCCTTCGTGGTCATTTCTTCAAAATCGAGCCACAGGGCAGCCTCTTTTTTCAGATCGACAGATGGTAACTTAAGTGATCTTTCGTCAACATATTTATCAAAAATAGCTGCCTGGTCTATTACAGCATCGCATATATAAACATACGTCTCCTGCCCGTGAATCTCAACATTCCGCCCTATATTCACCGGAAATGGTGTATTTCTTATGTTGCCTGTAACAGCTTTTCGCTCGCTTTCTGTACCATCGATGGTAATAAAGATCGTCTTACCGTCATAATTTGCCGTCACAAAGTGCCAGTTGTTTTCCCAGTTTTCAGGCAGTGAAATCCTTACCGTTTCCCTGGTACTTGTTGTAATATAAAACTCAAGAAAATCTTTACCAATCTGATGGAGTCCGAACTGATTATTTCCTTTTGTAAAAAGAGTACCTGCAGATTTGCTGAGAGACCTTGGGAATACCCAAAGAGAAAGTGTAAGCTGGTCTCCGTCAATTTCCAGGGCTTCATCCCTGTAGACTTCCACCCACTGGTCGTGTCCGTTCAGGTCAATGCCTTTTCCTGAAACCCCCGGGACAAGTTTTGCCCTTCCCATGACATTTACCATGATATTATTCTCCGAAGCATCATCAAGTGATTTTATCTTTTCAGTGATCCCGGTACTTACAAAATCCCAGATAGCGCCTCCCATACTACGCGGGTGACTGTGAAAAGCATCCCAATAATCATCGAACGATCCGCCTCCGTTACCTGTAACAGCAACATACTCATCAAGAAAAGAGGGACGCGGATCGATACTGTCGGGAACAAGAAAAACATCTGTGATCAGACTGTGAAGTTGTGGATATCTCGGACCAATGATATCCTCGCAATGGTGAGCAAAAGCATTTCCACCGTACATCCAGAAACGGGTTTTATCATATTTCTTTCCTTCATCAATAACAGCGCAGATATTATCTCCTTCACCGCTTTCATTGCCGGCACTCCAGAAGAGAACAGACGGATGGTTCCTGTCGCGCAGGACCATTTTTCTTGCTCTTTCACGGTACATACCCTCCCACTCTGCGTTTTCCGAAACATACTCGGTGGCATGCGATTCGTCTCCGGTTTCATCAACTATATATATCCCATATTCATCGGCAAGTTCAAGATATCTTATCACCGGCGGGTAATGAGAAGTACGTACACAATTAATATTGAATTGTTTAAAGATACTCAGATCCTTCCTTATGGTGGTCTCATCCATTGTATGTCCGAGGAGGGGATGCTGCATATGACTATTAATTCCATTCAGCTTTACAGGTACTCCGTTGAGGTAAAATACCTGGTTACGGATCTCTGTCTCCTTAAAACCTATCCTGCCGTTAATTACTTCAACAGTATTTCCGGTATTGTCAATCAATTCGAAAATCAGAGTATAAAGATTGGGATACTCTGCCGACCATTTTGCCGGTTCAATCACATCATCTGATAACTTAACTGTATGTTTGCCTGAAGGTGTAACAGGGAATTTCTCTGATATAACATTCTTAATGATGTTCTTATCATTGTCATAAAGTGTGGTCCTTACGGAGAGGTCATTGATGGTTGACGAAGAGTAGTTCTTCACATCTATCAGCAGGTCGAGCCTTGCATTCCTGTAATCATCATCGAGGTCAGTTGTTGCATACCAGTCGAAGATATGTGCTTCAGGTGCTGCAAATAAACACACATCATCAAATATACCTGCCAGTCGCCAGTAGTCCTGGTCTTCGAGATAATATCCATCGGAATATTTTGTCACAAGAACAGCTACTGTGTTTTTACCGGTCCTGATATATCTGGTGATATTATATTCTGCCGGTTCCTGTCCGCCTTCGTTATAGCCGACCTCTTTACCGTTTATCCAGACAAAAGAAGCGGATGCCGTTTTTTCCATTCGCAGGAATACCTCCTTATCTTTCCAGCCTGCAGGTATTTTAAAGGTTTTCCTGTAGAATCCGGTCGGATTATACTCTTTCGGGATAAAAGGAGGATTCGGAGGAAAGGGTGTTTTAACATTCCTGAAGAGAGGATCTCCAAAACCCTGCATCTCCCAGTTTGAGGGAACATGGATCGTATCCCATTTTTTATCATTGAAGTTCTCAGCAAAAAAACCTGATGGTGCTCCTTCAGGTGTTTCGCTGAACCGGAATTTCCATGTGCCGTTAAGCGAGAGATAGCTGGCGGCTTTCTGCCTGTTATTTATTAATGCCTCATTAACAGATATATATGGAACCAGAGGCGTATGTCCCTCTTCCTGGTTCAGCTCAAAAACTGATGTGTTCTCAAGGTAGGAATAGATATCAGACAGGAATGATGTCTCCTGGGAATATGAGATGCTGCATATGAAACACAAAGCCGGAAATATGTATGTTCTTTTCATTTTGACATAATTTTACTAATACAATGGAAATTTACATATAAATTTTAAAAAACTTACACAAAGTCACACAGAGAAGATACAGAGTGACACGGAGGTGTGCTGTTATAATAGAGGCATCTCTATGGATTTCTGTGGAACTCTGTGTTAGCTCTTTTGTATGTTATCCATTATTTTCATAATTTAGCCTTTCATTTTAAATGATCAGATTTTAATAACCTTAAACCTATCCAGATGAATTACCTCCGCAAAATCACAAGTCTACTTCTGACCGCAATTCTTCTTATTGCTGTTCAGTCCTGTGAAAAGTCTACTCAATCTGATAAACTGAGTATCGACTATGAAAAATATATTATGCCGAACGGCATGCAGGTAATTCTTCATACCGATCATTCAGATCCTATCATCGCCTATGCCATAATGTATCATGTCGGTTCAAGCCGCGAAGTAACCGGGAAGACCGGATTCGCCCATCTTTTTGAGCATCTTCTCTTTAGCGGCTCAGAAAATGTAGGTCCCGGTGTATTTGATCTTGTCATAGAAGGAGCAGGCGGAATGAATAACGGGTTTACCAGTCGTGATGTAACCACCTATTTCGAGATCTTTCCCGAAAATGCACTCGAGAAAATCCTGTGGCTGGAGTCTGACAGGATGGGATTCTTTATCAATTCGGTAACCCCGCATCTTATGGCTGTTCAGCAAAATGTGGTTCAGAATGAAAAAAGGCAGTATGAAGATAACTCACCATATGGTTTTACAGATTATGTCATCTGTAAAAACCTGTACCCTGAAGGTCATCCTTACAGCTGGGAGGTAATAGGAGAAATGGAGGATATAAAAAATGCCACTCTCGATGATGTCAGAAACTATTATAATAACTATTACGGACCAAACAATACTACCCTTGTACTGGCTGGAGATTTTAATCCCGATTCAGTTAAACTACTGGTTAACAAATATTTCGGGGAAATAGAATCACACGGACAGGTAGAATCCCGTGATCCCATGCCGGTAACGCTTTCAGATATAAAGAAGCTATATCATGAGGATAATTTTGCCAATGTACCGGAGATAACAATGGTATGGCCGGTTCCTGAAATGTATAACAAGGATATGTATCCTCTCGACTTTCTGGCCCGTATACTTGCCGATGGCAAAAAAGCACCACTTTATAATGTTCTTATAAAAGAGAAGCAGCTTACCGCAAGGGTTAATGCATATAATTCGAGTTCAGAGCTTACTGGAGAATTTACAATAAACATCCGGGCCAATGAAGGCAAGACACTGAAGGAAATAGAAGATGCTGTTTTTGAGGCATTCGGTCGTTTTGAAAAGAAGGGTATCACTGAAAAGAATGTTGAGAGGGTAAAGGCCCTCAGTGAAATCGACTTCTACAACCAGATAAACAGCGTATTCTATAAAGGTCTTCAACTGGCATTTTATAATACATACCTTGATGATCCGGGTTTTATTGAAAAAGATATTGAGAACATAAAAGCTGTAACTCCCGATGATGTTATGCGGGTCTATAACCAATATATAAAGGACAAACCTCATGTAGTTACCAGTTTTGTTCCGAAAGGTCAGCCCGAGACGGTTGCAGATAATTCAGTCGCTGCAAACATTAAGGAAGAAAGTATAACAGAGTCCAGCCAGGTAGAGATTGCAGAGGAGAACGGAGAAAAGATTGAAAAGACTGCTTCAGCTCTTGACCGTACTGTTGAACCTCCTGCAGGACCAGAACCGGAAGTAACGGTTCCTGAAGTCTGGAATGCCGAACTGTCAAATGGAATTAAGGTCTACGGTATTCAAAACATGGAATTACCGCTTGCTGAAGTCAGTATTGTCATTGACGGCGGAATTCTTCAGGACAATATAGATATGCCCGGTGTAGCGACCCTGACAGCTAACCTTCTTCCCCAGGGAACAAAGAACAAAACTCCCGAGGATCTTGAAGAAGAAATTGAACTGCTGGGATCAAACATAAGCGTCAGGGCATCACGTGAAGATATTTCTATGAGTGCTAGTATGTTGTCGAGGAATTTTGGAAAGACAGTGGCTCTTATGAAGGAGATTCTGTTAGATCCAAGATGGGACTCAACAGAATTTGAAATAGCCCTTACAAGTGCCAGGAACTATATTATCCAGGCAGAAGCGCAGCCAAGAGCAGTGGCAAGCCAGGCCTTCTATAAGCTGCTGTATGGAACAGATCATATCTTTGGTTATAACACACGGGGAACGTTGGAATCGGTTGACAAGATCACAATCGACGATCTGAAAGCTTTTTATAACAGAAATCTCTCCCCTTCATTAGCAAGGATCCTGATTGTTGGAAATGTATCGAAGGAAGAGGCTCTTAAAGCATTACAGCCGCTTGCTGACGAATGGAAAACCAAAGAGGTTACTCTGAATAAATATCCTGAACCGCAAAAACCCGATAAATCAACAATTTATTTCATAGATATTCCGGGATCCAGACAGTCTGTGATACAAATAGGATACCCTGCAATTTCCAGAGATAATCCTGATTATATCAAGGCCGAATTCATTAATTACAGACTTGGCGGAGCATTCACAAGTATTCTTAACCAGATACTTCGCGAGGAAAAAGGATTCACCTACGGAGCTTCAAGTTATTTCTACGAGCTTAAAGCAACCGCCCCGTTCAGTGCCACATCAAGTGTCAGATCTGATGCAACATATGAATCGGTAAAGATATTTAAGGAGGAAATGGAAAAATACCGCAATGGTGTAACAGCTGAAGATCTTCAGTTCATTAAAAACTGTATGATAAGATCAAACGCCCTTCGGTTTGAGACTAATGGAGACCGCCTTGGAATGCTCTCCACAATGACCAGGTATGGTTTCGATCCCGATTATATCAAGAAAGAAGAAAACGTAATTAAGAACATGACCCTGGAGGAACATAAGGCAATCACTGAAAAGTATATCATTCCTGATAAGATGTATTATGTCGTTGTGGGTGATGCAGCCACACAAATAAGACCGCTGGAAGAAATCGGGTTCGGGAAACCTGTGGTGTTAAAGAAGTAATTTACTGAATGGTATTTAGATGGTGTAATGGTATTGTGGGAACGTGCTGTTACACCGTTATACTGTTGTATCGACATACCGTCGCACCGTTTTTCACTTCCCTGTCATATTTAAAGCAGCGACATAGTAATCCGGATCAACCGTTATCAGGGCATTACTGTGTCCAAGCTGAATGGTCTTAAAACCACGTGTTGGTGATATATTCACCGGTTCACCATTAACATATATCCTGAGGGGCATGTTAAATCCCTGTACACAGTTGTTCCACCTGAAGTTAAGCTCATCACCTTTTACATAATATTCAAATACAGGTATTCTGATATCCCGGAGGTACTGATCAAAAAAAGGCTTCAGATCCAGTCCTGTTTTCTCAATAATATAATCCTCTATCTGTGAGCCCTTTACAACCTGATGATAGAACTCCTGGTTGAGGCCGCGCAGTATGCTTCTCCACTTTTCATCATCATCAATGATCTGACGGAGCGTATGGAGCATATTACCGCCCTTGTAGTACATATCGCCTGAACCGCTAACATTTACATTATAAATCCCGGTTATTGGTTGGTCGTTTCTGATGTTATGACGGCTGCCCAGCACATATTCTGCCCCGGCCTCTTTACCAAAATGATATTCAACAAACAGACCTTCGGAATAATTAATAAAGCTTTCATGTATCCACATGTCTGCTGCATCTTCATAGGTAATACTGTTTGCAAACCATTCGTGTCCCGATTCATGAATGATGATAAAGTCAAATTTGTCACCCCAGCCTGAACCACTTACATCTCTTCCAAGATACCCGTTTTTATAGCCGTTGCCGTAGGTTACCGAACTCTGATGCTCCATCCCGAGGTATGGCGCCTCTACCAGCTTATAACTATCTTCATAAAAAGGATATGGGCCGAACCAGTGTTCAAAGGCAGCAAGCATCATCGGCACCTGTTTAAAATGGACCTTTGCTTTTTCAAGGTTTCCCTTAAGGACATAATAATCGCAGTCAAGTTCTCCCTTCTCCCCGTCGTAAACTTCAGAGAAGTGAGCATAATCGGCTATATTGATATTTACGCCATAATTATTTATAGGATTGGCAACAAACCAGTTGTAGGTTTTTGTTTTGTTCTTATGTTTTACCACGCTTCTTAACCTTCCATTTGAAACATCCATAAGGTTTGAGGGCACATTCACGCTTATCAGCATGCTGTCGGGTTCATCATACATATGATCCTTGCATGGCCACCAGAGGCTCGCTCCATCGCCCTGGCATGATGAGGCAATAAAGGGCAGACTATTTTTATCCTTCCCCCAGGTGATCCCTCCCTCCCATGGAGGCTTTGTAGAAACATGCGGCTTCCCACCGTAAGTCAGCAATACTGAATAAATTTTCTCCGGCTCCTGCTCCTCTTCCATCCTGATCCAAAAAACATTTCCTTCCCGCATAAAGTCCAGTGGTTTACCGTTTTGTTCCGCCTTGATCAGGTTCATCGGTTCCTGCAGGTCAATCTGCATGACATCATTAGCTTCAATAACCCTGTATGTCACGGTGTTCGTCCCTGATATTGTACTGTCAGAGGGCCTGACAACAATATCCAGATGGTAATAAGTAAGATCCCACCAAGCCCTCTCTGGAGTTATCGATCCCCGCAGGGTATCCTGACGGGAGAATACTCTTTGAGCAGGTGCTAAATACTGGGCATCCACTTTTAAAACCAGGCCAGATAGAGATAAAACAAAACTTAATATAATTATTTTGTGCATTGTGTTGTATTTTAATGAATCATACAAATAAAAATACAAATATCTTAATTTTATAGAGAAATAACACTTTTGTATTAAGTCCGCCGAAGCTTTTACAAAGGTGTACTTTGTAAGCAAAATTAATTACCTTGGAAAAGAAAAAATGATATAATCATGAAACAAAAAACGTTTTATTTTCTGCTGTTTACAGGACTAATTCTCTGTATATCAGATTTATCGCAAGCCCAGGATTCTCATCGATCCCGTGAGTCTTTTAATGAAGGATGGAAGTTTGCCAGGTATTTTCATGCATGGAATGAAGCAGTAAATACTGATAAAGAGTCTGAAAATCTTCAGGCACTATCAGTGAATGACTCCGGATGGCGAGCTGTTGACCTTCCTCATGATTGGGCTATTGAGGGCCCATTCAGTGATACGCTTGAAAACAACACCGGACTGCTTCCCTGGAAAGGAATAGGCTGGTACAGAAAACAATTCACACTTGATGATTCTGACAGGGAAAAACGGATATATATCGATATCGACGGCGCTATGGCAAATGCAAAAGTCTGGCTTAACGGTAAGTATGTCGGAGAATGGCCCTACGGTTATACATCTTTCCGTCTTGACCTTACACCTCATGTCTCATTCGACACTGAAAATATTATTGCTGTAAGGCTCGACACAAAAAACTGGGATTCAAGATGGTACCCTGGTGCAGGATTGTACAGGAATGTATGGCTGGTGAAAACATCACAGGTACATATAGCCCACAACGGGG
>CAZHRV010000106.1:0-15640 GCA_964535035.1 uncultured Rikenellaceae bacterium
GCGGACAACTTTATTAAGTGAGTTATGACCGATTATCGACATAAAAGCACCAGGTACGCCATGGCCTGTGCAATCGACGGCTGCTATGAACTCAAGGTCACCGTTATCATACATCCAGTAAAAGTCACCGCTTACAATATCTTTAGGCATATAGAGGACAAATGTTTCATGGAACGAATCCTCCGACGGCAGCATAGCACGTTGAATGCGTTCCGCATACCTTATACTGGCTGTAATATCCCGGTTTTTCTCCTCTATCTCCATACTTTTCTGAACCACCTCGGCAGTTCTTTCAACTACTTTGGCTTCAAGTATTTTCTTTTCCCTGATAAGGTTTTTCTCCCTTATCTTAATATAGGCCATTACAGCTATGGCTGCAAGTATGATACTTGTAATAATGAACCATGGAGTCTGGTAGAATGGCGGTTTGATGGTAAAGGCATATTCAAAGGGTTCCTCATTCCAGTAGCCATAGCTGTTTGATGCCATGACTCTGAAGGTATAATGACCGGGAGCCAGGTTGGGATAATAATCCATCGTCTGGCTGGTTGGCGGTCTCCAGTCCGGATCAGCGCCTTTCAGCATCACCCGGTATTTTACAGCTTCAGGGTCCGTGAGGCTGACACTGTAGTAATTGAATACCAGCGATTTTTCCTTGTAATTCAGCTTCAGATCCTTTTGCATCTCCCTTGGAAGATAATTCACCTCCATACTACTTACATGAGTCAGCGGTTTTGAATCAACAGGCGGCATTTTTGAGGGAGAAAGTCTTGTGATCCCGTTGGCTGTACCAAACCACAGATCACCTTTACTATCTGATATTGAGGCGTTTGCTGAGGCCTCAATTCCGGTGAATCCGTTTCTTTTAGTAAATGTGGCAATAGTACTGTCAGAAAGATTGTACCTGTTAAGACCGTAATTTGTTCCTATGTAAAGGAAATGGTCGCCTTCAGGCTGAAGCAGCTTGACGTTATTTGACAGCAATCCTGTCTTTTCATTGAGGTTAAATATAACAGAATCATTCTCAATTGCAAGCAGGCCGCTGACAGTCCCGATCCAGATCTTTCCATCAGGAGTCTGGGTTATTGTTAGGGGGACATATCCCTCGCCTATATTTATTATATTGAACTTACCAGCTGAAGCATCATATTTTGTCAATCCGCTTCTGTTCTCTGAACCTATCCATATATTATTCTTTTTGTCACAAAAAAGAGCTGTAATCGTGTTACCCGCCAGTCCGGATGATTGTGTATAAGTCTCTTCTTTTATACCATTCCAGACAACCAGCCTGTCCTGGTTCCCTATCCAAACCTGGTTCCGCTGATCAATTTCAAGTGCTTTAATTATTCCAAAGGGATCAAGCCTGCTGTTCAGCCAGGAATCATAGACAAACCTTCCTGATTTTAAATCATAATAAGAGAGACCGTTTCCATTGGTTCCGATCCATATCTTACCTTTCCTGTCCGATTTAATAAACCTGATCTCATTACCTATGGCATTTTTAGAATCATTGAAGATCTGTACCTGTTCACCGGTTTTCTTTACCGGATTATAAACAGAGATACCTGCATTTGTTCCGAACCAGTATCTTCCGAGTTCATCCTCCTCAACAGCCCAAACCCCTTTATCGGGTAAGATCTTTTCATCTATATATGTCACAAAATGGTTGCCTTTGTATATACTTATCCCCGTAAAATGATCGGCAATTATAATGTTTTTCTCTTTATCTTCTAAAAGCCAGTGGATAGTAAGAGCTTCAAGTCCGTTTGATTTATCAAAGATCTTCATCTTATCTCCCGAAAATACGGTTAATCCGCCTCCATAGGTTCCAACCCATATATTACCTCTGTAATCTTCCGTAATATACGAAACATGGTTTTTTGAGAGACCATCCCTGTGATCATACACTCTCATCGTATCGTCAGCTGATGAATACCTGTAAAGGCCGCCGTTGTGCGTTCCAAACCAGAAATCTCCCTTAGAATCTTCAAATAGAGTAATAACCGCAAAATATTTTGGTAAACCGGGCAGGGAGAAAATCTCAAACTGGTCCTTCTCCGGATTATACTTTTTTATTCCAAGATTCGGATCAACACAATAATATGTTCCATCCCTGTCTATGTAAGAAGAAGATATCTGATCGCTGAGGCCTGCACTGCCGCTGTATTGTTTTCCTTTAAGTAAAGTATCTCCGGGTGCCGGAAAAGGAATCCTGACAGCCCCGTTACTAAAGGTAGTGATCCAAATATATTTTTTTATTTGTTTTATACTTGTTATATCACCTGCAATAGAAATGGAATCAAACCGCATCTTTTCAAAGTTTATGCCGGTATACATGCTTAATCCCCCGTTTAGGTGACCAAACCATATTCTTCCCAGTGAGTCTTCCTCTATACTGTATACTCCGCCGCCAGCCATACCGTCGGCAGAAGTGAAATTCTCGAATTTGGATCCGTCAAATCTAGAAACGCCGCTTTCGGTTCCGAGCCATATCCAGTCGTTTCGATCCTGGAGAACAGTATAGACTTTTGAGGAACTTAAACCCTCTTCCACCCCGTATTTCTCAAAGAAATATGTCTGAGCTCCCGAATATGAGATGAAAAGGAGTATAAATAAAGTCATCAGGCTTATCTGCCTGATGACCTTAATCTTGAAAGACCAAAATTCTATTTTCATCAGTATTATTTGGCTATAAAGAAGAATGTGCCATCCTCATCTTTCAAACCGGTTATTTTCCCGAATTTGGGTTTTTGCTGATTATTATTCCCAACTGCTGTCGAAACCTTTGCAACTATCTCTTCAATAGGGATACAGGCATTAGGATTATTCTGGAGTGCTGTTGCAAAAGTACGTGTGAACTGTGAGTCATCCACTGCAAGTTCATATCCTGCCGAGGAGAACACCTGTGATGACTTGAACTGGGTTGCCTGCCAGTCGTCACAGCTTCTTTGCTTCAGGTCCGATCTCATAGCCTGGTAAAAGCTGGGGCCGGATTCACAGGCATCAGTAACTACAAGATCATGAGTTAGGTATGAAAGATATGTTTCCATTGATGCCCGCAGGGTATTGAGATTGAAATAGGTAAATTCATCATCACGTTGTGCATCAACAGGGATCCAGTATCCAACATCATTTATGAACTTACCATGACCGGCATACCATATAAGCAGTGACTTCACCTGGTTTGCCTTGATAAGATCCCTGAGCTCAATTGAAAAGAATCTTTCCATTTCAGCTTTTGTCAGGTCCTTCTTATGAATGATATTATGTATATCGTAGCCGGCAAAGGCTCTCATCATTGTATTTACATCTTTTACAGGTCCGTCAAGGCTGGCAAATGTTGTATAATTCGAGTTTTCAATAAACACGACCCATGTTTTACCCATAGGGTTTGATTCGGAAATGACTGCACCCTCTCTGTTGAGCCGGAATTCAGCGGTTTGCTTGTTCCCGTATTCATCCTCGGCTTCGACAATTATTTTATTCTTATTCATTATGTCGATAGTTGCCGTAAAAGAGGGATTAAATTCATTAACAGGATAACTGGCAGTTACTCCGTCAATAAATACAGACTTGATCTTGCTCTCATCCGTTATTTTGCCCTGCAGGAAAAGTGAAGGATCATTACTGTCAAGGTAAATCTGTCCGTCATCCGATGCATAGGGAGCCAATATGTTCACAACAGGAGGAACAATCTCTGTACGTACCAGTGAATATGTAACGGATTTTTCATTATCATAATCATCATGTGCAACAAGTATAATCTGCTCAACTCCTTCAATATCAATTTTTGCCAGAAATTCATATTCTCCGTCCTTCTCAACTGTAGTAACAGGTTCGTCATTTATTGCAAATGATTTAACTTTACTTTTATCCATAATTTTCCCGGTAATAAGCATTGTTTTATTGTCCCCTTTCACCTCAACAGACTGATTGACCGGGGCAGGACTAACAACTGAAATTTCAGGAGGAACGGCTTCCCTGTTGAGCTCATAAAGCCTGTCCTGTGCATCTTTCAGCATTTTACGAGCCTCCTGGTTGAATTCCGACAAAACCGTGATCTTACTGTAATCCTCCATGGCTTTGGCGTAATTCATTATTTCTTCATACGACTTTGCCCTTGTAAAATATGCATCGGGATTATCCGGGTTCATCATAATATATTTCGATAAGTCATTAATAGCATTGGTATGCTGATTAAACTCCTGATAGCATTTGCCCCTGTACAGATAAAAATCAGGATTGTCAGGGTCAATCAGGATATTTTTTGATATATCATTAATGGCACTGGGATAATCAATGTTTTTCATGTAAACATTGCTTCTCATCAGGTAAGCATCTGTGTTTCTGTCATCACGTTTCAATATTTCATTACATTGTCCGAGTGCTCCCTGGGAATCATTGTTTCTTAAAAGCAGTTCAGCAAGGGCCAGCCGGGGTTCAGGATATCCTTTATCCTTCGAAATGGATTTTTCAAACTCTTTCCTTGCAAGGATATCATTATTCAGCTTTGTATAAATGATTCCCCTGTAATACAAATTCAACGGAGTATCTTTTATTATCACCGCGGTATCTGAAACTTTCAAAGCCTGGTCGTATCTCTTCAGACCCAGAAGCGTTAAAACCTTCTCAGGATAAATATCCCCATTTCTTTTATCGAGTGCTGAGGCCTTGTTCAGATAGTTCAGCGCCCCCTCAAAATTGTTCATTTTGTTGTATACTGTTCCAAGACCAATGTATGCATCAACCTCTTTCGGAGCAAATACGATAACCTTTTCAAAATCGGTTTTTGCTTCTTCATACTTACTGAGCGATTCATATGCTCTTCCCCTGGCATAATAATAATCAGGGTTTGATGGTTCAATCCCGAGTGCATTTGTGAATTGAGCAACCGCATCTTCATATTTCATATTCTCAACGAACTCCTTGCCTGCCTTGTAGAACTTTTTTGCATTTTGCCCATAAACGCACATCGTGAAAATTGTCATCAATGTTGCCAGAAATAATATTCGCTTATTCATAACTTTAAAACTAAATTGTGACTAAACTAACTATCAAAATTAGACATTTTTATTATAATTATCAATTCTATCAGCCATTTAACTCTTTATATTCTTAATCATCTCAAGACAACTAAGGCTGAATGTCGTAGAAGAATATTTCTTACCCGTTATGACCGGAGCTTTTACTCCGCATTTAAAATTATCCATTCCTGTAAATATCCTTGCCTCATCCCATAATCCGGTAGAAATAAAAAGGTTCATCACTGATACGCCTCCCTCAATAATAAGTGACTGAATGCCTGTATTATACAGATGTTCTACTATCTGAAAGGCCGGGTTACTGTTCCCGTTCAATTTCACCTTTTCTGCATCTGGTAAATCTGCTTCTATGTTATGTGTGAACACAATATTTATGCCATTTGTTTTAAATAAAGCAGAATCCTTACTGATCGAACCTGAACTGCTGAGTATGATCCTCATCGGATTACTTCCGGTCCAGTATCTTACATTTAACCGGGGATCATCAGCTCTGATAGTGCCGGCCCCAACAAGTATTGCCTGTTCGGCGGCTCTCCACCTGTGCACAAGAACCCTTTCAGGATTACCTGTTATCCATGCAGGTTTTTGTCCGGGATCTTTCTCCCTGGAAGTATCAATATAACCGTCGGCACTTTGTGCCCATTTAAGAATGATATAGGATCTCCTTTTTTCAATGAAGTTAAAAAACCTCCGGTTCAGCCATCGGCAATTCTCCTCCAGTAAACCTGTGACAACTTCACATCCGGCATCTCTGAGAAAATTAATACCCCGACCATTTATTTTTTCGCTTGTATCAGTTGTTCCAATCACTACTCTTTTTATTCCATGAGAAAGGATCAGGTCAGTACAGGGAGGTGTCCTGCCGCAATGGCAGCAAGGTTCAAGATTAACATATAAAGTCGCCGACTTAAGTGTTTCCTTGTTTGCAACAGAATTGATTGCTATAACTTCTGCATGTGCTTCACCTGCCTTCAAATGATAACCCTCTCCGATGATAACGTCATCGAGTACAATTACTGAACCGACAAGAGGATTCGGGTATGTTCTACCCTCTGCTTTACCTGCCAGCTCAAGGCACCTTCTCATGAATCTTATGTCTTTATCTCTTTGCATTCCTCTGAAAGTGCTAATTTTGAATTATGGGCCACAATATAAAAACTATTAAAGAGATAAAACCATACCTGGTTGGAGAACTGACAAATATCTATCCCGAACCGGAAATAAATGCCTTTACCACTATTATTATCAAGACTCTTTTCGGTGTCTCAAGGTTGCATGTCATCTTACAGCCGCAGGATCCTGTAACAAAGAAAAAGGCTGACGAAATAATCACTATCTGTAATGAACTCAAGACAGGAAAACCATTGCAATATATCCTGGGGGAAACAAGCTTTTATAATTGTGTTATAAAGGTAAACCCCGATGTTATGATACCCCGGCCTGAAACTGAAGAACTTGTTGATCTGATAATAAAAGAAAACAGGGGCTACAGGGGTGAAATACTTGATGCCGGCTGTGGTTCAGGCTGCATTGCAATTGCACTTGCTGTAAACCTTCCCGGAACAAAAGTAACCGGGATCGACATTAGCGAGGAAGCTATCAGAATTTCTCGGGAGAACGCGCTGCTCAATAATGCTGTTGTCTTTTTTTTGCCTGGTGATATTTTAAATCCCGGTCTTAAATCATCTGGCAGCATGGGGATCATTGTAAGTAATCCACCCTATATCTTTGAATCGGAAAAGGTTCATATTTCAAAAAATGTGTTTGATTTTGAACCACACAGGGCGCTTTTTGTTCCCGATTCCGATCCATTCTTATATTACAGGGCTATCCTTAAGATGGCTGAAATTGTCCTGATTCCCCGGGGGAAGGTTTATTTTGAGATTAATGAAGCAATGGGCTTGCCAATGACAGAACTGCTTAAATCAACAGGTTTTTCTTCTGTTGAAGTTATCAGGGATATTAATGGAAAGGACAGAATTATCAAAGGAATAAAGAGTTAAAATGGTTGAAAGCGATAAGTACAAAAACTCTCTTGCAAAAGTAATGGCTCTTTGCTCAAAGCGCGAGTATTGCATTGATGACATCCATGTGAAGCTTAAGTTATGGAGCATTGATAAAAGTGAATGTGATAAGATCATCAACAGACTGGTCAGGGAAAATTTTCTCAATGAAACCCGATATTGTAAAGCATTTACCAGAGATAAGTTCAGGTACAATAAATGGGGTAAAGTCAAAATAACTGCTCACCTTAAGGCAAAAAAGATCCCCGCAGAAAAAATAAAAGAGGCACTTGATACAATTGATAATGAGTTATATGTTAACACTCTGAAGGATATGCTGGCTGTTCACAAGAAACATATTACCGCAAAAAACCAGTATGACCTGAAGGGCAAGCTTCTTCGATATGGTTTATCAAAAGGCTTTGAAAGCAGCCTGCTGTATGATCTTCTTAATGACACATAATAAATAAAGATCCGGGTTAGCAGAAGAATTTTTATGAGTAGTGTATGAGATAAGCAAAAAATTGCCGGAATGCTAACAGGAACAAGAGTATCGATCCTATTATATCCATTATTATCAATTGTTTGCGCGTATCAGTGAACCTGAAATAAAACAAAGAAAAAGCAATTCTCATTAACAGCTGCAGGGCAAAAAAAAGGAACACCCTCATTCCATATACATTCCATTGATAAGCCTCCTCCACTCTCCCCCTGAGTATAAGTGAAAAACTATGTGAAAGTCCGCATGACACACAGGGTTGTCCTGTCAGTTTTTCATGAATACAGGTTACCGGATAATCATCTTCATCAGGAGAAAAAACAACAGAGTAAATCATGACCAGCATAATTACTCCGGTCAAAACAATATTGATAATAAGGTATGGTTCTTTTGTAAATTTCACCTTTAATATCTGTCGCCATACTTTTTACTCCCGATCAAGTGTATCCACAACGCTGGTATCTTCTCCTTCCAGTTTTTCGAGTTTCTCCACGAGGTCTTTCTTATTGGTGGTGGTGTTTATTTCAATCTTTTCATCACCATTCTCAATCTTAATCGAGACATTGGCATCCTCCAGATCTTCAAGGACTTTATCCTGAACATCCGATATAATTTTCTCAATCTTGCCAGGCCATTTATCTGCTTTTTCAGCGATCTTGCCAGCCACAAAAACCTGTGAAAACGAGATCAGCGAGGCAACAATTCCAATAATCAGTGCTGCAACGAGGACTCCCCGCGGTGAATCAGTTCTTGCAGCATGCGAAAGTCCTACTGATGCCAGAACAATGGCAATTATTCCCGGGATAATTGCCATAAGGCCAACGCATGGTATTACAGCAAGCACGAAGGTAATAATTGCTGTTATCAGGGCGGCAATTCCTAAATTTTGTCCGGTGTTGTTTTTTACTTCTTCTTCCATCTCATTAATCTATTTACTTGTTATTATTCATTCCTCTTAATTATCTTAACCATATCCATCTCTAAAGACGTCACGGGATTTTCAATGATGCGTCCCGCTTCAACATTATTTACATAAAAAATAAAGGTTGGTACTCTTTCAATATCCAGATTTTCATACTCTCCCACAGGTGATTTTTTCTCATCGTCGACTCCGATAAAGGTGATTTTGTCTTCCGGATATTCCCAGTAATCAAGGATACGCATAAAGCGGGGCACCTCTCTTCTGCTGTCAGGACACCAGGTTCCCATTACAATTTTTATTGTAATTGAGTTTCTGCTTACATCTGTTAATTTATTAACAACATTAGTGTCAACCCGGTATTTGTCATACCCCTTAACATACCATTCTGAATGAGGAGGTTCTGTCAGACGTTCCTTTGTAAAATAACCAAGAAGCCATGTTGATTGTCCAGAGAAATTGGTTGCCTGGCTTCCTGTATAGGTTTGTTCAGTACTTGCAATATTTTCAGGCATTCTTTTTTTTGAGATGCACCCTGAACAAATTAACAGAATAATCAGCACCAGCGTATATATGTTGTTCATTTACAATTAATTAGCTATTCAAATGTATGTAACAAAATCTCAAGTATCTGTTTTGCTGCTTTGTAAACAGAAGTACCTGGTCCGAAGATCGCTGCCACACCGGTATCGAAAAGAAACTTGTAATCCTGAGGAGGTATGACACCACCTGCAATAACCAGGATATCCTCTCTCCCAAGACGTTTAAGTTCGATAATGACTTGGGGAATAAGAGTTTTATGGCCGCCTGCAAGGCTCGAAACCCCAATAACATGAACATCATTTTCAACTGCCTGTCTGGCTGTTTCGACAGGTGTCTGGAAAAGCGGACCCACATCAACATCGAAGCCAATATCGGCATATCCTGTGGCAACAACCTTCGCGCCCCGGTCATGACCGTCCTGACCCATCTTGGCGATCATTATTCTGGGCTGACGCCCCTCTTTTTCAGCAAACCTGGCAACAAGCGCCCTTGCATCATTAAGATCCTTATCCGGTTTGTAACCGGATGAATAAACTCCTGATATAGAACGTACCACTGCTTTATACCTCCCTTTTATTTTTTCACATGCATTAGAAATTTCACCCAGGCTTGCCCGTTTTGAAGCTGCCACGACAGCCATCTCAAGAAGATTGCCCTCCCCTGTTTTAGCACATTCTGTTAATGCATCAAGTGCTGCCTGGCATTCTGACTCATTTCTTTCATCGCGCAGTTGTGCCAGACGTTTAATCTGAGAATTACGGACAGCAGTATTATCAACCTCAAGGGTTTCAAGAGGATCCTCTTCTTCAAGACGGTATCTGTTGGCTCCGACAATGGTCTGAAGACCCGAGTCAATTTTTGCCTGTGTTCTTGCCGCTGCTTCTTCAATACGCATTTTTGGAATTCCCGATTCAATGGCTTTGGACATTCCTCCAAGCCCTTCTATCTCTGTTATATGCTCCCAAGCCCTGTGTGCAATCTCATGTGTCAGATATTCAACATAATATGAGCCTCCCCATGGATCCACTGCCCGGCAAATGTTTGTCTCTTCCTGAATAAATATCTGGGTGTTTCTGGCTATCCTTGCCGAAAAATCTGTCGGAAGGGCCAGGGCTTCATCAAGTGCATTTGTATGAAGGCTCTGCGTATGACCAAATACAGCAGCCATTGCCTCTGTACAGGTCCTGCCTATATTATTGTACGGATCCTGTTCAGTAAGACTCCATCCCGATGTCTGGCAATGCGTTCTCAATACCAGTGATTTGGGATTTTTGGGATTGAATCCGCTTACGATCTTTGCCCAGAGCATTCTGGCGGCCCTCATTTTAGCAATCTCCATGAAATGGTTCATCCCAATTGCCCAGAAAAATGAGGTACGCGGGGCAAAAGTATCAATATCAAGTCCTGCCTTAATACCGGCACGTAAATATTCCAGACCGTCAGCGAGAGTATATGCCAGCTCAATGTCGGAAGTGGCTCCTGCCTCCTGCATATGATAGCCTGATATGCTTATTGAATTGTATTTTGGCATTTTTGCTACAGTGTAAGCCAGGATATCTGCGATGATCCTCATAGAAAATTCAGGAGGATAAATGTAAGTATTGCGTACCATGAATTCCTTAAGAATATCATTTTGTATCGTCCCTGTAAGCTCTTCAGTTTTTGCTCCCTGTTCAAGCGCAGCAACGATATAAAATGCCATAATGGGTAAAACAGCTCCGTTCATTGTCATCGATACCGACATTCTGTTGAGAGGAATCTGATCAAAGAGGATCTTCATATCGAGTATTGAATCCACAGCTACTCCTGCCTTGCCAACATCTCCAGCAACTCTTTCATGATCAGAATCATACCCCCGGTGTGTGGCCAAATCAAATGCTATTGAGAGCCCTTTCTGCCCGTATGCAAGATTGCGCCGGTAAAATGCATTGGAATCTTCAGCTGTTGAAAAACCAGCATACTGTCTTATAGTCCATGGCTGTATAGTATACATGGTTGAATAGGGTCCTCGCAGGTAGGGAGGTAATCCCGCTGCATATCCGAGATGTTCCATACCTTCAAGGTCATTCCTCCCATAAACACTCTTTACAGGGATCTGTTCAGCAGTTATCCAGTCCTCTCCCCTTCTTTTTTCAGTCTCCCATGAACGAAAATCCTTCTTGCTGAAAGGCAGGTTGTAAAGATCGCTGTATGAAAATTTCGGCCTCATCTCTCCCTTACAATATTTTAGACCCCACTCCCAGGCGGGCATTGAAGTATTCAAGTTTTGCAACAATATCCGATCGGGTGCTTATGAAGTGTTCGATCCCCAGTGATTTCAGCTCATCCATGCATGGCGGATTGCCGGCAATAACGATCATTGCCGTGTTTTTCAGCCGCTTGAAAATTTCCGGTGCAACTAATGAGTACTCCTCATCAGAACTACAGATTACGATGATATCGGATCCGGATGTTACGGCTGCTTTTATCCCCTCCTCAACTGTTTCGAATCCGGGATTGTCAATTATCCTGTATCCGGCACATCCGAAGAAATCAGAGGCAAACTGTGCCCTGGCCTTTCTCATAAACTGGTCACCCGTTGTAAACATAAAAGCTGCCGGTCTTCTGTCCTCTCCCCCGACAGTCATTCTTATTTTTTCGAGTACTGCGGGACCCCTGAAAAGCCTTACTGGTTCAACGATAATATCTCCTGCTGAAGGTTGTCCTATGAATAATCCGTCAATATCAGTGCGGGCAGGGATTTCTTCATCCTGTTCAGGATAAAGACTGGTTCCAACAAATTTGATCTTTCTTTTTGAAATATCATTTTTACGGTTTGCAGCTGATTCTTGAATTTTTCCCTGTATGAATCCTTTTTTCAGCGATTCAAGAAATCCTCCTTGTGATTCGGTCTCCAGGAAAAGCTTCCAGGCATTATCTTCCATCAGACTGGTAAGATTTTCGATATAATATGATCCTGATACAGGATCAGCCACCTTGTCGAAAAATGATTCTTCCTTCAGGATGAGCTGCTGGTTACGTGCTATCCTTTCTGAAAATTCGTCTGGCTCCCTGAAAACCACGTCAAAAGGCTCGACCGTAAGAGAATCTGTTCCTCCCAGTATGGCAGCCATTGCCTCAGTCTGTGTTCTTAGGATGTTTATATGGGAATCATACAGGGTTTTGTTCCATCTGCTTGTTACACAATGTATCTCCATCCTGGCAGATTCATAATTACCCGGCATGAATCCATTCATGACCGCTGACCATAGCAGGCGGGCTGCTCTCAGTTTTGCAATTTCCGGAAAGAAATTTGATCCTGTACCGAAGGAGAACCTGATCCTGGACGCTGCAACATCTGCACCTATTCCTCTTTCAACAAGCTGTGATACATATTCTGCTCCCATTGATATCGCGAAACCAAGTTCCTGTACTAGATCTGATCCCGCATTGCAAAAATTTGATGCATTGATATTTATTGCCCTGAAACCGGGAAGAGAAGAGATCATCCCTGTCACATCGGCCAGATAATCAAATCCTTTTTCAACAGGGATACAGAGTGTACCATTCAGCATTAACCTGCTTAGGGGATCTGTTTCTATAGCTCCGGTTATTTTTTGCGGATCTGATTTGGTTTTATATATATAATTCAGGAAAAATCCTGCTATCTCTTTTACCTTTCCTGTTGAGAGGAAGTTTAGTTCGACAAATTCAGGATAGATGTATTTAAGCAGAGAATCAAAGTTCTTTTCGCCTAATAATTCCGGATCATCAATTATAAAGCCCAGTGAATCAACACCTTTCATCAATATTTCAACCGCTTTCCTGTTCGCTTCTGAATAATCTCTTACTGTTATGTTTTGTCTTATTTTCCAGGTATTATTATCTGTTTTATTACCTCTTAAATAGGGGAACTCCCCGGGAAGAGAGTTAATATATTTAAGGTTTTCGGTATCCTCCTGCATGTAGAACGGCATCACTCCGAATCCTTCATCTGTTTTCCATACCAGTTTACTTTTAAAATCATCCCTTTTAAGTTCGGTGCTTATCTTATCCAGCCATTCCTTTTTACTGACCGGGGAAAATTGTTCAAACAGCTTTTCTCTCTTTTTCATTCCGGGATTCTGGTAATAATCCTGCACAAAATAAGTATTTAACCTGAAAATCAGTTCATGAATAATATCATTTTTGCAGGAAGCCAGGCATGAATTATTTCCCGGCAAATTCCATCAGGTATGATTTTATGAAATCATTCAGATCTCCGTCAAGTACAGCCTGTACATTACTGGTCTCATGTCCTGTACGAAGATCTTTGACCATTTTATATGGGTGCAGTACATAGGATCTTATCTGGGAGCCCCATTCGATCCTTTTCTTCAGACCTTCGATCTTTGCCATCTCCTCCATTCTTTTCCTCAGTTCAAGTTCATAGAGCTGAGAGCGGAGTATTCGTATTGCATTCTCCTTATTATTAAGCTGAGATCTGGTTTCCTGGTTTTCGATCACAATTCCTGTAGGATGATGCCTCAGCCTCACAGCTGTCTCTACTTTATTGACATTCTGACCCCCTGCGCCACTTGAGCGGTAAGTTTCCCAGGTGATATCGGAAGGATTTATCTCTACTTCGATGTTGTTATCAACAAGCGGTGAAATAAACACTGATGCAAAGGTTGTCTGGCGTTTCCCCTGTGCATTAAAAGGAGATATTCTTACAAGACGATGAACGCCGTTTTCGCTTTTCAGGTAACCATAAGCCTGTTCTCCGTCGATTTCAATGGTAACAGATTTTATACCGGTCTCATCACCCGGCTGAAAATCAAGCTCTTTTGTTTTATATTCATTTCTTTCAGCCCAACGCAGGTACATTCTCATCAGCATTGCCGCCCAGTCGTTGCTTTCGGTGCCTCCCGCACCTGAATTTATCTTCAGTATAGCTCCGAACTGATCCTCTTCCTTTTGCAGCATATTACGTACTTCAAGGTCTTCGATCAACAACAGGCATGTATCATACTGGTTATCAAGGTCCTGTTCAGTTGCTTCACCCTCCCTGAAGAAATCATTGATTACATTAAGGTCATCAACTGCGGTACTGACCTTTTTAAACTGGGTTGTCCAGCTTTTTAATGTAGAAATGCTTTTTAGGAGCTCTTCCGCCTGTTTTGGATCGTTCCATAAACCGGGTTCCTGCGATATTTGCTCCTTTTCCGAAATAAGTTTCAGTTTGCCATCGATGTCAAAGATACCTCCTTAACGCATCACGGCGTCGCGACAATTCTTTTATCTGTTCGTGAGTGATCATAATATTGTTTTTGGCAAAATTAGTTATTTAAAAGGTATATTTTTGTCGTGATTAAAAATAAGTATGATAAAACTGATCTCTTTTCTAAGGCCATTCGCATTATACCTGCTTATTACATGGATAGTTACGATCCTTGTTATCTCATCGATCCCTTCAATACCTGTTTTAAAGATACACACTGATAATGCAGATATAAGACTTGACTATCTGATCCATTTTCTTGAATACGGGTCGCTTGCATTTCTTACATATCTCTCATTTTCAGGAAAGGATTTTAATATATCATATTTTAAGTATTTAATCCTTACTGTTTGTCTCATGCTTTTTGCCCTGGCCGATGAATTTCACCAGATCATCATCCCCGGAAGGACCTTCAATCCGAAAGATATTATCAGCAACATTATCGGTATTGTTGGGGGATTGGTATTATGTATGGTGGTTTTCAGGAAGATAGCTCTTAAAATTCCTTCAGCAGAGCAATAGTAATAAAAATATTTATTGAACCCCGGAGAGCCTGCCCCGATTTATCGGGGGATTCCATGAATAACTATAATTCTAATACTATCATATTACTCATAGAACTCAAATAAATATTCAGAATTGAACTTTACTCCTTCATCATTCAAGATTTTAACATATTCGTTCCTAAAAGTTGTTTTTGAATGATGTGTTTCCTGATTCAGAATGTACTTATATACATGATCTAATTCTCTATATCCCACTGTAAATCCTCCAAAACTTTCCTGCCATTTAAATTTAAGATAAGTTTTTCTTTGATCATTAGTAAATAATGTTGAACTACGCTTTATATCTCGTATCAGATCAGAAATTGCGATAGTAGGTGGGAATCCAATTAATAAGTGAATATGGTCCTTGGTCCCGTTAATTGCAACAGGATAACATTTTTTCTCAACTATTATCCCGTAAATATATTTATGGACTTTTTCTCGGATGGAATTTGTCAATAGTGATTCCCTGCCTTTAGGCGTAAAAATACAATGAACATAGAGTTTTGTAAATGTGTTTGGTTTCATAGCACAAAGAATTAGTTAGAAAATGCAACAATTAAAAATACAAAAAATATTTGATCCTTACCACTATTAGGATTATGAAACCCCTCCAGGGTTTTAGTCTATGTATATTTTATTGTACAAGTATTGATGCAATCCCTCCGGGATTCAACATTAAAGAATCATCTAGGGACTCCATCGATAAATAAGTATTCCTTATTTGATTAGAACCGCGGAGCGAGTACGTTAATACTGATAACTTATGACCATCATCTATGAACAACCGCGCAGCGGTTCCATAAATACTAATAATCTATGATCATCATGTATGAACAACCGCGGAGCG